>CAKKRK010000142.1 GCA_919902665.1 Nitrospiraceae bacterium
TGCGCGAGGGCGGCAAGACCGTGGGTTCTGGGGTCGTGACGGAAATTCTGGCGTAAGACGGAACTGTTTGCTTGACAGGTTAGGAGTGAATGACGTGAAAGTCGATCAGCGGATCAGGATAAGATTAAGGGGTTTTGACTACCGAGTGCTGGATCAGTCGGTTACGGAGATTGTTGAGACTGTTCGGCGCAGTGGAGCTAGGGTAGTGGGGCCAATTCCGCTTCCTACGCGGATTGAAAAGATTACCGTCCAACGGTCGACGCACGCCGATAAGAAATCTCGTGAGCAATTTGAGATGCGTACACACAAGCGATTGCTTGATATTATGGAGCCAACGCCTGAGACGATGGATTCCTTGATGAAGCTGAATTTGGCAGCGGGAGTAGATGTAGAGATAAAGCTATGATGACGCGTGAGTTTAAGGCTGGATATGATCGTGCTGTTCCTCTCAATGATGCGGTGACTCAATGACGAATGGTCTAATTGGAAAAAAGTTGGGAATGACCCAAGTCTTCGATGAGAGTCGTTTAACTCCAGTGACGATAATCGAGGCGGGTCCGTGTCGAGTGGTATCGATAAAGACGAAAGAACGCGATCAATATGAAGCTGTCCAGCTTTCTTTCGGTGAAGTCAAAGAGCGCAAGCTATCGAAGTCAGAGCTAGGGCACTTGAAGAAAAACCAAGTGGCACCGAGTCGAATCCTGCGTGAGTTTAAAAAAGACGGAAATCCGACTGTCGGACAAGTGGTAACGGTCGGCATGTTTCAGAAGGGTGATTGGGTTGACGTCATCGGAACATCCAAGGGTAAGGGATTTCAGGGTGTCGTGAAGCGTCATCACTACGCGGGTGGT
The DNA here is from genome assembly GCA_919902665.1 of Nitrospiraceae bacterium. Classification (GTDB taxonomy): domain Bacteria; phylum Nitrospirota; class Nitrospiria; order Nitrospirales; family Nitrospiraceae; genus Nitrospira_D. Next base: position 852 of record CAKKRK010000142.1, read on the forward strand.
CCTGAGTCTCATGGTTCCATGTTTCATCGGGCGCCAGGTTCTATAGGGGCGAGTTCGTTTCCTTCTCGTGTGTGGAAAGGGAAGACCTTGCCTGGTCACATGGGGGCGGAGCGTGTCACGGTTCAGAGGTTGAAGGTCGTTGAGTCGCGGTCTGATGAAAATCTCCTCTTTGTCCGAGGGGCCATTCCTGGGGCCATTAGCGGCCTCGTTGTCGTCCGAAAGTCAAAAAAGAGCTAGTATGCCTACTATCGATCTCGTTGATTTGCAAAAAAAGAAGGTGGGAACGGTCGATTTATCTCCGCAGGTATTCGGCTGTGAGCCTCGTGCTGCTTTAGTTCATGAAGCAGTCATCATGCAGCGTGCCTGTGAGCGTAGGGGGACGGCCTCTACCTTGCGGCGAGGAGAAGTCAGCGGTTCTGGTAAGAAGCCATGGAAGCAAAAGCATACAGGGCGTGCCAGGGCTGGGTCTCTTCGCTCACCTGTCTGGCGCCATGGCGGAAGTGTTTTTGGGCCAAAGCCTAGAAGTTATGCGTATTCTATGCCCAAGAAGAAGTATCGTATTGCACTGCAGAGTGCATTGTCAGCTAAGGTGGTAGAGAGTAAATTGTTTGTTGTGTCTGATCTTTCCCTCCAGCAGCCAAGAACGAAGTTGCTAGCGCAAGCGTTAAAGCAATTCACTGGGGGTGATCATGCGCTAGTGATCGTTGGTAAGGATCAATCTGACATCTTGAAGGCTGCCGGGAATCTCGCTGCTGTGAAGGTGCTTAGCGCTGATCAGCTGAACGTGTACGATGTGGTTCGCGCCCAAGTGATCATGATTTCCGAGCGGGAGCTTGGCCCTGTGAATGAGGTGTGGTCATGAAAGTTGATAGCCACAGGATCTTGATTCGGCCACTATTGACGGAAAAGCTTACCGCACTTCGGGAAGCAACGAATACGGTTGGTTTTGTGGTCCATCCTGATGCAAACCGCATTCAGATCAGGCTGGCCGTCGAGGCGTTGTTAAAGGTCAAGGTTGACAAGGTCAACGTCCTGAATGTTCGTGGAAAAGTTAAGAAACTTGGTCGATTCTCTGGTAGGCGTTCAGATTGGAAGAAGGCGCTGGTGACTCTTAAGCAGGGCGAAAAGTTAGAGATGTACGAAAGCGCCTAGTAGGGTCTCGTCGTCGGCTTGTTCGTGAAGGGTGAAAAGTGGGAGTATTATTATGGGACTGAAGTCGTATCGTCCTACGTCTCCTGGTCGTCGAGGTATGACGGCTGTGGTGACCGAGGAGTTAACCAAAAAGAAGCCAGAGAAATCGTTGACTGCTTTCCATCTCCGAAGCGGAGGGCGCAACAACGATGGTCGGACGACTGTCAGGTTTCGTGGGGGAGGGCACAAGAGGCTCTATCGCACGATTGATTTCTTACGCGATAAAGTTGGAGTTTCAGCTCGGGTTGAGGCTATTGAGTACGATCCGAATCGATCAGCACGAATTGCACTCCTGAAATATCTGGACGGAGAGAAGCGGTATATATTAGCTCCTGTCGGATTAAGCATAAATGATGAAATACAATCTGGCCCTCAGGCGGAGATCAGACCTGGGAATGCGCTTCCTTTGATGAATATGCCTCTTGGTACGACCATCCACAACCTTGAGTTGAAGGTTGGAAAGGGAGGTCAGTTGATTCGAAGTGCTGGTGGGTTTGCACAGGTCATGGGGCGTGATGGTGCGTATGTGCAGGTGCGTCTAAAGTCAGGTGAAATGCGTCGAGTCCTAGGGGCCTGCATGGCGACTGTTGGGCAAGTTGGTAACGTCGACCATGAGAATGTCAGTGTTGGAAAGGCCGGGCGGAATCGTTGGAAGGGGAAGAAGCCTCACGTTCGAGGGGTTGTGATGAACCCTGTTGACCATCCGCATGGAGGTGGTGAAGGAAAGTCTGGACAGGGGAATCCTCACCCGGTCTCTCCATGGGGTCTTCCCACTAAGGGGTACAAGACGAGACAGAATAAGAAAACAGATAAATTCATTATTGCTCGACGTAAGTCAGGAGTTCGCAATGCCTAGATCGGTAAGTAAGGGGGCGTTTGTTGACGGTCACCTTCTCGAAAAAGTCGAGCGCATGAATGAGACGAAGGACCGTAAGTTAATCAAGACGTGGTCGCGACGGTCAACGGTCATTCCTGACATGATCGGCCATACGTTCGCGGTTCATAACGGGAAGAAGTTTATTCCAGTGTTCGTGACTGAGAACATGGTCGGTCATAAGCTTGGCGAGTTCGCTCCAACAAGGTTTTTTAAGGGGCATGGCCATGCAAGATCTGAAAAGGCTGTCGCACTTAAGTAGAAAGGTTGATCGGTTGGCTCATCATCAATGTCTGACGTATCGCGTGATTCATTGATTGTTGGGATCCAATTGGCTAACAGGGTTTAGAAAATGACTGAAGCACGTGCGGTTCTAAAGTTTGCTCGCGTTGCGCCTCGGAAGGCAAGACCAGTAATTGATTTGATTCGTGGGAAGCAAGTGCCCATGGTATTGGCCATCTTGAAACACACGCCACGCCATGCTGCGAGGCTCGTTGAAAAAATCGTCCGCTCCGCCGTGGCCAATGCGGAGCTAAAAGAGATGGGCGATAGCGAATCAATGGTCATCTCTAGGGCTTTCGTTGATGGTGGTCCAACATATAAGCGTGTGCGTGCAAGGTCGATGGGGCGGGCCAATGCAATACAAAAGCGTACGAGTCACATTACCGTCGTTGTGACGGCTCCCGAAATTCAGGGTAAGAGAAAATAGCTCATTTCTCTCTATTGAGGCATATAACGCATGGGTCAGAAAACACATCCAATAGGTTATCGGCTTGGCTACAACTATACGTGGAGTTCGCGCTGGTATGCAGGTAAAGATTACGCCAAACTACTCCATCAGGATGTCAAGATCCGAAAGATGGTTAAGGCAAGGCTGTATCATGCCGGCGTGTCCAAAGTTGAAATTGAGCGTTCTGGTGATCAGACTAGAGTGATTATTCATACTGCTCGCCCTGGCATTATTATCGGACGCAAGGGGGCTGAGGTTGATAAGCTGAAGGCTGACCTTGAAAAGCAGTATGGGGGACAGGTTTATATTACGGTCAAGGAAATCAAGAAGCCAGAACTTGACGCTCAGCTGGTTAGCGAAAATGTTGCTACTCAGCTTGAGAAGCGGGTCGCATTTCGCAGGGCGATGAAGCGCAGTGTTCAGTCTGCATTGAGGCTTGGTGCTCAAGGTATCAAGATCATGGTGGCTGGTCGTCTGGGTGGTGCTGAAATTGCTCGAACGGAATGGTATCGAGAGGGGCGTGTTCCGCTACATACGCTCCGCGCTGAAATAGATTATGGATTCGCCGAAGCGCATACGACGATGGGGCAGATCGGGGTAAAGACCTGGATCTACAAGGGAGAGCTTCTTCCTGTGCAGCCCTTCAAGGCCGAATCATCTTTAGAACGACGATTTGGGTGAGGAGATCGACCTGTGTTAGCGCCTAAGAAAGTTAAATTTAGAAAGATGCAAAAGGGCCGGATGACCGGCAAGGCCTATCGTGGGGGCCAAATTACTCTTGGGGAATTTGGTCTCAAGGCATTGGAGCCGGGATGGGTGACGAGCCGGCAAATTGAAGCCGCGCGTATTGCGATTACTCGATACGTGAAGCGCGGAGGGCAAGTGTGGACACGCATTTTCCCTGATAAACCGATCACGAAAAAGCCGGCCGAGACTCGAATGGGTAAGGGCAAGGGGAATCCTGAGTACTGGGTTGCTGTTGTCAAGCCTGGTAGGATCCTTTATGAGATGGATGGCGTTACCCAAGAGGTTGCTAAAGAGGCGTTTCGTCTTGCATCGCACAAGTTGTCGATTGCCACGAAATTGGTTGTTCGTGGCGAGTTTGGCCAAGGTTCTTGAGAGGATAAAGAGGAGCAGGGGGTATGGCATTGGACGTCAAGGAGCTCCAGCAGTTAGGGGTGAGTGAGCTTGTCGATAAAGAAAAGCAACTTGTACAAGAGCTGTTCAGTCTACGTTTTCAGTTTGGCTCTGGACGTCTCGAGAATCCTATGCAAATCCGAAAAACAAAACGGGATATTGCGCGGGTTAAAACTATTCTTGAGCAAGTGAAGGCCCGAACAGAGGGCTCTAAAAAGTAAAGGATGCTATGGCTGAGGTAGTAAAGCGCCGTCATTGGTATGGTGACGTCGTTAGTAACAAAATGCAAAAGACGGTTGTTGTCGTGGTTTCACGAACGGTCACTCATCCAGTCTATAAGAAGGTTCTTAGGCGGGTGACGAAACTGAAAGCCCACGATGAAGGTGGAGTGTGTAAAGTGGGAGATCGGGTCAAGCTCGTTCAGACGAGGCCGTTAAGCAAAGAAAAGAACTGGCGTGTGGTTCAAGTCATGGAAAAAGGTCAACCTGAAAAGTAAGAAGCGGTATTTCGGATGGTCTTTGGTTCACTGCCGCGCGTAGGAATATAGCGATGATTCAGAACTATACATATATGGATGTGGCCGATAATTCCGGAGCCAAGCAGGCCATGTGTTTTCATGTGTTCGGGGGGACGAGACGGCGATATGCGTCGCTGGGTGATATCGTGGTAGTGGCTGTCAAGGAGGCGATCCCACAGGCGGGCGTGAAAAAGGGGGATGTGAGCCGGGCTGTCATCGTCCGAACCACAAAGGAAGTTCGCCGGGAAGATGGGTCGTATATTAAGTTTGATCGGAACGCATGCGTGTTGATCAACAAAGATGGCGAGCCAATTGGAACGCGCATATTCGGTCCTGTTGCCCGCGAGCTCCGCTGGAAGAAATTTATGAAGATCATTTCTTTAGCGCCTGAAGTTTTGTAGGGCAGAACAAACGAGGAGCATGGTGGAAGTAGTCCGAAAAAGCAAAATTCGAAAAGGGGATACGGTTGTCGTGGTCTCTGGTCGTGAGCGAGGCAAGACGGGGAAAGTTCTGTCTGTTGATCTACAAGCCGGGAAGGTGATTGTCGAGAAGTTAAATATCATCAAGCGACACACAAAACCCAATCAGAAGGCAAAGCAGGGAGGTATTCTCGAGCGAGAGGCACCTCTGCAGATTTCCAATGTCATGTTTTTCTGTCCGGTCACACAGAAGCCTACGCGGATCGGGATTCGGGTTTTAGAAGATGGGCGACGAGTGCGCTTCAGTAAGAAATCAAACGAGACTGTGGAATAGGCTACGTGATGACTAAGGAACCTAAAAATAAATCTAGCAAACCGTCCGAGCGTAAATCATCAAAAAAAGAATCGGTCGCGCCCGCGCCATTGGACCAAGGTGGCGAGGAGTCCAAGTTTCGACCACGTCTTCGTGATATATACGACCAGAAGGTGGTCCCCGCACTCATGAAAGAGTTTGGATATAAAAACGTGATGCAGGTTCCACGGCTTGAGCGTGTGGTGTTGAACGTGGGAATGGGTGAGGCGATTCAGAATGTGAAACTCTTGGAAGGTGCGGTAGCTGAGCTGGGGATGATCACCGGTCAAAAGCCGGTCGTCACTCGAGCTAAGAAAGCCATCGCCGGGTTTAAGCTTCGACAGGGGTTGCCCATCGGAACTAAAGTGACGCTTCGTAGTCGGCGGATGTATGAGTTTTTTGATCGCCTGGTTACGTTAGCACTTCCTCGTATCCGAGACTTCCGTGGCGTTTCTCCAAAGGCTTTTGATGGTCGAGGGAATTACACCCTTGGTGTAAAAGAGCAACTCATTTTCCCAGAAATTAAGTACGATGAAGTTGCCTCGATTCATGGGATGGATATTACGGTTGTCACTACGGCCAGGACGAATGACGAGGGGAAGGCGCTTCTGAAGCACCTGGGTATGCCGTTCCGTACGTGAGCACGACGTGGGTCAATGGTGTTTGTTTGAACGGAAGGAGTGCGTGTGTCGAGATTAGCGCTGAGAAATAAGGCAGCAACACAGCAGAAGTTCTCCACGCGTAACTACCATCGGTGTGGAGTTTGTGGTCGAGTTCACGGATATCTCCGTCGGTTTCAAATGTGCCGCATTTGCTTTCGACTGATGTCTCTGCGCGGAGAGATTCCTGGCGTGCGAAAATCTAGCTGGTAACGGGTGTTCTCACACCGGTGAATGCCAATGGAGGATAGAAAGATATAGCATGGTTACCGATCCAATCGGCGATCTTCTGGTTCGCTTAAAGAATGGCGCTCAGCGTCGTCATGAGACTGTCACAGTTCCAACTTCAAAGTTGAAGCGTGCTATTTTGACGATTTTGATGAGAGAAGGTTATGTTGACGCCATCGAGGATGGAGCTCATGAGGGGCATCCCATTCTTACCGTACGTCTTCGATATGTCGGTGAGGGGCAGCCTATGATCACCGGGCTGGAACGCGTCAGTAAGCCAGGACGACGGGTGTATATTGGTAGTCAGGAAATTAAGAAAGTTCGCAATGGGATTGGCGTGTCCATCCTTTCTACGTCCAAAGGAATCATGACTGACCAGGAATCCCGTAAGAATCGTCTTGGGGGTGAGCTTCTCTGTTCCGTATGGTAGTCGGATGAGTTATTTCGATCTCGAGCGAGGGGTGTAACAAACCATGTCCCGCATTGGAAAAAAACCGATCGTAATTCCGGGTGGAGTGGAAGTTAAAGTTGCTGGATCAACTGTGTCAGTTAAGGGTCCACTAGGCAAGCTGGATTGGTCTCTCGAGCAGGGAGTCGACGTTGCCGTTAACAATGGCCAGCTCATTGTCGGCCGTTCGAGTGACGATCGTAAGCTGAGAGCCTTGCATGGGCTGACTCGTGCCGAATTGAGCAATATGGTTCAGGGTGTAACAAAAGGATATGAACGCTCGCTTGAGATTACTGGAGTAGGCTACAAGACTCAAGTTCAGGGGCGGACACTTAGCTTCAACGTGGGGTATATCAATCCAGTGATCTATGATGTGCCAACGGGCATCGATGTCAAAGTGGACAAGCAGACGCTCATTAACGTCAAAGGAGTTGATAAGCGGTTAGTAGGGCAGGTGGCAGCTGATCTTAGAGCTATTAAGCCACCGGATGTCTATAAGCAAAAGGGTATTCGCTACGCGGGCGAGACATTGCGTAAAAAAGAAGGCAAGACGGGGAAATAGGAACTAGCCATGAATGCTGCAGACAAAGTTCGACAACTTAATCAAAGACGCCGTCGAGTGAGACGTGTGATTATGGGAACGACCGGCCGGCCACGTCTGAATGTATTTCGAAGTGCGGCCCATATTTATGCCCAGATTATTGATGATATTCAAGGTGCAACTCTGGCGGCTGCCTCATCGCTCGATAAGTCGCTACGCAAGTCCATGAAATCGACTGGTGGCATTGAGGCGGCTAAGGCGGTGGGGAAATTGATCGCTGATCGGGCCAAGGCTGCCAAGGTAACTACCGTAGTTTTTGATCGAGGGGGGCGGATGTATCACGGCAGAATTAAGGCACTTGCAGATGCATCGCGTGAAGGGGGCTTGCAATTTTAGGCTGAGGCGGGATGCGAGGCGAGCAAGAAAAGCGTGTGATTTCCTGGCGAACTGTTTCTGAACTTAGGACTGAGGGGTAAGAGCGTGCGAGTCAATCCCGATGAATTAAGCCTAAAAGATAAAGTTGTATTTATCAATCGTGTGGCAAAAGTTGTGAAAGGCGGAAAACGTTTCAACTTTTGTGCACTCGTTGTTGTCGGCGACGGTCATGGGTGGATAGGAATCGGCAAGGGAAAAGCTGCTGAAGTCCCGGTTGCGATTTCAAAGGCTGTTGAACAAGCCAAGAAACACCTTGTTCATGTTTCACTGAAGGGCGCAACTATTCCCCATGAGGTGCATGGTTTGTTTGGTGGAGAGCATGTGCTGCTGAAGCCGGCCGTCGACGGTACTGGAATTATCGCCGGGGGGGCGGTTCGTGCTGTGGTGGAGCTGGTCGGTGCGCATAATGTCATCGCGAAAACATTGGGCCGTGGAAACCCATTCAATACTGTTCGTGCCACACTCGACGGGCTCACTCAATTGCGCAATTTGGACGATGTTCTTCGCTTCCGTCGACAAGTACTTCCTGATGGTCGAGAAAGGGCTGCGGTGTAATGAGCTCATCCAAGACGCCTAAAACTTCAGAGCATGCAGCTCAAAGCGTGCGCGTGACGTTACGACGAAGTCCCATTGGGACACCTGAGCGGCATCGCCTTGTATTGCGTGGCCTCGGTCTTCGACATATTCGACAGACAGTTGTCCATCCAGACACGCCTCAGGTGCGAGGACTAATTCAAAAAGTAGGCTACCTGCTTGAGGTTGGAAAGCCATGAAACTTCATGATTTAGCTCCAGCAAAAGGAGCAAAGAAGCGAAGGAAGCGTATAGGACGTGGACCTGGGTCTGGTCACGGGAAGACGGCCACCAAAGGGCATAAGGGACTTCTGGCTCGATCTGGTGGCGGTAAGCGTCCAGGGTTTGAGGGTGGACAGATGCCGTTGGTAAGACGGCTACCAAAATTCGGATTTACCAACCCAACCAGGACAGAATATTCAATCGTCAACATTAAGAGTTTTGAACAATGGGTTGGAAATGAGACCGTCACTCCGCAAGCCATGGTTGACGCTGGATTAGTGAAGCGAAAAAAACTTCGAATCAAAATTCTTGGCAACGGTGAATTAAAGAAGGCACTCGTTGTTCAGGCACATAAGTTTAGTAAATCGGCTGAATCAAAGATCCAAGCGGCCGGAGGGCGAGTCGAGGTCATCGGCGGTGCTTGAACGGCTCCTGACAAGTTTTCAGAATATCTTTAAGATCCCCGAGCTGCGTACTCGTGTTCTTTTTACACTTGGAATGCTCGTGGTGTATCGAATCGGGTCTCACATCCCGACTCCTGGCATCAACGGCGAAGCCCTTTCAGAGTTTTTGCAGAAACAGGGGGGGGCCTTGCTTGGGTTTCTCGATATTTTTTCAGGTGGGTCCCTGTCCCGCCTGACGATCTTTGCGCTGGGCATCATGCCATACATCAGCGCATCGATCATCCTTCAGTTATTGACGGTCGTCGTCCCTCATTTGACCAAATTAGCCAAGGAGGGGGAGCGTGGCCGCAAGAAAATTATTCAGTATACCCGGTTCGGGACGATCGGTATCGCTCTGATTCAGGGGTTTGGGATTGCGGTTGGGTTAGAACAAATGAATCAGGGCGCATTCGTGCTGCACGCTGGATGGGGATTCCGTCTGATGACGGTCATTACACTGACGGCTGGCACGGGTTTCTTGATGTGGCTCGGTGAACAGATCACCGAGCGAGGAATAGGTAATGGCATCTCGTTAATCATTTTTGCTGGTATTGTAGCCAGGCTTCCTGCGGCCGTGGCGCAGACCTATAATTTATATGAAATCGGCCAGCTTAATGCCTTTTTATTGATTGCCTTGGCACTCTTAATGATCTGTGTTGTCGCCGCGATTGTTTTTCTGGAAAGTGGGCGGCGAAAAATTTCCGTGCAATATGCAAAGAGGGTGATTGGGAGACGGGTCTATGGAGGGCAGAGTACGCACATTCCTTTGAAAATTAATACGGCTGGCGTCATCCCTCCGATATTTGCCTCCTCGATCATCGCGTTTCCTGCAACCATTGCCGGATTTTTCGAAACCCCTTGGGTGAAATCGATCGGAGATCAGCTGGCTCCTGGCTCGCTGCTGTACACATTGATGTATGTTGGCTTAATTCTCTTTTTCTGTTTCTTCTACACGGCGGTCGTTCTGAACCCCGTTGATATGGCCGACAACATGAAAAAGTACGGAGGGTTTATTCCTGGCATTCGACCTGGGCAACGAACCTCAGACTATATCTACAATGTCTTAACCAAGATTACATTTGCTGGTGCTATCTATTTGGCCATTGTTTGCGTGATTCCTGAATTGTTGATTTACAAGCTGAATGTCCCATTTTATTTTGGTGGCACCTCCTTGTTGATCGTTATTGGCGTGGGGCTAGATACGGCCCAGCAAATTGAATCCCATATGTTGATGCGGAATTATGACGGGTTCTTGGGTAAGGGGATGGCACCGTTGCGTGGGAGAAACGGCTAACATCATGCGGCTTGTATTTCTCGGTGCTCCGGGTGTTGGGAAAGGCACACAGGCAGATAAGGCCTCGGTTCACTATCATATACGAAAGATTTCGACTGGGGATTTGCTTCGAGAGGCGGTTCGGGTTCAGTCAACTCTGGGCTGTGAAGCGAAAGAACATATGGATCAGGGAAGATTGGTTCCTGATTCGGTTGTCATAGGTCTGGTGCAGGAGAGATTGGCAGATCCCGCATGTGAAAATGGTTTTATTCTCGATGGGTTTCCACGGACGGTTCCTCAGGCAGACGCGCTTGGGAAGGTGCTCGATGAACGGAGTCTGCCGCTGGACCGAGTGATTAACTTTAGGGTTTCTCGAGAAGAAGTTGTGAAGCGCCTAAGTGGGCGTCGGAGCTGTCCAAAGTGTCAGGCGACCTATCACCTCGAGTTTGCCCCATCAAAGAACGGTGGCCTCTGTGAGCGCTGCGGAGAAGCGTTGATTCAGCGAAGTGATGATCAGCGGGAAGCGATTGAGATGCGCCTCCGTGTGTACGAAGAGCAGACAGCGCCGTTAATAGACTTTTATGAGAAGCGGCATGTGTTGTCGCATCTTAACGGTGCCGAGGCGGTTGACACGGTATACCGCAACCTCGTGAAAGTACTCGCGACACCTCAGACCGCATGATCATTCTGAAAACGCCCGCCGAGATCGCGGTGATGGCAGAGGCGTCAAGGGTGGTGGCCGAGGCGCTAGCGATTGTACGGAAAGCGGTCTGTTTCGGTATCAGCACGGAAGAGCTGGACCGCATTGCCGAGGAGGCAATACGGGTGAGGGGGGCAATTCCGGCGTTCAAAGGCTACCGGAACTTTCCCAAAACCCTCTGTGCATCTGTGAACGAACAGGTCGTTCACGGTATCCCTTCGAAGAGAAAGCTCAAGGAGGGGGATATCATCGGACTTGATCTTGGTGCTATTGTGGGTGGATTCTATGGGGACTCTGCGGTCACCGTCGCGGTTGGTCGGGTTCCGGAGGCGACGGCAAGGTTGGTTCAGGTGACGGAAGAGGCACTCTATCTTGGGATTAAACAGGCGGTGGTCGGCAACCGTCTGACGGACATCTCGAATGCTGTGCAGCAACATGTTGAGTCTGCCGGTTTCTCTGTGGTGACCGAGTTTGTGGGGCATGGGATTGGTCGGCAGCTGCATGAAGAGCCTCAAGTTCCCAACTATGGGAAGCCTGGTCAGGGGCCTCGATTGCAACCAGGTATGGTCCTGGCGATTGAACCAATGGTGAATATAGGTCGGAGTGCCGTTCGTGTTCTTGAGGATAGGTGGACCGCAGTCACGGTGGATGGAAGCCTCTCTGCCCACTTTGAACATACGGTCGCCATTCAACCCAGTGGGCCGCCTCGCGTTTTAAGTCAATTAGAGAAGACCTAGGTTAGGTTACACAGGAAAGAATATAGAAGGACGTGGCAAAAGAAGATATTATTGAAGTCCATGGCTCGGTAACAGAAACGCTTCCTAACGCCATGTTTCGGGTTAAACTGGATAATGGCCATGGCATACTGGCTCACATCTCAGGGAAAATGCGGATGCATTTTATCCGCATCCTTCCCGGCGATAAGGTCACGGTGGAAATGTCACCATACGATTTGACCAGGGGCCGAATTACCTATCGCTTTAAGTAACGGGAGTGGCGAATTGTTATGAAGGTCAAATCATCAGTGAAGCCCATATGTGCCAAATGCAAGGTTGTGCGTCGTTGTGGAGTGGTGCGGATTTTATGTACAAATCCACGTCATAAGCAGCGGCAGGGATAGTAGTAGAGAGAATGGGGAGTTTCGAACGGTCACTGTTAGGCGCAGGGCTCGTATGGCAGGCTCCAACAGTGCAGTGGTTGAGGCTCTAGTGCTCAGTACTTATACCGGGAGGCAGAATGGCACGCATTGCTGGCATCGATTTGCCACGAAATAAACGAACGGATATCGGACTGAGCTACATCTTCGGAATTGGACGTATCTCGGCTCGGAAGATTCTCAATGAAGCGGGAATTGATGGTGCGGTCAGGATTAATGACCTGAGCGAAGATAAGATCGTCAAGTTACGTGAAATCATTGAGCGTGATTACCGGGTTGAAGGAGACCTCCGCAAAGAAGTGTCGCTGAATATCAAGCGGCTGATTGACTCGGGGACCTATCGAGGGTTGCGTCATCGCAAAGGCCTGCCTGTCCGCGGACAGCGAACCAAGACCAATGCTCGGACACGTAAGGGACGGCGTGCAGGTGTCAGTAGCAAACCGAGATCGACGATGACTAAAGGGGCCTCAAGCAGTTAGTCTGCTGAAACAGCCAGAGGAGTTCGCATGAGCATTAAAAAAGGGAAAAAGAAAGAACGTCGAATTGTTCAGAGTGGCGTGGCCCATGTCCAGGCGTCATTCAACAATACGATTGTGACGATCACCGACATGAGTGGAAACACGCTGGTTTGGGCAAGTGCTGGAAATCAAGGGTTCAAAGGATCACGGAAGAGCACCCCCTTTGCTGCTCAGCGTGCTGGAGAGGCTGCAGCGCGAAAAGCTATGGAAAGTGGGATGCGGCAAATCGATGTCTATGTGAATGGGCCAGGTTCTGGTCGAGAATCAGCGATCCGTTCCCTTCAAGGAGCGGGTTTGCGGATTAATCTAATTCGCGATGTCACACCAATTCCGCATAATGGGTGTCGACCTCCCAAACGGCGGCGAGTGTGATTTTTTCATGTATGCTCAGAGTTCCTGGGCAAGACCGCAAGGCCTGTTGCTAGTGAGTCAGTAAGTTCTATTGCGAGGAGGAAGCAGTGGCAAAGTATCGTGGTCCAGTCTGTCGGTTGTGTCGGCGAGAAGGGGAGAAGCTTTTTCTCAAGGGCACGCGCTGTATGACGGAAAAGTGCGCGATCGAACGTAGGAGTTATCCGCCTGGTCAACATGGGCAGGGGAGACAGCGAACCTCTGACTATAGTCTCCAGTTGCGGGAAAAACAGAAACTGCGTCGTATCTATGGACTTCAGGAATGTCAATTCCGTGGCGTCTTCGAACGCGCTGAACGACAGACCGGTGTCACGGGCGATGCCCTGTTGCGATTGTTGGAGTGCCGCCTGGACAATGTTGCGTATCGCTTAGGGTTCGGTGCTTCACGCAAGCAAGCTCGCCAGATGGTTAGTCATGGTCATTTCACGATCAATGGGAAGAAGATCACGGTGGCTGGGGCGCTGGTAAAGCCTGGAGATGTGATCCAGATTCGTGAACGGAGTCGAGACATGGCTGCATTCCAAGCGGCCTTAGAATCAGTTGATAGTCGAGGTATTCCTGATTGGCTGGAGCTTGACAAAGGCGCATTTAAAGGAACGGTGCGCGCCTTGCCAGCCAAGGAACAGATCGCATTGCCAGTCAATGAACAGATGGTCGTGGAATTGTATTCACGATAGTCCGCCGGTCTGCGGTGCGGTCTTTGGACATCGGCGCTATCCGCCAATGTCTTAGTCACTCGATGGTATGGAGGGTGGGTCATGATTAAAGCGATGAAAGACTTTCAGATCCCAATGCGGGTGGAAGTCGATAAGGATGCACATTCTCCCACATTTGGACGGTTCACTACGGAAGCATTTGAGCGGGGGTTTGGTACTACGATCGGGAATGCCCTCCGTCGCATTTTGCTGTCCTCGCTCACGGGAGCTGCGGTGACCACCGTGAAGATTGAAGGGGTCGTGCACGAGTTTTCGACGATTGCAGGTGTGACGGAAGATGTTACGGCAATTATTCTGAATATTAAAAGCTTGCGGCTGGCGCTCCACACGGATAAACCAAAGACGATACGATTGAAAAAGAAGGGGCCTGGAGAAGCAAAGGGGGCAGATATTCTTCACGATGGCGATGTGACAATTCTGACGCCAGATCTGCATATTGCCACCCTGGACAAGGATGCGACTCTGGATATTGAGATGACTGTGAAACATGGCCGTGGTTATATGCCGGCTGAACGTAATAAGGAAGAGGGATTGCCGATCGGAGTGATTGCCATCGATTCCATCTTCTCTCCCATCAGGCGAGTCAATTTCCATGTTGAGAATGCACGGGTTGGTCGTATGACTGACTATGACAAACTAACGGTGGAGATTTGGACCGACGGTACCATCAGCCCGCGTGATGCCCTATCTACAGGGGCTGGGATTTTGCGAGAACATCTGGATATTTTCATCAATCCGGAAGAGCGAAGCGAAGGCAAGAGCGAAGCGGGATACGAGGAATCTCATCGGGAAGTAAACAAGAATCTCTCTCGTGGCGTGAATGAGCTGGAGTTGTCCGTCCGCGCGGCCAATTGCCTGAAGAACGCGAATATTAAAACGATCGCTGATCTCGTCCAAAAGTCTGAAGGAGAGATGCTCAGGACAAAGAACTTTGGGAAAAAGTCTCTCAACGAGATTAAGGAAATTCTTTCTGAGATGGGGCTTTCGTTAGGAACAAAAGTTGAGGCTTCCCCATACAATGGAAGTCCGAAACCTGAATGATGCTTTCCAATCAAGAGGACTATCGTGCGACATAGAAAAAAGGGACGACAACTTGGACGGCAGACGAAACATCGATGGGCGTTGTTTCGGAACTTGGTGACCTCGCTGTTAGACCATGAGCGTATCGAGACCACGGGAGCTAAGGCTAAGGAGATACGAGGATTTACCGATCGCATGATCACTCTTGGCAAGGAAGGTACGCTCCCTGCGCGGCGCCGAGCATTAGCCTTTATCCGTAGCAAGGACGTTGTGTCTAAGCTGTTTAGCGATGTGGCGACACGATTCAAAGATCGGCCAGGAGGATACACCAGGATCATCAAAACTCGTCGCCGCATTGGCGACGCCGCTGAAATGGTGGCCATTGAATTGGTTTCTCGTCAGGAATTAGCCACCAAGAAAGAATCCAAAGATGGTACTGCCTCGCCTGCATCCACTGATGCTGCACCTTCAGCATAGTTTTTAGCCAGAGCATTTAGCAGCTGTCCGTCTGGAGACTCCCATGTGACAACACATGGGAGTCTTTTTGTTTCCACTTCCCCGGAGGACGTTTACTTGACAGATTATGCATGCTACGATCATGCCAGTTATCGGTATGAATCTATCTCGTGGAAATTCTTAGAGCATGTGGGAACTTATAGCAAGACGGACCCTTCTCACCTTGAGTGTGTTGTTAGCGACATTTCTCGGCTATCTTCTCTTCATAAATGCCGACTCAGCTCAGAATAGCCGTCCCCTCACCCCAGAGTCGATTGAACAAGCAGATGCCAAGATCTTGGAGTTTATCTTTACCCAATCGAAAGGGAATGTAGTCCAGTGGCAGGTGCAGGCGAAACAGGCTCGACTATTTGAGCAAGATAAGCGTGCCGTGCTGCGTGACGTCGCCCTCACCTTCTACGGTGCTGGAGGAGATGAGGTCACCGTACATGGGGAAGAGGGCACGTTGGATACAGCGACCAAGAATTTCAAGTTGGCAAATCGCCAAACGCCCATTGTTGTGGAAACGAGGAGCGGGTATACGATTTATACCAACCACTTGGTCTGGACGGACGAGGCACGAGAAATTCGGACCGAGGATCCTGTCCGCATGGTGGGGCATGGATTGGAGGTGAGGGGGCATGGGCTGATTGGGCGAATGGAATCCGAAGAATTTGAGGTGTTACAGGATGTGCATGTGGATCTGGCTTCTTCTTCTTAGTGCCTTCTGTGTCGGATCCACCTTGGCAGCTCCTTCAGCGGAATCTGTGAATCTGAAGAGGAGCGTGGAGGCGCCCGGTGTCCCAACCACAATTACCTCAAAGAAAATGACAGTCCGAAATCAAGACAGCCAGGCTATTTTTGAAGAGACGGTTGTGCTGACCCGCGGATCACTTATCGTTCACTCTGACAAAATGGTTGTGTTGTTTGCTCCACGCAATCACGATTCCTCGCTACCATTGGGGAGCGGCACGGACCGCCATGAATCCGGTCAGAATTCCTCGGCTCGAAAGGAGCACAGCGCCGTGTCGCCGATGTCGAATCGTTCCGTCCAACGTATCGAAGCGACCGGCGATGCCCATCGTGTCAAGATTAAGTACGAGAATGGCAACGCAACGTGTCAAAAAGCCGTGTATTTCGTTGATAGGGAGAAGATTGTGTTGACAGGCGATCCCATAGCTTGGGAACGGGGCACTCGTGTCAGCGGCAAGCAAATTACGATTTTCATGGCGGAAGAGCGGAGCGTGGTGGAAGGGGGTTCACATGTTCGCATCGAAGATGAGGGGCCGAGTCAACCATGACCCAGAGTGTTCATGCAGCGTCTGAGGCTCTCGTCGACTCGATTGCGGTACAGGGGGGGCATTGTCTACGCGCCACTGGACTGGTGAAAAGTTTCCGTGGACGAAAAGTCGTCAAGGGCGTCGCGGTCGAAGTATATGCCGGTGAAGTGGTCGGGCTTCTCGGTCCGAATGGAGCAGGCAAGACCACAATCTTCGACATGATGGTTGGGTTGTGTCAGCCCGATGAAGGGGAGATCACCTTCATCGGAGAATCCGTGACTAACTTGCCCATGTATAAACGCGCACGGCGGGGAATCGGTTACCTCCCTCAGGAATCGTCTGTGTTTCGACGACTTTCGGTTGAACATAATGTCTTGGCGATTCTTGAAATGCTAGGGTATGCTCGTAAAGAGCGAAGTCAGCGGGTGGATGCCTTGCTCAAGGAGCTAGATCTTATCCATATACGAAAGAGTATGGCCTATGCCCTCTCAGGGGGAGAGCGTCGCCGCTTGGAAATCACACGTGCGCTGGCGGCTACACCGTCCTTCATGCTGTTAGATGAACCGTTTGCTGGGATCGATCCGATCGCAGTTGCGGATATTCAGCAGATCATTACGCGCTTGAAAGAGAAAGGGATCGGCATATTGATTACCGATCACAATGTACAGGAAACGCTTTCAATCGTCGATCGTGCCTACATCATCAATGAAGGATTGATCTTAGAGGCGGGGTCTCCTGAAGCTATTGTGCAGAGTCCAACGGCTCGGGCCGTTTATCTTGGGGAGCAGTTCAAGTTGTAGAAGCGTAGTAGGGGCATTGATGAAACTCCGTCTGGTTCCACAACTCTCGCAAAAGCTCATCATGACGCCGCAACTGCAGCAAGCGATTAAGCTACTGCAGCTGTCTCGACTGGAACTGCAGCAGAGCCTCACACAGCATCTCCTGGAAAACCCTTTACTCGATGAGATGCAGTCCGATACCGAGGAAGGAGAGTCCTTGGTCAATGAGGAAAAGGTCGAAAATCCCACTGCATTGGAAGGCCAGGATCGGTCGGAGGCAACAGTTGGGACACGTGAAGAACAAGGGTCAGCGGAGGATTTTTCCGCTTCCGGGTGGGAAGAGTATTTGGGCAGAGATCACCGGAGCGGCGCGTCCGAATATTCCTCGGCACAAGATGAGTTTCCCTCGTACGAGCAAACACTGGCAAAAGCGACGTCTCTTGAGGAGCATCTCCTCTGGCAATTGTCCTTGTCCGGGCTCCGTGATCGAGAAAAAGAACTTGCTCGCTTGATCATCGGCAATTTAGATGACGATGGCTATCTTCGCATTCCTTTGGCTGACGTTGTGGCCGGGACTGATTTTGCCGAGTCCGAAGTCGAGTCTGTGCTCAAAGACATTCAAACGTTCGATCCGACCGGGGTTGGTGCAAGGGATCTTCCCGAATGCCTGCTGCTCCAACTTGGGCATCTAGGCCGGAATCTGTTTGGATCACTTGGGTCGCCTCCTGGTGCATTGAAAGGGTCTGTTATCGAGAATATCGTGTTGCACCATTTAAAAGACTTAGAAAAAAAACAGTATGGCAAGGTTGCGAAGGCGTTGAGCATTACGGTCGAAGAAGTCTTTCAAGCGACGAAAGTCATTGGAGAACTTGAGCCAAAGCCAGGGAGACCGTTTTCCAATACCCAGAACTACGTTATCGTGCCTGATGTGTTTGTGGTTAAGAATGAGGGGGAGTGGGTTGTTCTGTTGAACGACGATGGGCTTCCACGCATGAGAATCAGTCCGTATTACAAACAGCTTATTTCTTCTGGGCAGAGCGGGACATCTGAAACCAAAGCATATATGGATGAAAAGTTGCGGGCCGCTCAGTGGATTATTCGAAGCATTGAGCAGCGCAATCGGACCATCGTGAAAGTGGTTTCCAGTATCGTCAAATTCCAGGAGCAATTTTTTGACCATGGCGTCCAATCTCTCAAGCCCTTGGTTCTCAAACAGGTGGCCGAGGATATTGGGATGCATGAGTCTACGATTAGCCGTGTGACGGCGAATAAATATATGTATTGCCCACAGGGCATGCTGGAACTCAAGTTTTTCTTCAACGCAGGGCTTCAACATGTTGATGAGCCATCAGGGATGCATTCCTCCGTTTCCGTCAGGGATATGATCAAGACCATGGTGGCTGAAGAGGATGCAAAGCGTCCTTTGAAAGATGAGGAAATTGCAGCCAGGCTTCGCAAGCAGGGAGTGATTATTGCGCGGAGGACTGTGGCGAAATATCGGGCCGAGTTGAATATCTCGTCCGCCAGTCAACGCAAGCGCTTTTTTTGATATCCGTTGCTTCGCATCCAGCTGGATCACAATTGGAGGTGGGCATGAAGCTGAGAATTACAGGGCGTCACATGGACATTACGCCAGCGCTTAGAAACTACGTGGAAACCCGATTCGGTCGCCTTGATCGATACGGGCTGAAGGTCGGATCGCTGCAAGTGGTATTGGGAGTCGAGAAGCTTCAGCATAAGGCCGAAGTGACTGGTGCGGTCAGTGGCAAACGAGTGCAAGCTAAGACGGCAACGCCCGAGATGTATGCCACCATCGATGCCCTAGTCGACCGTGTAGATGCGCAGTTTCGAAAATGGAAAGATCGCCTTGTCAGTCATAAGCCGGCTGAACCGAAGAGAGCGTGATCGCATCTTCTAGCGAGCCTCTTGTAAGATCATGAGGCCTTGTTCCTTGGTGCATGCCATGCGTCCGAGCGGCTCAGAGCGCTCCGTGTCACTGAATCATACGTGAATCTGGCAGCGAATCCCAGATAGGAACATCTCAGCTATATCAACCGAGACAATATGCGATCCCAGGCCCGGCTGAATCTAGTCATTATTAGTGGGTTGTCCGGCTCTGGTAAAACCTACGCCCTCAAAGCCTTTGAGGATGCCGGATATTTCTGCATCGATAACCTTCCTCCGGCCTTGCTTCCGACTTTTGTCGATCTCTGTAACCAGCAGCAGAGCGAAATCGCCAACGTTGCCCTTGGGATTGATATTCGAGAGCGTGCGTTCTTTTCTGATTTCGTTGGTATCTTGGAGAGAGTGAAAGCACTCGGCCATGCTATTCGGGTGCTTTTTCTTGAGGCTCGTGAAGAAGTATTGATCAGGCGATTTTCAGAATCGAGGCGCCCGCACCCACTGTTGCCACATCTTCCCGTCTTGGATGGAATCCGATTCGAAAAGGAGCGGGTAGCGGAACTTCGATGCCAGGCTGATCGAATCATCGATACGTCCGATCTGACGGTCCATGAGCTCGGTGAGTTGCTTGCGAAGCAGTTTCAAAGGGAGTCATCGGATCGACGACTGACAATCTCACTCATCACCTTTGGATATAAATTTGGGGTGCCGTACGATATCGATTTGTTGTTTGATGTGCGATTTCTCAGGAACCCATTTTTCGTGCCTGAACTCAAGCCTCTTTCTGGAGAGAATCCGCAGGTCCAGACCTTCGTGCTCACAGACTCTGATGCCATATCGCTTTTGCAGCATCTTGAAGGTTTTCTGAAGTTTCTCTTGCCGCTATTCCAACGAGAGCGGCGTAGTTATCTGACCATCGCTATTGGGTGTACCGGCGGGCGGCATCGCTCGGTTGCGGTTGCCGGGCGTCTTCGAGAAAGCCTTGCCGCCCTAGGGTACGAAGTTGGCCTCAAGCACCGAGATATCGAAAAATCGTAGCTGGTTGATGGAATAATAGCCACCGTTTTCCTGCCGTTACTCTCGCTTTCTTACGCTTCCTTGACAGGTAGAGCATATTGACTATACTTAGCATTGTGAGTAATGCAAGGTGTCAGAACCAGTATAAATACTGACGTGAAGAAGCCTAAGTATACATCAAGTGCAGTGGGGTTTAAGGCCCATCAAGTGTGTGGCTTATTTGATATTTCCAAGGCGACCCTTTTTCGCTGGGAGCGAGAGGGTGTCATTACCGAACCCGCTCGAGATTGGAGAAACTGGCGACTGTATACGAGAAAGAATGTGGATGAAATCGAGAAAATTATTCGCGCCAGAAAGGCTGTGGTGTAAGGTGGCAGGTATCGCATGTTGACTTCATTCAAAAAGCTCTTCGAAACCGACATTGTTGGGATGCTGACCCCTCGCCGACAGTTAGTGGGGCTAGATATCGGATCTAGTGTGATCAAAATTGCTCAGCTCAAGGAAAATAAGGGACGGTACATGCTCCAAAAGTTCGGAGTGAAACCCCTTGAGCCGGAAGTGATTGTCGATGGAACGGTCATGGATGAAGGACGTGTCGTCTCGGCGATTCAAGAATTGTTTGCGGAAGCTAACGTCAAGAACAAGCATGTCGCCATCTCGATTTCTGGGCACGCCGTGATTGTGAAGAAGATCAGCCTGCCTCCGATGCCGGACGAAGAGTTGGAGGGGCAGGTGAAATTAGCGGCGGAGCAGTACATTCCCTTCGATATCAACGAAGTGAATATCGACTTTCATGTCTTGTCTATGGATGCGTCGGAAGATCAGCAAGGGGATATGTCGGTGATTCTTGTTGCGGCGAAGAAAGACAAGATTAATGAGCTGACCGAGTTGGTCAAGGCTGCCGGACTTGTCCCAATGGTCATGGATGTCGATGCGTTTGCGGTTGAAAATATGCATGCGATTAATTATCCGATGGCGCAGGAAGAAACGACGGCGTTGGTGAATCTCGGCGCGAGCGTGATGAACGTGAACATCATACGTGCCGGGTCCTCGTTATTTACGCGTGATATCCCGTTAGGGGGAAATCGGTATACGGAGGCGATTCAGCGTGAGATAGGGCTCTCATTTGAAGAGGCTGAAGAGGGTAAGAAAAATGATCATGTGGGTGACTCTAGCGGAGGGTCGTTCACCAGTGTCATGGACAGCGTGAATGCGGAAGTAGCGTCCGAGATCGCTCGGACGGTGGACTATTTCAAGACCTCGACCACTAACGCTGAGATCAGTCGTGTTCTTGTCTGTGGCGGTGTGGCTAGGGCAAAAGGGCTGATTCAGCAGCTCGGGGATAGGATGCAACTGCCTGTCGAAATGGCTGATCCATTCGCTGAAATCGATGTGACTGGCTGTGATATGGACCCTAACCTACTCGCAGATTTGGCTCCATCGGCTGCCGTCAGTGTCGGACTGGCCTTAAGAGCGGTGGGGGATAGATGATTCGGATTAACCTCCTTCCGGG
Organism: Nitrospiraceae bacterium; assembly: GCA_919902665.1. Lineage (GTDB taxonomy): Bacteria > Nitrospirota > Nitrospiria > Nitrospirales > Nitrospiraceae > Nitrospira_D. The sequence continues at coordinate 22,397 of CAKKRK010000142.1, forward strand.
TGGGCCCAAAGGAAGGCCGGCCAAACCTCAGTATGACGTACGCGCACAGGCGCTGCTCGGGATTGGACTGATCCTGGTAACGCTGGCTGGGTGTTGGTGGTATTCGACCTCGTTAGACAGCGAGCTTGAAGCTCGGCAGGAGGAAAAGCAAGCGAAAGAGAAGCAAGTTGCTCAGCTGAAAGAACAGGTTAAGCAGGTGCAGGACTTTGAGCAACGGAAAAAGCTTCTTGAGGACAAGAACCGGATTATCGATCAGCTTGAGCAATCCAGAATGGGTCCGGTCAAGGTTCTCGACCACGTGAGTCAGAGTTTAGAGCCCCTCAAGGTATGGCTCATAAGGCTGGGTGTGGCATCCGATACCGTGGAGTTAGAAGGGAAGGCCTTAACAAACGACGACGTGGTGGAATTCGTGAATAACCTGCGACGGACGGATTATTTCACGGGCATCAATCTGCAGGAGAGCAAGGCTGCAGTTGAAAACAAGATTAATGTGTACCAATTTCGTTTGGCATTTCGTCTGAAGGGATCATGATGGCTTTGCCACAGCTCAATCTTGATGCGCTTCGCAATGTGCCAGCTTCGCAAAAAGCCGCGCTCTTATTCCTGCTCGTGGGTGGCATGATTGCGGGTTTCTATTTCTACATTGCAGAACCGAAGTCTGCAATGATCACGGCGCTCGACGCTGAAAATGGCAAGCTGGAGAGTGAAATTCAAACACTTACGATTAAAGTGAAACATCTCGATGAGTTAGTTGCCGCCAATAAGCAGCTCGAGATTGAATTAGCAAAGAAAAAGGAACGTCTCCCTCCGGAAGAAGAAGCGATCATGCTGTTGAAGCAGGTATCTGACCTCGGCGTACGATTGGGACTCGATATCAGACTATGGAAGCCAGGCGCCCAGACTGAAGATGCGTCGAAGCTTTTCATCAAGATGCCGGTCAGTGTGGAAGTAGCCGGGGCTTATCACACGGCCGCCCTGTTTTTCGATCGGATCAATCGACTCCCGCGGATTGTTACCGTATCGGGTCTTAAGATGGGATCGCCGAAGATTGAACAAGGACGAATTGTCTCGCAAACAACATTTGACCTGGTGGCATACGCTGCGCCTCAAGAAAAGCCAGTTTCCGGGGGATCTTCTTCGGTGAATGCTCCCAAAGTGGCTCAAGTTGGTAAATAGGTTATGAGAAAGAAGCCTAGACAATATACTCTATCCATTGGAGCCAGCGTGGTGTGCGTGTGTATCATCTTTTTAGGAAGCACTGGTGCACAGGCCGAGTCTTCCCCCGTTCCTGGGATGATCGCTCCGATGAGGCAAGATGCGCTCAGGGTGCCTGCTGTGCCAGAAATTCAAAGAACTGCCCCGCAAACTATAGAAGCGCCATCGTCTGGGGTGAACACCCCGGTGCCTTCTCAGCTGTCCGCACCAGACGGTGTGGTCGGGAGTGGGTATGACCCTTCCGGTCGTCGAGACCCATTTGCACCGATCATCCAGGAGCTTCAGCCGGGGAAGACGGATTCAACCCTTCCACCTTTGCAACGCGTGACTCTGACGGAGCTCAATCTTATTGCCGTTGTATGGGGCGCATACGGCTATACCGCAATGGTTCAGACCCCGGAGGGATATGGATACACCGTTCGACGGGGAACGAGGGTCGGGCAAAACAACGGAGTGGTCAGCGCCGTGACCGAACGTGGCATCATTGTCCAGGAACGGTTCACTGATGTGTATGGCAAGAAGCAGGAGCGAGAACATGTCAAGCTTCTACATCCCAAAGAGGGCTCAGAATGAAACCACTATTTCGTGCAGATAATGTCCTGACTGCTGGATGTTTCATCGGAGCCTTGGGGGTGTCGCTCACTGCTCTGACCATATGTACCCAGAGGTCCGCAGTGGCCGAAGAGATCGGCAGGATACATCAGGGTGATGTTACGCGGGCAAAAATGGCCACGACACGATTGCTGGCACAGGCCGTGACTGCCATCGAGGTGCGTCCCGAAATGGATGTGGTGACCGTCGTGGTTGCCGGAGATGGCCAACTATTTCCCGAGGCCAACTTTCTGGATGAGTCACGGCTCATCGTCGATATTCCTGCCGTATCGTCCACCCTGAGGCGATCGGTGGTACGGGCCGACCACTACTTGCTCAAGAAAATCAGAGTAGGCCACCATGCTGATAAGATCAGGCTGGTGTTCGATGTGTCCGAACGCCCGGTGTTTTCTCTGACTCGAGAGGATAATAAGGTATTGATCACTCTGAAGCCGAGCGAACGGAAAACGCCGACTGTTGTCGCTGCGCACATTGATGGTGGAGAGATGAGCTCATCTCATCCCCAGGCCCGTAGGGCGCTGTTCGAGCCAGGGAATCGTGTAGTCAAACGGGCGACGCGAATCATCGGCCCCGCGCAGGCTCAGTTCAAGGTGCAGCGCGTCCAGATGGCTGGAGAAGGTGCTCCCGTTGAAAAGGACGACCGATCCGATGATATCGTGGCCGGGCAAACGCGATTTGTCGGTCGGCGGATCTCGCTCGACTTTCAGCAGGCCGACATCACCAATATCCTTCGACTGATTGCCGAGGTCTCTGGCTTCAATATGGTCGTTGGGGAAGGGGTCAAGTCAAAAGTGACCATGAAGCTGGTCAGTGTGCCATGGGACCAGGCCCTGGATATGCTATTGAAGATGAACGGGCTCGGTATGATTCGTCAAGGGAGTATTGTGTGGATCGATTCGCTGGCAAATATTTCCAAGCAGCAGGATGAAGAAGCCCGGGCCAAAGAATCGAAGACGAAGGCTGAAGAACTCGTCGACCGCGTCTTTTATATCAGGCACATCGTGGCTCAGGAGCTCATGATGACACTGCGGCCGACCTTGGGTCCACGGGGCGTCATGCAATTTAATGCAGGGAGTAATGCGTTGGTTGTGCGAGATACCGAATCCAAATTGGCTGTCATGAAGCAGCTGGTTGAGGGACTTGATCTCGAGGTTCCTCAGGTTCAGATTGAGGCGCGCATCGTCCAAGCCGATACCGTGTATGCGAGAGGCTTGGGGATTCAGTGGGGCTTCCAGGCGGGCAATCGCACACCCACGGATTTCTTTGCCCTCTCGAATATTACCGGCCCATTTGGGCAGATAGCCGGGACGGGGGGGAGTACGATCGATCGAAGCTTTCTGGTGAATTTACCGGCTCAGGTCGGTGGCTTGCCTGCTGTCCCGTCGATCGGCTGGACCTTTGGAAAACTCGGCGGCGACTTTGCCTTGGATATGCGGCTCTCAGCCGGAGAGTTGCTCGGGTTAAGTAAGGTGATCGCAGCGCCGAAGATCACCACATTGGATAAGCGCGAAGCGAAGATCTCTCAGGGCGAATCGATTCCCTTTCAGACAACATCCTTACAGGGAACACAAACGACGTTTGTCGATGCAAACTTGGAGTTGAATGTCACACCCCAGATCACCTCTCGCGATCCAAAGGAGGATGGAAAGAGAATTATGCTGCGTGTGCGAGCAACACGAAATGCTGTCGGGGCACGAAGCAATCCGGCCGGTCCGAGTATCGATCGACGGGAGGCAAACACCCAGGTGGTCGTTCGAGATGGCGAAACCATGGTGATCGGTGGAGTCTTTGTCGATAGCCAAAACAACAATGTTCAAGGCGTTCCCTATCTATCCCGTATGCCGGTTCTTGGGTGGTTGTTCAAGAACAAGTCCGAATCAGTCTCGAAACAAGAATTACTCATTTTCCTTACACCAAGCATTATCAAGACTTAGGGACTGTTTTATTTCCATGCTCACCAAGAGCCTGATGATGCTGAAAGGTATCATCAGGCTCTTCTGTTTATCCCGAAGAGATTGCGGTAATCCCACCCACAGTGTGAGCACTCAGCGCGGAACGTAACCGTCTTTTTAGTCATGCCGAGGCTGTGATACGATGGCCTTCCGGTGGATGGTTCACGTACGATCGCGGTACAAATCTGACATGCCGTTCTACTCCGCCAGATTCTTCAGGACGACGAAATGACTGCAATCTTCACGGTTCCGGTTTCCCTATCTGAAAGAAGTTACGAGATTGTGATTCAGGCCGGACTGTTGGCGAGGCTTGGTAAGAGATTGAAGGAGCACGGTGTAGGAGGGAAAGTTGCCATTGTGACGGATCGGCACGTCGCTCGGCACTACCTCAAGAGTAGTCTGGAGGCGATCAAGCGGTACGGGATTGAACCCATTCCGATCATTCTGACTCCCGGAGAGCGGTCGAAAACGCTGAAGACGGTGGAGCAGATCCTCGACGTGTTGGCGCGTCATCGGTTTGAGCGGTCGTCGATGGTCGTGGCACTCGGCGGAGGTGTCGTGGGTGATATGGCCGGGTTTGCCGCTTCGATCTACCAACGTGGTATCCCCTATATTCAGGTGCCGACGACGCTTGTGGCACAGGTCGACTCCAGTGTCGGAGGAAAGACGGGTGTCGACCATCGGCTCGGGAAGAACCTGATCGGATCGTTTTATCAACCGCGCGCCGTCTGGATCGATCCATTGACGCTGCATACGTTGCCCGCTCGGGAACTAGTCGCCGGACTGGCCGAGGTCATTAAATACGGAATCATTGCGGACGAGTCCTTCTTCGCCTATCTACAGCGGTACATGCCTGCGTTACGGAGGCAAGCGCCCGGTATCGTCGCGACCGTGGTGAGGCGATCCTGTGAGATCAAGGCCGAGGTGGTGGCCGCAGATGAGCGAGAATCAGATCGCAGGAGAATCCTCAACTATGGGCATACCATCGGACATGCGCTTGAATCGTTGGGGGGGTATCAGTCGCTTGTCCATGGAGAAGCGGTGGGGATTGGATTGGTACAGGAAGCCGAACTCGCCTGTTTTCAGGAGATCTGCTCTCGTGCAGTAGTGGAATCGATTCGCCGCCTTGTAACGGAGGCAGGGTTGAGTGACCGTATGCCGCCGTGGACCTCGACGAGCATATGGAAGGCCATGCTGCATGATAAGAAGGTGTCAGGAGGGCGAGTCATCGGGGTGTGGCCCGAACGTATTGGACAGGTGCGGATAGGGCCGATTGACAAACAGATGTTTGAGCAGTGGTATGCTGTTTCACGAGCTTCTCCGCGGAGTCATGCCTAAGTACGGATTACTTGCCAACCGAGCGGAGTCGAGATGAACCTCTCTTCTGTGTCGCGCGCGATCGGACAGCGGGGATAGGCCAGTTTCACCGGAGTTCTATGCGGACGTTGCGTATCGCGATGGCACAGATGAACCCGACCGTCGGGGATCTGACCGGGAACCTCCACCGTATCACGACCTGGATTCGAGACGCGAAAAAGGTCAAGGCTGATCTCGTTGTATTCCCTGAACTGGCCATTACCGGCTCTCCTCCCGAAGACCTCCTGCTCAAAGCACAGTTTATCGAAGAGAACGTACGGGTTCTGAACGAGATCGCCCAGGCCTGTCGCGGGGTAGTTGCGGTGGTCGGGTACGTGAGACAAGGAAACCAACGCGATCCACATTCTTTCCGGCCGTCGATGCGCACAGCCGGTCGGCCTGCGCTCTATAATGCGGCAGCAGTGATTGCCGATGGCAAGGTAGTTGGGAGTTACAGTAAATGGCAGTTGTCCAACTATGGGGTATGCGATGAAAGCCGGTATTTTCTCCCTGGGGGGAGACTCCCGATGCTTCTTGTCAACGGAACGACCATCGGGGTGACCATCTGCGAAGATATGTGGTTGCCTGAAGGGCCCAGCTCTCTCCACGCAGCGGCTGGCGCCGAGGTAATCGTCACGATTGATGCCTCTCCCTTTCATATCGGTAACAGTGGTTCGAGGGAGCAGATGCTGGCGACGAGCGCGCGGGACAACGAAGTCATTGTCGCCTATACGAATATGGTCGGCGGTCAAGATGAGCTGGTCTTCGACGGGAACAGTGTGATTCTGGATCAATCCGGCACGGTGGTTGCCCGTGGCCATGTGTTTCGGGAAGAGCTGCTGGTGGCTGATGTGAACGTGGGAGCCGTGTCACATGGGCGTATGACGCATGGACGAAAAACGGCATGGACTAGAAAAGCCGTTTCGGCCGTCGATCGTCTCGTGGTGAAGGGCGCGGCGATCCATAAGAAGAAGCGGACTCGAATTGTGGCAGGGATAGCAGAGCCATTGGAGGAGATCGAATCGGTGTACTGCGCCCTGGTACTGGCCGTGAAAGATTATGTCCATAAGAACGGATTTACTCACGTGGTGATTGGGGTGAGTGGTGGCGTCGATTCGGCAGTGACCGCGGCTATTGCGGTGGATGCGCTTGGTGCCGAACATGTGCTCGGCGTCTTCATGCCGTCTCCGTACACCTCACGGGAAAGCGAAGAGGATGTCGTGGAACTGGCACGGTGTCTCTGCATTGATGTGCAGACCATCCCGATTGCGTCGACATGTGAGGCCTATCGACAATCGCTGGCACCCGCATTTGTCAACTGCCCCACAGATACGACCGAAGAAAACCTCCAGGCTCGCATTCGCGGCAATCTGCTCATGGCAGTATCCAATAAGTTCGGGCATCTGGTATTGACCACGGGGAACAAAAGCGAGATGAGCGTGGGGTATTCGACGCTGTACGGCGATATGGCCGGCGGGTTCGCCGTCATTAAGGATGTGCCGAAGACGATGGTCTACGGCTTGGCGAGGTTCCGCAATGCATGTGGTCCATCGCCGGTAATTCCTGCGCGCACCCTGGACCGACCACCGAGCGCCGAGTTGAGGCCGAATCAAAAGGATGAAGATTCTCTTCCTCCGTACACGGTGCTCGATCCCATTCTGCGGGCGTATGTCGAAGAAGACCGCTCGCTCGCCGACATCGTCGAGGCCGGGTTCGATCGCGCAACGGTCTCGCGCGTGATCAGAATGGTGGATGCCAGCGAGTTTAAGCGACATCAGGCACCCCTGGGTGTCAAGATCACGCACCGCGCCTTTGGCAAGGACCGACGGATGCCGATTACGAACGGCTATCGGATCAAGCTGGAGTAGACCACACTGGTTCTCGTTCCTGATCATCAGAGACCACTCAAGCCTGTATCCAAGATTCCGGATAGGTGCGAAGCCGCCTGGGCTATCTCGATCCTGAGGCGTCCTGCCGATTCCACTGCGATGCGCAGCCTATAGGCTTACAAAAGTTCGAGCCATTTTGTGGAAATTACACGATTTCCACGTTGAGTGATAGGAAAGGATGGGCTATGATGGCCACCCGGTTGGTTGGGGGTCGCTTCTCAACGGAGCCTCATCGGAGCGCTGTTGGAGGTTACTGAACTGGTCGGGCAAGGGGGCATCGACATGAAGCTGGTTGAGGCCATCGTCAAACCGTTCAAACTAGAAGAGATCAAGGATGCTCTATTGGAGATCGGTGTCCAGGGGATGACAGTATCGGAAGTCAAAGGGTTTGGGCGTCAGAAAGGCCATAAGGAAACGTATCGAGGCCAAGAGTATACGATCGAATTTGTGCCCAAGGTGAAAATCGAGGTTGCGGTGACGGATGCCCAGGTGCCTCGGGTGATCGAGGCCATCACCAGCGCGGCCAAAACTGGCAGTATCGGAGATGGGAAAATTTTCGTGCGAGAGTTGAGCGATGTCGTGCGCATTCGGACGGGTGAAACCGGCGAAACCGCGCTGTGACGGGAAGGTCCAAGCGGTAGAACATCATCGTGGAGGATCTCTCAAAGGAGGAAGAGTATGAATGTGCGTGAAGTACTGGAGTTTGCCAAAAAAAACAAGGTCCGGATGGTGGATCTGAAATTCGTCGATTTGCCGGGCGTCTGGCAGCATATGACCATCCCGGTGAGCGAACTGACGGAGAATTTATTCAAGGATGGGTCTGGCCTCGATGGATCGTCGATCCGCGGCTGGAAAGCCATCAACAATAGTGACTTGTTGATGGTGCCTGATCCGGCAACCGCCTGTTTGGACCCGTTTACTGCGGTTCCGACACTTAGTTTAACCGGCAATGTCGTGGATCCAATTTCTCGCGAAAATTACGAGCGCGACCCCAGATTCATTGCCCAAAAGGCAGAGAAGTATCTCCAAAGCACCAAGATCGGCGACAACTCATTCTGGGGGCCGGAAGCCGAATTTTTCATCTTCGATCATGCCCGGTACGATCAAACCAGCCACAGCGGCTTCTACTACCTGGACTCGGAAGAAGGCGCTTGGAACATGGGGCAAGAGGGGGTCAACCTGGGCGGAAAGATCCGCCATAAGCAAGGGTACTTCCCGGTGGCCCCGGCCGATACCCAACAAGACATCCGCAGTGAAATGGTGCTGGAGATGGAGAAAGTCGGCATCGAGGTGGAGAAGCACCATCACGAGACGGCTACGGCTGGCCAGGCCGAAATCGATATCCGATTCGATTCCCTTGTGCGGACCGCGGACAAGATGATGCTGTACAAGTACATCGTCAAAAACGTGGCGCGTCGACATGGGAAGACGGTGACCTTCATGCCGAAGCCGCTCTTCAGTGATGCCGGATCCGGGATGCATACGCACCAGAGCATCTGGAAGGATGGGAAACCCCTCTTTGCCGGGAAGGACTATGCCGGGATCTCGCAGCTCTGTTTATATTATATCGGCGGCATTCTGAAACATGCGCCGGCGCTGGCGGCCTTTACAAATCCGACGACGAATTCATATAAGCGCATCACGCCAGGGTTCGAAGCCCCGGTGTTGCTGGCGTATTCCAGCCGGAACCGATCGGCCGGGATCCGCATTCCCATGTACTCCCCGAGCCCGAAGGCCAAGCGGATTGAAGTGCGGTTTCCTGATCCCTCCTGCAATCCCTATTTGGCCTTCTCCGCGATGCTCATGGCGGGGCTCGACGGCATTCAGAATAAGATCAATCCCGGCGAGCCGGCCGAAAAAGACCTCTATGATCTCGATCCGAAGGAGGCTGCGAGCATTCCGACCATGCCCGGGAGTCTCGACGAGGCGCTCAACAGCTTGGAGAAGGACTACCAATTTCTGCTCAAGGGAGAGGTGTTTACCGAGGACCTAATCGAGGCCTGGATCGGCTACAAGCGAAGCAAGGAGATCGATCCGATGCGTTTGCGACCGCATCCGTACGAGTTTTTCCTCTACTACGATGTCTAAGTGGGTGCGAGCGGGGAACGAGGCCGCAGGAGTGGTGGTTGAGTAGGGCTTCCGGCAAGCTGCTTTCCAGAATGCATGCTTGACAGTGGTGTTCTTCAACTGGCTGCCAGCTCCCGGTTTCAATCTAGCCAGGCTTCGACCCGCCAGTACCAATCTGACGAGAGAGTTCGATCATGTGTAGCACGCGCACGCATGGGTGCTCACAGCCAAATTCCTTGTGGGTTTTGGTGGACAAGGACCGTGTGGTGTTGTTCCATTTGAGATCGGTGAGCTGCCAGAGTATCACGCGAATCCCGTTTCGATGAATCGTTCCCAGGTCAAAATACAGGGTCTCGAGGCCGATCGGTTGGTACTGTTTCTCCACGGCCAGCCATCCCGCGTAGACCGGGCCAGAGTGCAGTAGGAAAATCGTTAGCAGAAAGAGTGGTGTCATCATCTGAAGTTGAAGGCATACTCACTAGCCGCTAAAAAACAAGTGCGACATTGGTGAGGAATGATCCCGGTATGATCAACTGCGGGTGATAGGGGCCGCATCTTGCTCGCCCTCTTCTGTTGAGCATCTTTCTCGTATAGGGTATTCTCCTGTTCGCAACCGAGGAGGGATTCAATGCCGAAACGAGTTCGTACCGGGTTGACACGGAGTGATATTCTCGATCGGTATGTCGAGCGGTTCAAACAACAGCTCGTCAAATTTCAACCTTTTCTCTCACGTAAGCGAGGGGCGGCGTCGCTTGAAGATTTCGACGAAGCGGCGGAAGAATTGATCGGCCAGGTATTCGGCGCAGCCTCGGATGAATCCGAGTCGTACTTCTATGCGAAAACAGGGGAATCGGCCATCCTGCCAGAAGAAGCCCAAGAAAGCGGAACCCATAATGTTGAGCGGGAGAGTCTCCATCAGCGACGGAAGGTACTGGAAAGCTGTTTGGCTGATCTCGAATTGCGTCGTCGGTTACAGGCGACGAGGGCTGGGAAGGGGATCGAGACGGCACTCGTCAAAGACTATATGTCGCATGATGTCCAGAGCATCCATCGAGGCGCCACGATCAAGCAGGCGGGACAACTCTTGCTCAAGCATAAAGTTGGCTCGCTCATCGTCGATGACGGATCCCGCTATATCGGGATCATCACTGATTCCGATCTCACCCGCCGCGCCGTCGCTAAAGGCCTCGATCCCAATACCGCCACGGTTGCCAGCTGCATGAGCCGGTCGCTCATCACGATCGAGGAAGACGAGTCCTTAGCCGATGCCATGTTGCTGATGAAGAAGCAGGGTATTCGCCACTTGCTCGTCACTGCCGACACGACCATCATCGGAGTGCTTTCCGTGTCTGATCTCCTCCGCGCCTTCGAAGATCAGCGATCTACTTAGCAGGCTGTTGACAAAGTCCGTCAGCGGCGTTCTCGCGGTGCTCAGAGGCTCAACGTACGGCACAGAGCACGCGTCGCCTCTTCGCGTGCTGCGGCCTTGCTGGACGGCCTTCCTGAACAGCCTGCAGAGATTTCTGAACGAGTCCGCGAGATTCACGTATTCCTGTTTCAATGTACTCAAGTAGTTTGTCAACGCCCTGCTAGAATCTGTTCTATGCTGCGCATGAGGAATGGGCAGCGACAGACTGCTGCGTGCCTCTGTGATTCTGCCAGATCTTCATTCTTCCGACGGAACCAGTCTCCGTTGAGGCCTCATTCGGTTTACAAATCAATCGGAAGCCAGTGTGTGCGGATCACTACACTCCGTTACAAATTTCCTACACCTTCTTCGTGCTGTGGGCGGTAAGGTATTGAAATCATGAGCCTGCGATGGAATCTGCCAAGGCGCCGTTCTTGCTGGTACATCTACGTAGCTACTGTGGTGCACTACAACGCAGGGAGGAGCCCACATGTCTCAACAGATGTCTTCATCCGAGCTCTATGAACGAGGGTTTGTGCTCATGGAGTTGCGTATGTTCCATCCTGCGATCGATGATTTTCAAACAGTCGCCAGAGACGCTCGATATGCAGGGAAAGCCTATGTGCCCATGGCCATGTGTTTGAGAGCCCTTGGCCGGCATGAAGAAGCGGTTGTAGTATTGCGACGAGCGCTCACGTCACCTCAGATCTCAGCTCTCGAACAACGCCAGATTCTCTACCAACTTGGGCAGACGTTGGAATCCTTAGGCCGTTGGGCGGAAAGCTTTGAGACCTATGGCTGGATCCGCAGGGGAGATCCAGGATTTCGTGATGTGGCACAGCGGATTAAGTATGTGAGCTCGGGGAAAGGCAGACTCTATTTACGGATTCGCGATTGGTGGGGGGCATTGGTGAATGGGGTGCGCACTCGCCGCCGCGCACTGCTTCCACCTATGCAGAATGTTCTGGACCAGCCAGGGCATGAGTCAGGTTGGCCTATGGAAACGCGTACACACTCTGACAGATCTGGAATCAGCCGTTCGTTGTCATCTTGATGAGGCAGTCGGAATCTACGTCCAATCGGGCAGTTCAAGCGGAAGAATGAGCCTATAGGATAGGCCTGCACCCTGAACGCTCGCCGGCGTCTCCGGTGGCGGTGCCGCGTGGTGAGAAGACTGATCTGCGATAGTTCGGCCTCCCCCTGAACATTCCAACCACACCGGTTGATAGGCATTATCACGAGCTGACGTGCCTCATCGGGTCGTAAACAAAAATCCCCGTTTGCCTCTCACGATCGGCTACAATGCACACCACCTATTATGCCACCAGCCATGCTGCTCAGTTGTGAATCCCTAGGAAAGAGCTACGGGGTGAAGCCCTTGTTCACCGACCTGTCGCTTGGGCTCTGCGACGGCGATCATGTTGGGCTGATCGGCCCCAATGGGTCTGGGAAATCCACATTACTCAAGATCCTGGCTGGACTCGAAGAACCGGATCGCGGGACCAGATCGGTCCGGCGGCAGCTCCGGATCGGCTATGTGCCGCAAGAGCCCTCGTTTGTGGAGGGTCATTCCGTTGAAGACACCTTGGCCCAAGTGCTGCTCGATGAAGGGCTGGACCCCCATGAGCAGGGTGGGCGCATTGCCAGGGCTCTCAGCCTTGGCGGGTTTGTCCGCGCTGATCAGACGGTGTCCACGCTGTCCGGGGGATGGAAGAAACGGCTGGCGATCGCACGGTCGCTGATGCTGGAACCAGACGTGCTGCTTCTGGACGAGCCAACCAACCATCTGGACGTCGATGGCATCCTCTGGCTTGAAGGCCTGCTGAAGGCCGAACCTCATGCCTTCATCGTTATCAGTCACGACCGCCGATTCTTAGAAGCGGTCACCACGCGAGTCTGGGAATTGAACCGCCAATACCCCAATGGTCTCTTTGAGGCCAAGGGGCGGTACAGCGAGTTTTTGGAGCAGCGCGACGCGGCCTTGCAGGCCCAGGCCGACTATCAATCATCGTTAGCCAATCGAGTTCGTCGGGAAGTTGAATGGCTCCGGCGAGGGCCGAAAGCTCGTACGACCAAGGCCAAATCCAGGATTGATTCGGCTGGCCGGCTTATTGACGAACTGAATGATATGGAGTCTCGGCAATCGAAGGGGTCGGCCGGGATCGACTTCACCGCCTCCGGACGACGGTCCAAGAAACTGATCGAGGTGATCGGTCTGGGGAAGTCGTTGGGTGCGCAATTGATCATAAGCAATCTGGATCTGCAGCTGGGGCCGGGCGAGCGGGTTGGACTCCTCGGGCCGAATGGGAGCGGCAAGTCGACGTTGCTCAAGCTGCTGGCCGGCACGTTGACTCCTGATGCCGGAACCATCACCCGTGCCGATCGGCTGCGCGTGGTGACCTTCGAGCAACATCGAGAATCCTTGGACCAGCAAGCCACGTTACGGCGGGCTCTCGCTCCAGCCGGTGGCGATGCGGTCGTCTATCAAGAGCGGTCTGTGCATCTCGTGTCATGGGCCAAGCGCTTCCTCTTCAAGCCGGAGCAGCTGGATCTGCCGGTCTCTCGTTTGTCTGGTGGAGAGCAGGCTCGGTTGCTCATTGCCCGGTTGATGCTTCAGCCGGCGGATGTCTTGATCCTCGACGAGCCCACGAATGATTTGGATATTCCCACGCTCGATGTGTTGGAAGACAGCCTGTTGGAATTCACTGGGGCGCTCGTACTCGTGACGCACGATCGATGGCTGCTGGATCGTGTGTCTACCAGGCTGCTTGCGCTAGATGGGACGGGCCGCGCCGAATGGTTCGCTGACTATGCCCAATGGGAAGCCGTGCAGGGGAGAACCGCCTCAGAAGACAGAAAATCTCAGAGCTCAAAAGGGAACTCCACGCCAGGGGGGCGGTCCAAACGGAAAGGTTTGTCATACAAAGAACAAGGGGAATGGGACCAGATCGAGGCGAGAATCCTCGAATCTGAAGCACGGGTTGCCACCTCCCAAGCCGCAGTGAATGATCCATCCATCGCCTCCTCCGCTGCTGATTTGCAGGAGCGCTACGCCGCACTTCACGCCGCACAGGCCGACGTCGAACGCCTCTATGCCCGTTGGGCTGAATTAGGTGAGAAACGCACTCAAACGATCGGCAGCACGCCATCATAGCGTGAGAAGCGGGCCTGCGATCGGTAGGAACTCCACACACGATAAAAGACCGTCTGCGGTGGTCGGCTGGAGATGGCTTGGAGCCACGGCTCTAAACCCACCGAGATCCAGAGTGCGGAACGATGGGCACGACAAAACGCCTGGTCGGGGAACTATGTTTGATTCCTTCATGTGACCCCAGCTCCAGTAGTGAGGATAACGCGTACTTCACGAGCTCGTGGGAGTGAGGGCGACACGATCTGCTGGTCGATGGGCAGAGTGAGGAGCATGGCGGACGCGGAATTTCGCCAACATAGGGGCCAGGATTTCTTGTGCTTCAGGTGTCGGCAAGGTTGCTTGTAAGAGTTCAAGCTTTTCTTCAGTCATGGATTTCAAGCTTGACAGGGCTTCCCCTCCCCGATATCGCACCCACCATTGTTCATCATTCAAGAGCGCAATGAGCCGCGCTTCATCGTCCTGTGTTCCCAGTTTGCCCAATGCGGTGGCGGCTTGGACCCGGACGTACCAGGCTGGGTTTGAAAGATGTGTGCGGATCACGTGTAGATCGGTTGGGTCTCTAAACTCGCCGAATACGAACAAACATGCTGCCAGCACGTCATCTGATGGAGGTTGCTCGTGAAGGAAATGCCGCAAGGCGGAGAGTCCACGCGGACTTTTCGTCGTTGGGAGATGGCGAATCAACCGTGAGGCGACGACGGGATCTCCCTGTCTTGCCGCCTGGACGATGGCTTCCGAAGCAAGATCCGGTCCCGCCGTGCCCAGCATCGAGGTGATCTTGAGCGGCGACCAGTCTGTTCGCCGACCGATGAGCGGGACTAAGAGCGGGATTGCGGCGGTTGCGTCGATCAGGAGGAGGGCCTGGGCCGCTTGAAATGCCAAGAACGAATTCGAGTGTGTCAGAAGCGCGCTGATCTCCTGCCAGACGGACCGTTCTCGTAACCGCCCCAAGGTCACGAGTGCGAGAATTCGGCGGCGCAAGAGCCGTGAGCGTAAGAGGCCTTTGGCAAAGCGATCGGTGCCGATGTGCCGGGCCATGCGGTTCAGTTGCGCGGTCGTCGCGTCCGACTTGGCCTCGCTCTGCTCGTTCCAGAGATACAGAAAGACAATGTGCTCGGGCGGGGTGAGTGATGGTAATCCGTCGAGGGGCGCATCGTGGCACTGCTCCAACAACGGTTGCCACAGGGCCGTGACACGCTGCCGTCGACGCTCTTTTGCATGGCGACTCATTCGGGAAAGCAGGATGCCTGCCAAGAGGAGCAGGATCATGCACGCGATGGACAGAGCGGTCACGTACCAGAGTTCGAGCATGGGATTAGCTCAGTTGAGTGCATGCGGCGCATATGTTCGGAAAGACCTCGGGCGTTGTCACCAGTGATAGATGACGCTGAAACTCCCTCCTTGCCGCCGGTACAGAATGCCGCGGTCTTCATAAAAGCCGGTGGCTTCCAGGGACCATCGTTCGGCGATCGGGAGCGTGATGCCTCCTTGGACGGCGTGGCTGCTTATCCGCGTCAAATCTTGAGTGGCTACGATGCGTTCTCCCGACGTGCCGAATGAGCCGGAGGCGAAGATCTGCAGGCGATTCATGGGGCGCCAGGTCAGCCGAGAGGCGAGGGTCACGGCGCCGGTTTCCGGAACATAATAGAGCTTCTCCGTCAGCCAGAGATTGAACGGCAAAAAGACGGTCAGGCCTGGGATCAGCAGATCGCTGTCGCCGATCTTGTAGGAAAGGTGTCGATAGCCGAAGGAGACTTCAATCTTCGAGAGCAGGGGATGGACGATCCCCATCCCTTGCGTGATCTCTCCTGCAATCGAGTAATTGGGTGAAAAATGAGAGTTCATCGTTCCCTGTGCGGCCAGGTATCCCCACGCTCGTCGCCACAAGGGGCTGTACAACTCGCCGGACACCGGCGTGTCGTGGAAGCCGAATCTGGTGATCGGCTCAACCCTGCCGATCACGGTGTAGGCGCCGAACGACTTGGCCGCTTCGATCAGGATATTCCGCTCGTCGGGAATGTCACGCGAATAGGAAAACTGGCCGTAGCCCAACTTGACATAGTCTCGGTAGGGCAGGCGGATGGTCGAATCCCGCAGGCCGAGCGGCGCCTGCGGGGAGGCTTCGAGCGAGGCCGTGATGGCCTGTACGCGCGCCGCACTCTCTCGATCTTCTGTCGCCTTCGCCAATTGTGCATAGTGAGCCAGGGCTTCCTGCGCGGCCCCACTCCAGAACAGGGTGTCGGCTAATCCTCGCAAGGCATCTCTATTCTCCCCATTTTGCTGGAGGACTGCCTCATAAAGGCGGATCGCGGCAGGAAACTGTTTCTGCCATGAGCGCACACGGGCTAATCCTAGTTGCACGTCGACATCGGTGGGATGACGCGTCAGGATGTCGCGGTAGAGTGACGCCGCTGGTTCGAATTGTCCGTCTCTGGCCAGTACGCGGGCGAGGGCCCCGTTGATGTCGTCGTCTTCCGGATGTTCCGCGAGGATCTGCCGGTAGGCGGCGATGGCTGGTCCATATTCGGCATTCCGCTCCCATGCCCGTGCTCGTGCGATCGTCTCGTCTCGTCCGGCGGAGACGGGCGGGTGGACGGCCGCCGGGGGGCTCTGCTCTCGTTGAACGATCGCGTTGCGAATCGACGCTATGCGCTCGGTAATGGCTACATCGTTCGAAAGGGCAGAGGCTTGTTCGTAGTAACGGAGTGCTTCCTCCGAGCGTCCCTCCCACAACAATACATCTGCCATTCCTTGGAGCGCTTCGGGATGGCGGGCCTGTTCTCGCAGCACGCCCTCGTAAAGCGTTCGCGCTTCGTCCATGTGTTGTTGCCACGATAATACCCGCGCGAGCGCGGTCCGTATATCGAGGTTGACCGGGTGCCGCCGAAGTATCCCTCGATACAAGTCCGCAGCTTCCGCATGAGCGCCTTGCCATGACAGCAGGCGAGCCAAGGCCGCTCGAACGTCGTCTCGCTCCGGCTCGCGCTGGAGCACTTCCCGGTAGAGGGGAATCGCGTCGTGATACCGTTGAGCAGATTCGTGATCTCTCGCCTGTTCGAGCAAGGCTCGTGAGGACGGCGCGTCCGTATTCTGAGGCTGTGCGGTTCCGACTCCGCTCAAGGTCGACAGGGTGCAGTAGAACAACAGGGGAATACCTGCGTGAAGAAATGGTCGTCCCGAGAGAGATACGGCGCGCATGTTATTCGTGCAACCCCAGGTAGCCCGGGAGATCGTGGATCAACAGTCCAGCAAAGCTAGGCGTGCGGATGTTGGCAAATACACGAGTGATCGCGTGACGGACGTCCCGCCGAGTATGATCCGCAAAGGAAAGACGCTCGGGGTCTATGGTCGTGTCGTGGTGGATGCGAAACCATATTCCACCGTGCCTCTGCACCTCGGCGGCTACGCGCCCCAACGTCAAACTCCTCCGCACAGGATCGAGGATCCCGTCCGCGAGGGTCGGATCGTCCTCGCGCCTCAAGGTGACATGCCGTTCGGGCAGGAGACGCGTGGTTTCCATGGCCAGCCAGACCGGGATGCCTTGTAGCCGGCCGTAGCGCAGGGTGTCGTCGCTGATCGCCGCCAACTCGTCCACATCCGTTCGATAGCTCATCACGGCGACCTCATCGACGCGATCCATCACGGCAAATGCGAGCGGTCGACTCCGATGCATCGTCGAGGTGAACCAAAACGGGATGACGACGGATAGTCGCCCTCGACCGCCGAGGGCCGCGTTCACGCGCTCGATGGTGTCGAGATACCGGTCGAAGATCGTGACATCGTCGGGAAAGCCATCGAGGAGGTAGGGCTCAATGTCCAACTGTATTCCGGAAATCCCGCGGTTGCCGACGAGTGTCAGCAACCGGGTGAGCTTCTCGACCAGGATCGCCGGGGTATCGATCATGTCCGGGGCGCCGTCGAGCGCAAACAATTCGATGCCCGCTGTCCATGTAGAGGCGAACAGCGCGGCGTAGGCGGCCCACAACTGGTCGGAGTCCCGCATATCCGGCAGTTGGAGCAATACCCGACGGCAGTGATGCTGTCGGCAGGCGGCGAGCATTCCGTCGGGGTCGCGTATCGCCGTTCGATAATCCCAATACCAAAAGCCGATAGAGGGGACCGGAGGCGCGGCCGGCTCTCGATTCATCCATGCGCATTCTTCCAGCACGATGTTCGCGGCACCCTGGACGAGCAGCTTCACTTGCGTGAGGCGTCGAAGATCGAGTCGCCGCGCAACCGGCGCGAGCGGGAGCTCGACATCAAACCGGCCGGCGACATGCCCGACCACGGCGCTGTCCTGCCGCTGATCAGCGGATTCTGTCACCAGGACGATCGTCAAGGGGCTGGAGGTTGACCCACGTGCTCGGAGAGTCTGGAAGGACAACGCGTCCAGGCTGTTGTTCGCCGTCCTGAGAGACCACACCAACTCGCAGGGGGATGTCCCCTCGCGAGTAACGCGGACCCGAAGAGGAGGGACGACGCGTTCTTGCTGTGCCCGACAGCCGCCAACCGAGGTGCCGGTCTGTACGAAGAGGGCGAGGTGTGGATCGGAAGGCCGATAGGAAGAAAGAGCAAAAGAGTTGGCCGGTTGCCAACCGCGCACTATAATTTTTGGAACGGCCTGATCCCCCGCATAGATCAATTCGATTTCCTGGATTTCCGTTGGAGGCGTCTGCCCGGGAACCGTGAGTTCTTGGGACTTTGCCGAAGACGGCCAGAGGCAGAGCATGAGTAGTATCGGGGTCGCCGCCGTCCACGAGAGGCGGTTCATGCAGGGACACGTCTGACCATCAGGAATGGGCCACGATGCATCCGAAGCAGAACGCATAATGCCGGAAACCATCTTTAACATTGTTCAGTCGGGGTTTTTGTTGTACTTGGCCGCTTTGACTGTGGGATATCTGGGGCTCAATCTCATCTCCATTTTCTCGCTTCGGCAGTATTTCGAGGAGCGACAAGGAGAAGGATTTCCAGGCACATTTACAGGGTATGAGCCGCAGATCAGCATCATCGTGCCAGCATACAATGAAGCGGCGACAATCGTGAATTCTATTCGATCTTTGCTCCAGCTGAAGTATTCCGAGTATGAAATCATCGTCGTCAGCGACGGCTCGACCGACAACACCGTCGACGTGCTGAGGCAGGAGTTCGGATTGAAGCCGTTTCCTGAAGCCTACAGCCACGATCTGCCGACTCAACCGGTGCGTGCCACGTATCATTCGTCGGTCTACACGAATGTTCGTGTCATCGACAAAGAGAACGGCGGGAAGGCGGACTCCCTCAATGCCGGAATCAATTTGTCCGTGTATCCGTTATTTTGTTGTATCGATGCCGACTCCATCTTGGCACAGGACAGTTTGTATCGCGTGGTCCAGCCGTTCTTGCTCGAATCTCGTACCATCGCTGCGGGCGGCACCGTGCGCGTTGCCAACGGCTGTGTCGTGAACAATGGGCTTCTGAAAACCGTGGGTCTGCCGTCCAGATTCCTGGCGCTGTTGCAAACCGTTGAATACTTGCGGGCGTTCCTATCCGGGCGTCAGGGGTGGTCTCCGCTGAATGCGATGCTGATTATTTCCGGCGCCTTTGGCTTGTTTCGAAAAGAAGCGGTGTTGAAAGTCGGAGGGTATCGCACCAACACGATCGGTGAAGATATGGAGTTGGTGGTGCGCTTGCACCATCATTACCGCTTGAATGGCCAGCCCTATCGCATTACGTATGTGCCGGATCCGGTCTGCTGGACCGAGGTGCCGGAGGATTTGCGCACCCTCCGGAATCAACGCATCCGCTGGCAGCGCGGTTTATGCGACAGCCTGGCGGGCCACTTCGAGCTGTGCTGCCATCGAAAGGGCGGGACGGTCGGTTGGCTCGCCTTTCCGTTCATGGTGATCTTTGAATGGTTTGGGGCTGTATTCGAGATGCTCGGCTATGTGCTCTTGCTTGCCGGGCTCGCGTTCGGGTTGGTCTCCTTGCATGTCTGGATGGTCTGCATGTGTGTCGCCGTCGGGTTCGGCGTCACGCTCTCGTTGAGCGCCCTGCTCATGGAAGAAATGACGTTTCATCTGTATCAGCGTCCCTCGGATCTTTTGAAATTGCTGTGCGTCTCGGTCGTGGAAAACTTCGGGTATCGGCAGTTGAATTCCTACTGGAAACTGATTGGTCTCTGGCGATGGCTTCGCGGGACCAAAGCGGAGTGGGGTAAGATGGTTCGATCGGCCTCGTGGCAATCCCCGCAGAGCCCTCCTGGAAGCAGCTGACCCGTTTCTCTACAGTTCCGTTCGGTTCTCGCCGATAGAGGGTGAGGAAGCCGGTCTCTATCGACATCACAGGGAGGGTTCTCGGCCATGCCATCGGCGAGCGAACTGGTCCAGTCCTGCACCACCGTCTTCACGTTGCCGGAGATCTACTTCCGCGTGCGGGACGTGGTGAACGATCCCGATTCGACCATGGACGACCTTGCCGAGGTCCTGAAGCTGGATCCGGCCATCTCGGCCAGGTTGCTCCGCATTGTCAACAGCCCATTCTACGGGTTCCCCAAGCAGATCGACACGATCTCGCGTGCCGTCAATCTCCTCGGTACACAGGCCATCAACGACCTTGTCACTGCGACGACGGTCGGACGGACCTTTGCCGGCATGCCGATTCAACTGATGGACGTCTCCATGTTCTGGCGGAAAAGCGTGCTCTGTGCCTTGCTCGCCGGGAAAATTGCCAAATCCTGCGGTCTTGAAGATAGCGAGCGGTTTTTTATCGCAGGGTTGTTGCGCGACATCGGCCACCTCGTCCTCTACCAGACCATCCCGCGGCGAGCTCAGTCCGCGCTTATCGAAGCTGGCTACCTTGAAACCTCCCTGGCCGAGGTGGAACAGTCCAGCATCGGGTGCGACTTCGTAGAAGTGGGAGCCGAACTCATCCGGTCCTGGGGGATGCCTCTGCAGATCGAGCAGGCCATTCGCTGTCAACTGAGCCCAAACGATGCCGGTGAATTTATCATCCATGCGTCCGTCGTTCATCTGGCCGGTGTCGTCGTCGACTACGAAGAGCTCGAGCCGAACCGGAGGCCTGCGGCATTGCCGTTCACCCCCCATGCTGTTACCGCCACACGGTTTGTGCCGGCCAACCTCCCGGCACTGCTCGCAGATGCCAGCGCCCAGCTCCACGATACCCTGGCGCTGATCCAGCCCCACGCCATGGCTGCCTAACAGGTTGGTGACACTGTCCGCCGGCGGCGAGAACGACGCTGGATGGATTTTGCCGTGTCTTCAGCCTACAGGATGCCGGCCAATCGATTCAGGCCCAGCGTCGCCTGGGCAAAAAACAGCTGAAATGCCTGGTAGTCCTGGGGGAGCACCGGCTGGTTGCTCGTGGCTCGATCGCAGTAGATGAGCCCAATCGGTCTCGCTCCCACCCGCAACGGCGCCACGATCGCCGATGTCGGGTTCCAGACATCGAGGAAGTCCTGTTTCAGAGTCCCGGCCATTTGGTCTGAAAAGTTGGGAACCAGGAGTGGATCGACTCGTTTGAGGATCGTGAGAAAAAACCGGTGTTCCCGGCTGAGTGAGCCTGACAGGGACCGGAGGTACGGTGCCAGAGGAATCACGCCAAGCCCCACCCTTCCGATAAGCAGATCACTATCGCTTGGGTTCAGCAGTGCCAGACCCACACGGTCAAATCTGGCATCCCGATGGAGCGATTGTACAAATATCCCAAGGAGGCCGTTCAGGTCCTTCGCACTCTGGAGCGAGTCCTGAAAGGCCTGGAGCGTTTCAAGAGGCTTGGTTCGAATCGGAGCAGTCGGTTCGTCTCGCGGTGGGGACATCGCCTGTTCCTTGCCGACCGCCGGGTTGATGGGGGGCGAGTGCGGAATCGATTCGGTGGGGTCCTGCTCCTTTGATGGTGACGTGGCTTCATCGGAAGAATCGATTGCCAGCCCCATTGAGCGGATGAGTTGGCGCCCGCGATCCATAGCCCGAATCATCAAATCCGTGAACGGGCCAGAAGAGAGTCCGCTTCCGAGCTGGAGGGTCTTTTTGGCTTCCTCAACGGCAGTCCGCGGGGCGGGGCCGGTCAGCACCTCGACCAGGCGAATGGAGCCGACGACGATACCTCGGTAGGTGTGTGGCCTACTTTGCCAATGCGCTATCGGTTGTTCCTCCGGATGACGGAAGAGCTCGATCAGATCATCAGGTAGCTTCCACATGTGGGCCAATGCTTGGGCCAAGGTCAGTCGTGGCACACCGATGAGGCGCGTCTCTTGAAGCGCGGATTCCGACGGGCGCTTGGTTGTCTTGGAAATAGCCTGGAGAGCGAGAAAGAGGTCAGGGTCTTGGTAGGCAATGGCCAAGTCTCCGATCGAATAGAGGAGGGCGCCGGTAAACAACTGCCCAGGCTGTGGGTAGCCTATAGCCATGCCCAGTTCGCTGGCATAGGTCGCGGCGATGAGAGACCGTGCGATCAGAGTTTGAAACTCCTGTTGGCGAAGCGGCCAATGTTGCAGCTGTTCGACAAGATGGGCTGCGGCCACAAGGGACCGGACGGTGTCGAGCCCGAGCCAGCTGACGGCATGGGGGACCGACACAATCGTCTGCCGAGGACTGTAGGCGATGCTGTTCGCGACTTGTAGAACTTTGCATGTCAGCCCATGGTCTCTGCTGATCACCCGGGCAAGAGTTTCGGCATTGGACTGAGGTCCCATGTGATTCAGGATTTGCTGGCAGGTTGACTGCAAGATGGGAAGACAGCTGCTGGATTCGTCCAAGAGCGGCCTGAGTTTTTGATGGAGACGAGGGCGGATTGAATCGATGAAGGCTGATTCTATGGCCGTGCTTGAGGAAGTCATAAGAGGTTCCTGGTTGAGGGGCAGAGGCTCTATCGGTCAGAATCAGACTGAGCTTGAGGGTGGAAAAACTTTGAGGAAAGGAGTGAACGATCGTGCATGCAGTGAAAAAAGAGAGCGAGGACTATCCCGCGGCCAGGAAGTTACAGCCGGATGAAGTCGATAGGTACCGGCTAGACTGACCAGTCAGCCGCATGCATGCAGCTGTTTGGCTCATCATCCCTAACCGATCGCTCAGCAAGCAACAGCCCTATACGTGATGGCGGACGCAAAAATCCATGGGCCATACACTGTACCGCTAGACCAGCTCGCTGACAGAGATGAGACTAGGCTAGAGCCATCCATCTCTAGCAATAAGTGCAAGATAGAGCTATTATGCCCTGCCTCATCCATCTACATAGAGATGGCATAGCATTCATCTTTTCTCTTCAATGGCTGGAATGGCACAGTCATGATACGACCATTGGTCATTAGTCACTCACATGGATGAATCGAATTCGATACAGATCTCGTATCGAATTCGATACACCAATCTGCGATTCGCCGGGGAACCCTATATGTATGGGTCGCTAGGAAGACTCAAGTATGAATGAAATACGCATGTGGGGACCTCGCCATCTGCGCTCGATAGTCCAGGCATCACGGTTGCATCAGGCCTAGGCAGACATGCACACGAGAGAGTTTGGCGGGGAGAGGGCTCTTACGGGAGATCACTCATCAATCAACTACCCGGCATTGCACTGAGGAAAGGAGGGAAAAATCAGGTGTGAGTTAGGGAGAGAAGGAAGAAGAAAATGAGTTCAGACCATCTTAAGGAGGTGCCCAGTGAGTACAGGTGTATCGTATTCCATACGACTCGCAACAGCGGTTGGGGTGACCCTGGCCATGTTGGCGACATCCGCGCAGGCGCAAGAAATCATGAATCGTGGCGCAGTGACGGGGGTCAAGGTTGCTCCGGGTAACAGCAATCGAATTGACTTTGCCAACGCCAGAGCGATGGCCCTGCCTCAAGCGACGGAGGCTGTATCCGCGCAGGCTGAACAGGATTTGATCAGCAACTTAGTCAATCGATTCCAAGCCTCCGCTGCCACAGACAGTGGCCAAGTGGCAGGTTCTGAGGGTGATGGGTCGGCTCTCAATGCTATTGATCTTGACACATCTTCGGAGGCAATCAATACGCAGGCGGGGGGAGAATTTGAAACGCAGGAACATGGCACGTCAAATCATCCCTTTAGCACAGCGAAGGCCGATCTCAGGAATCTGAATGGTACGGCCCATCCGACTAATTTCACCTACCCCTATAGTCCGTCCGGTAAACTGTTCTTTAATATCGGCTCCAGCACGTTTGTGTGCTCCGCCTCATTGATCAAGAAAGGCGTTGTTGTCACAGCCGCGCACTGTGTGGCCGAGTTTGGATCAAGAACAAGGTTTTATACCAACTTCCGCTTTGTACCAGGGTATCGGAATGGCGTTGGGAATACTGCTCCCTCGCCTGGAAACTGGGCGGTCTCGCAAGCATGGGTCATGAGTAGCTATATCAATGGGGTGGCAGGGCAATGCGCCGCCACCGCTCCAGGTGTGGTCTGTAAGGATGATGTCGCGGTGCTCGAACTGACGCGAAAGAGCACCATTCCCAACTATCCAGGCACCGTGACTGGTTGGTATGGCTATGGGTGGAACCGGTTTGGCTTTACGTCAACTGGTCTGACCCATATCACTCAAACAGGCTATCCTGTCGGGCTCGATTTCGGGCAACTCATGCAGCGCAATGACTCACAGGGCTTTATCGCGTCCTCCACGCTCGTGAATAATACCGTCATTGGCTCCTTGATGACGGGCGGCTCCAGCGGAGGGCCATGGCTCCTCAATTTTGGAATTCGGCCGACGCTCAATGGAACAGCGAATGGGTCTTTCCCCAATCCAAACATTGTGATCGGGGTGACCAGCTGGGGTTATGTGAGTTCGGCCATCAAGCAACAGGGGGCCAGCCCCTTCACCAGCACGAACATTGTGCCGTTGGTCAATGCCGCTTGTGCAAGCTCAGATCCGCGTTGTGCGCCATAAGACACGGACTGCTGAGCTATGAGGGAAAAATGATCTTGTAGGCAACTCACGGCTGCAGGATCGAATCGGAACTGAGGAAGGGGGGTCTTACCGACTGAGGTGGGGTCCCCCTTCCGACTTATGTCGGGGTTTCGTCTCTCAGTGTTTTTTCTATTCAGAAGCGGGAAACCTATACTATGGGCTCATCATTATGGATTCCATGGGCGTTGGTGCAGTTGACTGATTCTGTTGTGGGAGTGACAATAAGACTGCAACACACACGGGGTACTTCATAATGTGACGACGGTGTGTGCCAGTTGCGCTAGGAGCCAAGAATGGTTGATGTGAAGGGAAAGAAGGACACGTTGCAATATGTACAGGCAAGGGAGGTGGGCCATGCACACGCTAGTCGGTCATTCCATACGAGTCGCAACATTGCTGGGAGTTACGCTGTCTATATGGACTATTTCAGCGCAGGCTCAAGAAATCATGCATAAGGGAGCAGTCACGGGGAGTAAAGTTCCCTCAGAAGGGCAGGACAACAAGATCGATTATAAGAATGCCGAAGCCATGCCCCTTCCGGCTGCGCCAGATAGTCTTGCAAAACAGGCGGAAAAAGACTTAATCGACAATCTTGTCAATCGGAACCGGCCTGTGGTCTCTGGGCCTGCCGGTCTGGA
This sequence comes from Nitrospiraceae bacterium, assembly GCA_919902665.1. Lineage (GTDB taxonomy): Bacteria > Nitrospirota > Nitrospiria > Nitrospirales > Nitrospiraceae > Nitrospira_D. Next base: position 47,603 of record CAKKRK010000142.1, read on the forward strand.
GCCAGGTTCTGAAGGCAATGGCATGCCAAATTCTGTTGAGCCGCGAACACCCTCAGGGCCACCCAATCCGAAGAAATTGAAGTAGCCGTGCCTGGTGGGCCGTTCTACTCCTCCCTATATGGGCTGATGTTTACCACTGTGAGGCGAGGCATGTGTGCCGCGGTACACCTCAGCTGGCACTAGTTATCTTGATTCCGCAGTAGCCAGAGATATTGTCAAGAGTGGTGGATTTGGGTGATCAAGTCCGATCCTCCCGAGTTCCTGTTTGGTTGTCCTCTCGTTCGTTCCACAAACTGATCCTTCTTGAAGACGACATCTGCACGGACGAGTAGAGCAGGTCGTGCGCATCGAGCCGCACCACGTGTTCTGCACGGCCTCCAGTTTGAACGCCATCGTCAGCCCGGCAGTGTATGAGCCGCCCCTTGGTCACCCCTGTCCGCAGCTTCACTGTGGCAAACGTCGACTCAATCAGGTTGGTCGACCAAATAGGTTTCTAGTGGTCAGCGGGGAAGTCGAAGTGAGTAGGGAGCTGCGGCATGTCCGCGAAGAGCGCTCTGGCGGCCTTTGGATACTTCGCCTCTGAGTGTAAGGTTGGGAAAGTGTTGAGGGAAGGACCGAACGATTGTGCAGGAAGTAGAAAGAAAGTGGAGCGAGGACCGTTGATAGAGTGTGAAGCCACAGCCGCTTACTGAACCGACCAGAGTAGTTTCTCGACGACGCTGTATCTCTATTAGTCCACATTGTTTATTCGGCCGAGTGCCTTCCTGGAAGATCGCTTGTTCCAGGGTACAGAAGAACTGTTGGTGGGGAAGGGGGTCCTCAACGGCCAGAAGGTAACCCTGGGCGCTGGTCCGCACGACGCAAGAATGGTACCGTAAAATGCTGACATGAGTAATACGTACATAGATGCGTATACCTAAGTGTTAGGCATTGACTTGCCAGCGAGTCGGCACTATAAATCGGTCCACTTCGTCATGGCGTCACGCCATGCAACTAGAAAGGTCTAGAGGGATGGGTGCATTGCGGTCTTGCCCACCGGTGCGGTCTGCGTTCCTGAGATGGTTGCTGAGCCTGGGGCTTCTCATGGGACTGTTCGCCTGTGGGCCGGCGCCATCCGACCCTGCGCCGAGCGTGGATGCACGTACGGATCTGAGGGGGGTGTCCACGGTGCCTTCCGTGCCACAGGATAGCCCATCATCTCGCAACGATCCCACCAAGCCGACGCCGAGCGACGTGACGCTCGCCTCTTCTCGTGAGTCGGTCTCTGATCAGAAAAAAGATCCAGCGCCACGACCTGATCGCGCACTCCTGTCCGACCGGACCCAACCGTCGGTGGATGTTTCGGAGCAGCCTGGTGTTCTTCCATTGATGAATGTGTGGACGCAGGAGGGACTGCCCGTATCAGTCGTGGTGCTCGAAGACCCGACCGACGACGCGAGCCTCGAAGAAGACGCGAACAACGAGCGACACAACTGGGATGTCGCGCATGCAACGGAGCAGTTGGAAGATGAACAGGAACAAGAGGAAAGATCCGGCGAGCGGAACGAATGACGCGCGTGGGGCGCAGGCCCCGCGGACATTCGTAGCTAAGATGTTGTGGGTGTTGAGAGCGGCTGGCCGTGGCGGGACTCGTCATGAACGACCAGTCTGAAGAGAGTGAGCAGATGAGTTGCTCGATCGCAATGGACGGAATAGCCCGCGCCTGATATCGAAAGGATGAGTTGCTTTCAATGGCGCGTGGACATGCGCGTTACTCGACAGGGAGTGACGGGATCAGTGGGCCAGGTACAATCTCAATAACCGAGGAGGATTGTTTATGAGAACGCGAAACGCACTTGTCACGATCATGCCGGCTGTGCTGGCAGTCGTGTGTATGCAGAGCAGCAACACGGAGGCACAGGACAGCACGGAGACACGGCTCAGCGCAGCAGTCAGCACGGGCGCGTCGCTTGGATTTCAGGTCAGCAAACAGACGACGGAAGTGCAGGCGGCATCGACTTTGGCATATTGGACGCCGGAGCGGCTTGCGAACGCGAAGCCGATGCTGCCTCTGCTGAATGAGCGAGCGGTGGCTGCTGAGGCAACTGCGCAGGGGGATGGGGTATCAGTCTCTCTCCCGGGGAAACGTCCTACCGCCACGGCCAGTGCGGATTCGGCTGTGCGTCTCTACGACCCAGCGCAGGTCCAGATTCAGTCCGAAGCTGGGGGGGTCGAGGCGCAAGCGGTGGGGTCTTTGGGGGCCCACTTCACCAGTGCACGGGTTAACCAGCCAGCCTTAGAGACTATCTATCCAAATCGGACGGTCGGCAAACTGTTCTTCACTGAAAATGCTACAGGAATTAATAAGGTCTGCTCCGCCTCGGTGCTTCGGCACAGGGTCGTGCTCACAGCAGGGCACTGTGTCCATCGTGGGAGCGGCGGAACTGCAGGATTTCATCGTAACTTCCTGTTCATCCCGGCATTCAGAGATGGGGCTGCGCCTCTGGGAACTTTTACACCCCGTTATGTGGCCACGACCTCCACGTGGGCCACGGGTGGTGGCGTGGTCCCCAATGCAGCGGATTTCGGGATGTTCGAAATGAACGATAGGTCTGGCGTGAGAATCGGTAGCATCACGGGGTTCTTGGGGTACGCGACCTCCCGCCTTATTCCCAACCACACGACGAAGCTCGGCTATCCGTGTAACCTCGATAGCTGCCAGAAAATGCAGCAGGTGACGTCGCAAAGCTTTCGGGCGGTCAGTCCCAACAACGTCGAATATGGTTCGAATGCCCGAGGCGGCTCGAGCGGCGGTCCGTGGGTGCAAAACTTTGGTATTCAGGGCGTGGGTGGATTGACGACCGGCTTGAATCAGGTTGTCGGGGTGACTTCCTATGGGTACGTCTCGCTGGATCCGAAGGTCCAGGGCAGCCCCATCCCTGACAGCCGGTTCCTTTCGTTGCTGAATCTGGTCTGTGCTCAGAGGGCCGGCAACTGCAGCTAAAATCCTATAGATAACAGTGGCGGGTGCGATTGTCGCACCCGCCACCCTTTCACCCCAGCGTGTCAAGCCGCGCATTTCACCGAACAAGCCCGCAGCAAGTGAAGAAGCGAAGCAGGACATGCCAAGCTTTGCGTGAACCGCTCGCTTCGATCGCATGCGAGCGGATACCGACCTTGCCCTCGCGTTCCTCTGTACGGTAACCCTCTGGGCGATGTGAGAATGAAGGAGGATGGTTGTTTCCATCGCCTGCTCGGGGAATGTCGTCGTGTTTCTCTGACGAGGGCGTATCCCGTGAGATCAGGGCGTTCTGGTCAGGCGAAACGACGTCAGCATTTTCTCGCCCTCGGGACCAAAGGGGATGAGGCCGTACATGTACCGGTCGGTTGCGAAATAGAGGAACTCGTTGGGCGCGAGCTGCTGCCGGAGTGCGACCCTCAGTCCTTCGTGTGCCCCCTGCAGTTGAACGGGAGTAATCTCGCTGCCGGGAGGCAGCAGGCCGAAGGAGTTGAGCCAATCACGCAGCGAGCGTCCCGACGGTCGCGGGAATACCTGGATGGTCAACATGGGCGGTTCAAGATCCGCAAACTGGCCGGTTGCGATGTCTTTCCGTTGTAAGCGTACGCGCTGGACCGCCGCCGGCTGTGTGGGTGTTGGGTGGGTGACTTCCTTGAGGATCACGTACTCTTTGGGATATTCGACGGCAAAGCCATAGGTTGGGTCGGTGTGCATCTGCCAGTCCTTCGTCTGGATGACAGGCGACATTCCCGTCGGCCTGTCGAGTTGCCGCGCGGCACTGTCGCAACTGGCCCAGATCACACTTGCGACAATCACATAGGAAAGCCATACGACTCGAAACAGGATTGGCGCATCGTTCACCATCTATGTCCCTATCCGTCCTCCGCTCCTGTATGCATTCGATGAATCATCAATAGTAAGCCGTCGATCGAATGCCAGAGCGTGGAGCAACACTGGCTCCGAGCTACCTTGCGCTGAGCTGGCCGAGGCTGTCAATGTTTCCCTCTTCCTCTTTCCTGGGTTATCGCGCGGGAAGGGTTGAGTAAATGGCGTCAGGTCGTTCGATGGCGCGGTGATGGCTGACGGCGTGGCAAGCGTTACCGCATCGCAACGCTGTGTCTGTCCACAATCCGGCCCGAACCCCCCCTGCTCATCACACTAATTGGGCTACAAGCGTCCGAATGTTCGTTCAAAGAACTCTTTGGTGAGCTTCATATGCTGCGCGATATCCGTTTGCAGATGGCGTGCGCCGGCCTGCCAGTCATCCGTTGTGTAGCCAACCCGGCGGGCGAGGAAGATAAATTCGTCGGAGTCGGTTGGTGGAAGGACCCGATCTTTGGCGTTGCCACGGACCATGCGTAGGCCGTCGATGAGCATGCGGATAAAGAAGTAGGCCTTGCGGAGAATCTCGCCGTCTTGCCTCGTGACAAGGCCACAATCGACGAGGGTCGCCAGCGCCTGCATGGTGTTGGGAGTGCGCAGGACAGGGAGCCGATGGCCATGCATGATTTGGAGGTATTGCATGGCATACTCGATATCGACGATACCACCGGGGCTATGCTTCAAGTTGACGGTGTCGCGCTCCACCAGCTGCTTGAGTTGCTGTCGGCGCAAGGCGAGGGCATCGGGGATATTCCAGGTTTTCCCGCTATAAACGTAGCTGTCGCGATGGGCCTCGACGCGCTTTCCAAGGGCCGCATCACCCGCTACATGCCGCAGCTTGATCAATGACTGACGCTCGAATGGCGCAGCCAGGCCGCTGTCACTGTAGTACTTGGTGATCTCGTCAAAGGGATTGGTCAAAGAGCCTTTTCCGCCGTGAGGGCGGAGACGCACGTCGAGGTGAAAGATGCCTTCCTGCTTGGCCTCGATCCACTGCAGCAGTTTGGCCCCCAACCGCTCAAAGTATTCGCTGTTCTCGATCGGCTGCTTACCGGCTGTGCGACCGGCGTCCTCATACACGAACATCACTTCAATGTCAGAGGCGTAGCCGAGTTCCTTGCCACCGAACTTGCCCAAGCCCAGTACGGTGAAGGGACAGGGTTTTTTATTGGCCAAGCGTGGCGGGCCATGCATCGCATTCAGCTTGGCTTGGCAGTCTTTCAAGCTCCGATCGAGGATAACTTCGGCTAGTTGGGTCAATGCAGCTGAAAAATCAGGCAGCGCTGTGTCTGGCTCGACGATGTGCTTCATATCGATGCGGAACAGTTCACGGTCCTTGAGGCTATTCAGCGCGGCCTTTCGATCCTCGTCGGTTTTGGCTTTATTCACCAGGCGATCGAGTTCCTTGCGAAGCGTAGCTTTTGGGGTTATGAGAGGCGCATCGCGATAATCTTGCAGGAGCGGCAGCAGGTTGCTGTGTTGACGGCGCAGAAAGTCTTCCCAGAGAAAATCGCTGGCCCCGAGCAGACGAGCGAGCAGGGGAAACGTTTTCTTGTCGCTGAGAAACGCCAAGGCTTCTTGCTGGGCTTTCCCTTTCGCTTGCTGCACCGTCAGGTCAAGAAACTGGTCAAAGGCCTCCAAGGCTTTGGTTGGGTCAGGAGCCCATGTCAGGGCATGGGTGAATTGTTTGATGAGCACGGCCGTCTGGCGCAGCTGCTGCTGATCGGTTGCATCGGTCAGCTTCTGGCCATGGCGGTTGCGGACATAGAAGCGATCGTGAATCTTCCCTTCCTCGACGTCGAACTGTGCTTTGGAAATGTACACGTTGCGCATGGCCAGGGCGTTGGCGAAGGCGTACAGAAAAGCTGGGGTATCGTCCGACCGGATATCCATGACCGTGTCGGTGGGAGATTGGCTGTTGTCGAATGTGATCTGCACCGGATGGAGCAGACCACCAAAAGATGCACGGCGCTTGCCGAGCTGTTCGACCAGCCGTCGATTCACTGCACAGCGGGCCTCCGTAAATTGTCCTTTATCGAGCAATCTGATTACTAAGTGGAGCGCATCCGCCAGGTGTTTCTGTTGAATGTCGCCCAATTCCATTCCTGGTACCGGCAGCACACGGAACACATCGACGATTTTTTTTCTGGTCAGCCCTGGACTGCCCGTGGTGCGGGCGCGCGGTCCGTATCCTGCCCAACTTGTGCGAGCGAGCGGCACAGCCGCTTGTTCGCCAAACGTATAAATATCTCCTTCTTCGATATTCAGGCCGAATGCAGAGAGCAGGCCGCAAATCGTGGCGAATTCAGAGAAGTAATCATAGGCCACGATCGTGACCTCAAATCGTGTATCGTGCAGCTCGGTAAAGGCAATTGCGCAGGGGCGTTCCGGGGTGAGCTGAGCCGTCGAGCGGATATGAGCGGCAATCGTCGGGGGTTCGAATTTCCGGAAATATTCTGGGTCCATGCGGCTGGAAAAATCATGTAGGATCTCGGGCGCAATATCAGGACACAGGGGACGGACTGTGCTGAGCAGCGCGGTACGATCGGGAGCGTCAGTGGACATGGACGTTAGTATACCCGAATGGTTTCATTGTGCGTAGAGGAACCCCTGAGTATAATGCCGCTCCATGCCTCGAAGAATTCCCACACCCCACTCGTCGCCTTTTCCATCGTGGGCTGAAGGTCGTTCCGATAAGCCAGATCCCACGCCTATCCTGCTGGAGGAGAAGCGAAATGCTGAGGGGATCCGGGTGATTTTGTCTGCCTATGGCCTGCGTGATCCCAATCAAGCGGACCGTAATCTCGATGCCATGGCCGGTGACCCCATCCAACGACGGCGGCTGGCCGACATTCTGCCGATGATGATGGAATCCATTTCACGGACGGCCGATCCCGATCAGGCGCTGAACCACTGGGAGCGCATGTTGGAGAGTGTCTCCCGCACCTCATTTCTCGACTATCTGCGCACGTCGCCGCGCATGCTCGATCTTCTCTGTGTGATCTTCGGCAACAGCGATGCCTTGACCTTTACGCTCATTCGAGATCCCACCGTGGTGTACTGGCTGGCTGAGGAGGATGTCCTCGCACGACCTCCGACGCGGAAGGGTATGGAGCGCGCGCTGTACGCAAGCATCGGGCATCTCACCTCCAAAGAATCGAAGCTGGATGCGCTGCGCCGGTTCCAGCGGCGAGAAATGTTACGGATCGGTGTGCGGGATCTCCTCCGCCTCTCGACGGTCCCGGAAACGACCAGCTCGTTGTCGGATTTGGCTTGCCTCCTGATTCATGCGGCCTACGAGGTTGTCGATGCCGATCTCCGTCAGCAATATGGCATTCCCATGCATCAGAATCGGCAGCGACGGTGGGTGGAGACCAAGTTTACGGTGATCGGGATGGGCAAGCTTGGCGGACATGAATTGAATTACAGCTCCGATGTGGACCTAATCTACCTCTATGAGTCCCACGATGGAGAGACCAGAGCGCCGAGAGGGAGGCGTGCGGCTATCCCAGCCGGCGTCGGCATTTCTAATGAAGAATATTTTGAGATCCTTGCCCGTGAACTCACCAGGGTGTTGGTCGAACCTACCAGGGAAGGCTACGTCTTTCGAGTCGATCTGCGGTTGCGGGCCGAGGGTTCTGTTGGCCAGTTGGCTCGCTCGCTGGTCGAGTATCGGAAATATTATGCGACACGCGGACAGGTCTGGGAGCGGTTGGCGTTGCTCAAAGCGTGGCCGGTCGCCGGATCCCATGATGTCGGACAGGCGTTTCTCAAGTTGGTGAAGCCGTTTGTATTGGGGGCAGGGAGCACCATGGATCGCGCGAACGCCTTGGCGATTGTGGAAGATGTCCGCGCCGTCAAGGACATGATCGATGCCAAAATGTCGGACCGTGGCCACGCACAGCGCAACGTAAAGCTGGGGACCGGCGGGATTCGAGAGATCGAGTTTTTCGTGCAGACCATTCAAGTCCTGGCCGGACGAAAGGTGCCTGCGCTATTGGACCGGAGCACCCTCGCTTCACTGAACCGGCTGGCCAAGAAAAAACTGCTCTCGACCGAAGAACGCGATGCGCTGGCCGCCGCGTATCTCTTCCTGCGCGATGTTGAGCATAAGTTGCAGATGGTCGATGATCTCCAGACCCATGCGTTGCCCGAACGCTCAGAAGAGTTGGAGCGTTGTGCGGTCCGGATGGGATATGGTGCACAGGATCGGATGAAGGCAGCCAAATTGTTTCATGTCGATCATCAACACCATACCGAGATGGTCCATCGTACCTTCAGATCGTTCTTTATCGAGCCAACGACGTCGCCTGTCTTTAAAGTTATGCTCAGGGCCATCGGACTCAGGCATTAGCAGCAGAAGGGGCGAAAACAAGAAGGGCCCGGTGGTTTCCCACCGAGCCCTTCTTTAAACCCTACCCTAATGAGCGTGCCCTCTGAGGGGCCTGCCCTGAACTTGTCGAAGGGGTTAGTACATCCCTTCCATACCGCCGCCGTGGCTGTGTCCGCCTGGGCCGCCGGCTGATTCCTTCTTCTCTTCGGGGAGTTCGGTGATCATGACTTCGGTCGTGAGCATCAAGCCCGCGACGCTGGCGGCGTTCTGCAGAGCGCAGCGCGACACCTTGGTCGGGTCGATGATGCCGGCCTTGATCATATCGACATATTCATCCGTGGCGGCGTTGTAGCCACCGTTGGGGTTCTTGTCTTCCCGAACCTTGCCGACGACGACCGAAGCTTCTGCGCCGGCATTCGCGGCGATTTGTCGGAGCGGCTCTTCGAGCGAACGCCGGACGATGTCGAGTCCGACCTTTTGCTCCGCCGGGACATCCTTGATTCCATCGAGTGCCTTGATGCAGCGGAGGTAGGCCGTACCGCCCCCAGGGACGACACCCTCTTCCACTGCCGCCTTGGTGGCATGCAGCGCGTCTTCGACGCGGGCCTTCTTCTCCTTCATCTCGGTCTCGGTTGCGGCGCCGACATTGATGACGGCCACGCCGCCCACAATCTTCGCCAGCCGCTCTTGCAGCTTTTCGCGATCGTAGTCAGATGTGGTCTCGTCGATCTGAGCCTTGATTTGCTTCACGCGCCCTTCAATCTTCTTGGCATCGCCGTAGCCTTCCACGATCGTGGTGTTGTCCTTATCGATCGTGACGCGTTTGGCGCGGCCGAGATCGGTCAGCTTGACGCTCTCGAGCTTGATGCCGATGTCTTCAGAAATCACCTGGCCGCCGGTGAGGATCGCGATATCCTCCAGCATGGCCTTGCGGCGATCGCCGAAGCCCGGAGCTTTGACTGCCACGACATTCAAGGTGCCACGCAACTTGTTGACCACGAGGGTCGCCAGGGCTTCACCCTCGACTTCTTCGGCGAGGATGACGAGTGGCTTACCCAGCTTGGCCACTTGCTCGAGCAATGGCAGCAGGTCCTTCATGCTGCTGATCTTCTTTTCGTTGATCAGGATGAGCGGTTCCTCCACGGAACATTCCATCCGCTCTGCATTGGTGACGAAATAGGGAGAAATGTAGCCGCGATCGAACTGCATGCCCTCAACCACGTCCAGCGAGGTGGTCATCGACTTGGCTTCTTCCACGGTGATGACGCCGTCCTTGCCGACTTTTTCCATGGCTTCTGCGATCAAATCGCCGATGGTCTTGTCGTTGTTGGCCGAAATGGTGCCGACTTGCGAGATCTCGGTCTTGTTCTGACAAGGCTTGCTGAGCTTCTTGAGCTCGGCGGTGATGGCTTCGACGGCCTTGTCGATGCCTCGCTTGATCTCCATTGGATTGGCGCCGGCGGTGATGTTCTTCGCGCCTTCCCGGAAAATAGCTTGGGCCAACACGGTGGCGGTGGTGGTGCCGTCACCAGCGATATCGCTGGTCTTGCTGGCCACTTCGCGGACCAGCTGGGCGCCCATGTTTTCGTAAGGGTTCTTCAGCTCGACTTCCTTGGCCACCGTCACGCCGTCCTTAGTGATGGTCGGGGCGCCGAATTTCTTGTCGAGAATCGCATTGCGGCCCTTTGGGCCGAGTGTTGCTTTCACGGCGTCCGCGAGCTGGTTCACCCCTCTCAGGATGGCCGCCCGTGCCGCATCGCCGTACATAAGTTGCTTTGCCATTATCTGTCCTCCGTTTTAAGTCTAAAGTTGCGAAAGTTCGAATGGGCAACAGTTTAAAAATGTCATGAACGACGTTTTCAACGTTCCCGACTTTCCTGCTGCGATTAAGCCGTAAAGACGCCCAGGATGTCTTCTTCCTTGAGGATCAAGCACTCTTCGTCCTCAATCCGAAGCTTGCTGCCAGAATACTTGTCGAACAGGACTTGGTCTCCGACCTTGACGTTCTCCACTTTCTTGCCGACCGCCTGGACCACGCCTCGTTGTGGCTTTTCCTTCGCCGAATCCGGCACATAAATCCCGCCGGCGGTCCGATCCAATTCCTCGGTGTAGGTGACGAATACTCGCTCACCCAAAGGCTGAAACCCCTTGGCAATGTTCTTCTTTTCCTTCTCAGCTGTACTCATTGCAGAACCTCCTCCTGATGAAAGTGAACTCGTTAGGCGTTGACGGTTGTAAAGAGTTGGGCTGAACTTGTGCGATCTAGGCAGCCTGCGACTCAAGGAAAGAGATAGACCTTCGTTCCCTTAAGTCAAGAGGGGGAATAAGGGATTTTTATCGTTTCCGATCACTCCTGCCGCTGCAGATATTAGTTCATTCTAACCTATTGGGAAATCAACATTCTAGGAGTATTTTCTCCGGTGGGGGTGGGATCACTGGGATGTCATGCCCGCAAGCGATCAAAATCTTTGATGTCTTTTTTGATGTAGTCACGGAGGCGTTTGATGATGCGGGCTTCCAGTTGACGGGTCCGCTCCTTGGTAATGCCGTATTTGTCGCCCAGATCATCCAAGGTCAGGGGCTGGTCGGACAGAATACGATTTCTGAGAATATCTTCGTCTCGTTCTTCCAGGGTCTTGATGAACTCGGCAAGCTTGGCCCTGAAGAGGGTCTTGAGCTGATGATCGGCGAGTTGTTCGTCTGCCGGTTCTTGATGGGAGGGCAAGACGTCCAACAGGGTATGTTCCTGGTCTTCACCGATCGGCTGGTCGAGTGAGAGCTCCCAGTTGCCCAGGCGCTGATCCATTTCAACCACATCGCGCTCACGCACATTCAGACGATCCGCGAGTAATTTCGTGTCCGGCGCGAAGCCCTCCCGCTCAAGCTTCGCCTTTTCCTTTTTGAGGTTATAGAACAGTTTTCGCTGGTCCTGCGTTGTCCCGATCTTGACGAGTCGAAAAGTGTGCAGGAGGTACCGGAGAATATAGGCCCGCGACCACCAGGCGGCATAGGCATAGAAGCGCACGTTTTTCGAAGGGTCGAATTTCTTGATGGCCTGCATCAGGCCGACGTTCCCTTCCTGAATGAGATCCATGTGGTCGGCCCCGGTATGGAGGTACTCGCCGGCAATCGAGACCGACACGCGCAGGTTCGCCATGATGAGCTTGAGGGCTGCTTCGCGGCTGCCGTGGGTGTGATACTCCTGGAAAAGCTGAAGTTCCTCTTCCTTTGACAGATAGGGGTATCGGCGGACTTCGGCAAGGTACTGCTGTAAGGCCGTGACCGGCACCACGGCCATGGTGTCGGCAGGCTGCCGTCCATCAGAGTCTTGGACGTCTAATACCACCGGGGCAGCTTCGGCCTCGACGATCTCATCATCGGAGGGTTCGAGGATTTCTGGTTCTAGGGCGTCGCCCATTTCCTCCTGTGAATGGTCATGACTATTCATGATACGTGCGTGACTATAACAGAATGAATGATTGGCACAAAGGCTGTCTTGCAGGAGTAAGTGGGCACTATGGGTAGCGCCTGTTCTGCCCTGATGGGGGAGAGACTCGACAGTCTCTCCCGTAGGTGGTGTTCGCTTGCGCCTCTCAAAGCGGCTCCCCTATAGTGACTGCTATCCATCCGGAGGTCGGGCGTGTCTGAGATCTTGGGCATTCTGAAAAGCGGTCATTGGCCGTCGCTGGCGGGGGCGTGGTTACACCTGACAGTCAGTTTCATGGTCTGGTTGCTCGTCGGGGCGATGAGCCTTCCGCTCATGGCGGCGCTGCAGCTGAGCGAAACCGAGATCGCCTGGCTCGTCTCCCTGCCGTTACTCGGCGGGGCGGTGTTACGGATAGTAGCCGGATGGAGCGCGGATTGGCTCGGAGCGCGACCCACGGCCGTGGTCATTCTCGTGATGGAGTGTCTGGTGTTGTGCTGGGGGTGGCTCGGTGTCACTGGGTACGGAGAAGCGCTCGCCTTTTCGGCGTGTTTGGGTGTGGCGGGGGCGAGTTTTGCGGTGGCACTTCCGATTGCCAGTCGAGCCTATCCGCCACCAGCGCAAGGACTGGTGCTTGGCCTGGCAGCATCGGGGAATGTCGGCACCGTGCTCATTTTCTTCTTGGCGCCGCGCTGGGCTGCCGCGATGGATTGGCATCAGATCTGCGGTCTTATGGCCTGCGTGGTGGCCGTGACGACGGTCGGATTCGTGATCGCGGTACCACGAACCAGGCCAGTTGCGGATACCCGTGTCGTGGCGTGGTGGTACCATGCGGTACAGTTGATTCACCGCCGGTTGGCCTATTGGCTCTCGTTCCTCTATGCGGTCACGTTTGGCGGTTTCGTGGGCCTGTGCAGTGTGCTGCCGCTGGTGCTGCACGATGTCTATCGGATCGACGCGATAGAGGCTGGTGCAGTGGCGGCCTTGTGCGGGCTTATGGGGAGTGTGATCCGTCCGGTCGGCGGCTATGTCGCAGATCGGCAAGGGGGGCTGCGGACGCTCTATTATGTCTTGCCGGTGATCGCGGGGGCGGTGGTGGCGGTGATCAGCCCTTCGCAAACTATGGCGGTTGTGATGATGGTGGTGGCAACGGCGGCGATGGGATTCGGCAACGGCGTGGTGTTCCAGCTGGTCGCCGAATGGTTTCCCAAGGACATCGGGTTGGCGTCTGGTGTGGTTGGGGCGTCGGGGGCCATTGGTGGATTTCTACTACCGATACTCATCGGGACGATGAAGGGGCTTTCGGGTAGCTACGAATCTGGGCTCTGGCTGTTCGCCGGGTTCACGGTGTGCGCGTGGGGCACGGTGATCGCCGCGTTGCGGGCCAATAGGTCTTCGCCCGCCGAATTATCCTCATGAGATCTTTCGATCCTCGAGCAATTCCTAAAAAAACCATATTCAAGCTTCAGTCTGAAATGCTAGATTGGTTGTCTTATGCCCACGCCGTTCAACCACATCGAAGACGCCATCCGAGACATTAAGAAGGGGAAGCTCATTATCCTGGTCGACGACGAAGACCGGGAAAATGAAGGGGACCTTGTCATTGCCGCTGAAAAGGTTACTCCACAGGCCATCAACTTCATGGCTAAACACGCGCGCGGCCTGATTTGTCTGGCCCTCACAACGGAGCGTGTCGAAGAACTGCAGTTGCCACAGCAGGCTTCGGAGAATACCGCGACGTTCGGGACCGCCTTTACCGTCTCGATCGATGCACGAAAAGACATTACGACGGGGATCTCGGCCGCCGATCGCGCGACGACGATTCATGTGGCGATCGACCCCAAGTCGAAGCCAAGCGATCTCGCTCGGCCCGGTCATATTTTCCCCCTCAAAGCGCAAACCGGCGGAGTGCTCAAACGCGCCGGGCAAACAGAGGGATCGGTCGATCTCGCACGGTTAGCGGGGCTACGTCCTGCGGGTGTCATCTGCGAAATCATGAACCAGGACGGGACCATGGCTCGCGTGCCGGAACTCACCAAGTTCGCGAAACGCCATAAACTGACGATGGTCACGATCAAATCTTTGATCGAATACCGCATGCAGCGCGAAACGTTTGTAAAAAGAGCGGGGAGCGCCCACTTACCGACAATGTTCGGCGAGTTCGAAGCAGTCGCATTCGAGAACCTGATAGACAACCTTACCCATATCGCATTGGTGAAAGGGCGTGTGGACGATGGAGAACCGACGCTGGTGCGTGTGCATTCAGGATGTTTAACGGCGGAAGTGCTGGGATCGCTACGATGTGATTGCCGAGATCAGCTCTATCAAGCGATGGAGATGATTCAAAAGGAAGGACGTGGCGTGCTGCTCTATTTGAGCAATCAGGAGGGCCGCGGGATTGGGTTGCTGAACAAAATTAAAGCCTATGGGTTACAGGATCAAGGAAGCGATACGGTTGAGGCGAATCTGAAATTAGGGTTTAAGCCTGATTTGCGGACGTATGGTGTTGGTGCGCAGATCCTGGCGGATCTCGGTTTGCGTGCGATTAAAGTCATGACGAACAATCCAAAGAAGATCATCGGTATCGAAGGGTACGGTCTCAAGGTTGTCGAGCGGGTACCGATCGAAATTCAGCCGCGCGAGGCGAATGTCCGGTATCTTCGGACAAAGAAAATGAAGCTGGGGCATCTCCTCAAAAAGGTGTAAACATCGCAACGTTTCAGGGGCCACATCAGTTAAGGGGCACATTTTGAGACATCCACACGTGCGATCTTCCCATGACACTTAGAAAGGGCTCACGCCGCGCGGCTGGATTCAGGTTCGGCATCGTGGCTGCGAAGTTCAATGAGCAGGTCACGAGCAGACTGCTGCATGCTTGTGCGGAGACACTGACTGCCCATGGTGTTCCGCAAGAGGATGTTATGGTCGTGCGGGTACCGGGCGCGTTTGAAATTCCGCTGGTCGCGCGAACCATGGCCAAGTCAGGCCGATTTGATGCGGTGATTTGCTTGGGGGCGGTGATTCGCGGGGACACCCCGCATTTCGAGTATATCTGTGCCGAAGTCAGCCGTGGCGTCGGGCAAGCGGCCGTGGACACCGATGTGCCGATCATCTTTGGTGTGTTGACCACTGAGACGGTGGCGCAGGCCGTGGAGCGAGCGGATACGAAGAAGTTCAACCGAGGCGGCGAGGCGGCGAAGTCCGCGATCGAGATGGTGATGGTAATGAGAAAGATCAGGGGGGACGTTGAAAAATTGGAAAGTCGAAAGTCTTCAAGTCAAGATCAGCGGGCAGTAGGAAGAACAAAACGGTGAGTCATTTCTCTTGCCAGTCTGTGAGCTTGCGAGCTTTTCAACCTTCTCACGTTCCCACTGTATAACTATGGGCTCTCGTCACCAAGCTCGCGAGCGAGCCTTGCAGATCCTCTTTCAGCATGACATTCATGGGAAGTCCGGCGTGCATCTTGACGAGTTTTGGCGTGAATGCGAGGCGTCCGATGAGTCAAGAGCGTTTGCGGAACAGTTGGTGCGGGGTGTGCTAGAGCATAAAAAAGAGCTCGATGCCACTATCGGTAAGTATGCAACGAATTGGACTGTGAACCGCATGCCGATTGTCGACCGCAACATCTTGCGTGCCGGGCTGTACGAGTTGCTGTGGTTGGATGAGGTGCCTGCCAAGGTTACGATGGACGAAGCTATCGAACTGGCAAAGAGTTTCGGCGACGAGGATGCGTCAAAGTTCGTGAACGCGGTTCTTGATAAGGCCTTGGCCACCGAGTCGCGGCTGGCCGCGAAGCGAGCAGACCCGGATCGTGGAATCTGGAGGAGAGCGGATCGTGATTGAACGGTATACACGTCCACAGATGAAGGCGATCTGGGATCTGAAACATAAATATGAGATCTGGCTGGAGGTCGAACTACAGGCTTGTGCCGCCTTCGAGCATGCCAAGCAGGCGCCACGTGGGACGGCGGCGAAAATCCGGAAGAAGGCCACGATCAACGTCGACCGAATTGCCGAAATCGAAAAGGTCACCAAGCATGATGTGATCGCTTTTCTCGAATCGCTCATGGACACAGTAGGACCGGAACATCGGTTTCTCCACATGGGACTCACATCCTCCGACATTGTCGATACTTCACTGGCCGTTCAAATGACTGAGGCCATGGATCTCATCCTGGAAGGGGTTGAACGGTTACTGGCTGTCTTGAAGCGGCAGTCGTTCCGGTACAAGGATCAGGTCATGGTGGGGCGGTCACATGGCATTCACGGGGAGCCGATCTCATTTGGGCTAAAGCTCGCCCTGTGGTACGAAGAAGTTCGCCGCCATCAGGAGCGGTTACGGCAGGTGCGGACCGAGATTGCGGTCGGCAAACTGTCCGGCGCCATGGGGACCTTCGCCCATCAGGGACCCGATATTGAAGAATATGTGTGCGCCAAGCTTGGCTTGAAGGCCGATCCTGTCTCGAATCAAGTCGTCCAGCGAGACCGCCACGCCTCCTATGCCACAGCGCTCGCGTTGCTTGCGGCCAGCATCGAAAAGATCGCCACTGAAATTCGCCACCTTCAGCGCACGGAAGTGCTCGAAGCGGAAGAGTATTTCTCCGAAGGCCAAAAGGGATCGTCGGCAATGCCTCACAAACGGAATCCGATTATCTCGGAGAATCTCTGTGGTTTGGCGCGACTGGTGCGAGCCAACAGTCTGGCGGCAATGGAGAATGTGGCGCTCTGGCATGAACGGGATATCAGCCATTCGTCGGTCGAGCGGGTGATCATGCCGGACAGCACGATTCTGATCGACTATATGCTCGCCAAAGTCACGGATCTCATCGAACATTTGGTTGTGTATCCTGATCGAATGAGGCGAAACCTCGAATTGACCGGGGGACTCGTGTATTCGCAGCGGCTGCTGTTGGCCTTGGTCGAGAAGGGGGCGCAGCGAAAAGAGTCCTATGAAGCGGTGCAGCGCAATGCCATGGTCTCCTGGAGGGGAGGAGGCGCGCTACAGGAATTAGCCGGCAAAGATCCGTTTATCTCACAGCATCTGAAGCACGGTGAGATTGCAGCTTGTTTCAACCCCAAGTACTATCTGCGCCATCTCGATCAGATCTATCGGCGAGTGTTCGGGCGGGACCACCATCGTTTGCCTGGTGTCAGGAGGAAGAAAGCGAGATCATGACGCGTTCATTTGTAGCGGCACTGATGTTCATGTGCGTGATGGTCGGCCCGTGGCTATCCGATGCGCAGTCTGCGGCGGATCGCGAGAAACTTCTTACGGAACCCGGAGTCTACGGCACGTTTGCCCTCTTCGCGCTGAATGACGAGTGGGCGAAGCAAGACCCCGCGATGCGGATCGTTCGTTTGACATCGCTCAAAGGTGTGGTGGAACAGCATCGGGAGCATGTGGCAATCGATCTGTACCTGCTTCGAGGGCTTTCCGATCACGCTGACCTCTTGTTCCGGATTCATGCGGCGGAATTGCGCGCGACGCAGGAATTTCTCCTGGATCTAAAGAGCAGCCAATTCGGGAGATACCTCAAGACGGTCGGGGTCATGCACGGGCTCACCAAAAAACCAAATTACGTCCCGGGATTTCCCGATCCGATGAAGGCTGACTTGAAGGCGGTCAGTGAACCCGGCCAGCATCCGTATGTCATCGTGATCCCGATCAGGAAATCAGCCGAATGGTGGGGGTTAGATCAGGAGAAACGGACCGCGATGATGCAGGAGCATACCGCCGCCACGCTGCCTTACTTGAAGACGGTCAAGCGGAAACTCTATCACTCCAGCGGACTGGACGATCTGGACTTCATCACCTATTTTGAAACCTCCAAGTTGGAGGACTTTCACCGCCTGGTGCTGTCGCTTGAGAACGTGCAGGAATTTCGCTATACGCGGCGATTCGGGAGTCCGACCATACTTGGTACGATGAAATCGCTGGATGAGATAGTCGAGCTGTTGGCGCAGTAAGTTGAACCACAGAGGTCCGATCATGGCGATGGGCGAGCTTCTTTACGAAGGCAAGGCAAAGAAGATCTTTTCGACGGGAAATCCAGACCAGGTCGTGCAGTATTTTAAAGACGATGCGACGGCCTTCAACGCACAGAAGCGCGGCACTATCCTCGAAAAAGGCGTCATCAACAATAAGGTCTCCGAGCGGCTGTTTCAGCTCTTAGAGCAAAACGGGATCCGGACACACTTTGTGGAGCGGTTGAATGACCGGGAAATGCTCACCAAGAAAGTCAGGATCGTCCCGATCGAAGTCGTGGTTCGGAACGTCGTCGCGGGGAGTTTGGCCAAACGGCTCGGATTGAAAGAGGGCAACCGGATCGATCCGGCGGTTGTTGAGTTCTACTACAAAAATGATGGACTTGGCGATCCGCTCGTCAATGACGATCATCTACGGCTGATGAATGTCGCGACGCCAGGTGTGTTGCGAGAGTTGCGAGAGCTCGGACACGCGGTGAATAAGGTCCTCAAACCATTCTTCGCCGAGCGGAAGATGCAGCTCGTCGATTTCAAGCTTGAGTTCGGGGTGTTTCACAATAAACTGATCTTGGCGGACGAGATTTCTCCAGACACGTGCCGTTTTTGGGACATGACGACCGGCGAATCGATGGATAAAGATCGATTTCGGAAGGATATGGGGAAGATCGAGGAGGCGTATCAGGAGGTGTTGAGGCGGGTGTGTGGGTGAGAAGGAGACGGCGGGATCGTCCTCATTGCTCGCGCAACGCGCATGCGGGACTGATGGGGTTGTAATTAAAACGGGCCATGCTCGTTGCATGGCGCGCAGTTGAGGACAACCCCGCCGTCCCCTTCAAGGAAGTAAAGGGTAGAGAAAGAGAAAAGATGCTGCGGGCGTACTTAAATTATGGCTTGGTTGCCTCAGTGGTCGTCTGGGCGGCTATTGTGGGGGTGATGGCCTATCGGCTGAACGAATCGCCCTGGCGGTGGGCGTTCGTTGGCCTGGTGTTTGCCGGCGGACTCACCATTGCAGTAATCTTCTGGATCAAGAGATATGTGGATCGGTTGAATCAGGCCGAGGAAAAGCAGGAGAGTAAGTTGTGAAAGCCAAAATTCACGTAACGTTGAAGTCAGGCATCTTGGATCCTCAAGGCAAGGCTATTGAGCATGCGCTAGACTCTTTGGGGTTCAAGCACGCGGCGAATGTGCGTGTCGGGAAATACATGGAACTGGATCTTCAGGAGGCCGATAGGGCCAAGGCCGAAGTGGTGGTCAAGTCGATGTGCGAGAAGCTCCTGGCGAATACGATCATTGAAGACTATCGGTATGAATTGACTGCGTAACTTCGCGTGGGGTCTGCCACATGAATGTCGGTGTTCTTGTATTTCCCGGTAGTAATTGCGATCACGACTGTGCGCATGTCTTGAAAGATGTGCTCGGGCAGAATGCCACAATGGTGTGGCATAAGGAGTCGTCATTAGCCGGCTTGGATGCGGTGATCCTGCCGGGAGGATTTTCATATGGCGATTATCTCCGCACCGGAGCGATTGCGCGGTTTTCTCCGGTCATGCAGGCGGTCAAGCAGTTTGCGGCTGAGGGAAAATTGGTGCTGGGGATCTGCAACGGATTTCAAATTCTGCTGGAAGCGGGTTTGTTGCCCGGCGCCATGTTGCGAAATAAGTCGCTGCACTTTATCTGCCGCGAGACGTTTGTCAAAGTGGAGAACGCGGTGACGCCGTTTACGAGTGCGTGCAAACCTGGTCAGGTGCTCAAAATCCCGATCGCGCATGCGGATGGGAACTATTACACCGATCCCGTGACGTTGGGTGGCCTTCAAGCTAATGCACAGATCACCTTCCGCTATTGCACGATAGATGGGACGGTCACGCCGGGGAGTTGTCCAAACGGCTCGCTCGACAATATTGCAGGACTCTGCAATGCCGAGGGAAATGTTTTGGGCATGATGCCCCATCCGGAGCGCTGTACCGAGACCATGTTGGGAAATGAAGATGGGCGACTCATCTTTCAATCGATGATTGCGTCGTTAGAGCACAAGAAGGTGGCAGAAGTTCGGTAAGCGCTCCAACGATGATTTGACGGGATCGCTCCCCTGAGGATTGAAGATCGAAAGTGCGCACGGTAAAGTATTCAGTCAGTTGGTCGGTAACAGTATCAACTTCTTTTATACCTAGAGGAGGGTTGCAATGAGACGTATAGGTGCATTAGTGGCAGCCATTGGTCTATTTACCTTGTGCTCTGGCGCTGGTGTGTTTGCTGCGACGGATGACGGGAGCAAGCTCACGATCACGAGTCCGGCGCCTGGCGCCAAGGTGGGAAAAGATATCGAACTGGTCTATGAGCTCACGAAGGGCACTCAGGCGACGCATGCCCATTGTTTTGTGGATGGCGAGTATCAGAAGGGTTGGGACAAAAAGACCGTCAAAGGGATGAGTCCCGGGACTCATGAAATCAAGGTTGTTGCGGCAGATAAGGATCATCAAATGTTAGCCGCTGAAGCAGCCATTAAGGTGGAAGTTCAGTAACAGCTCAGGGCTTACGATTCAGCTCGACGGACCGGCGAGGTGCTATTCTGGTATCTCGCCGGTCAAGTTGTCTAGTGCGTGCAGCTGTTGCCGCCATGTCCTGAAGACACATCCGTAGCAGATTCGATATACTGTGGAACGCTTTGTTACTGTGGAGTTTAGGACATGATGCAGGCCAGTACTCCGCCAATTACCAAAGAACTCATCGCTCAGCACAATTTGACGAGCGAGGAGTATCAGAAAATCATCGACATTCTCGGCCGCGAGCCCAATTTGACGGAACTCGGCATGTTTTCCGTGATGTGGTCCGAGCACTGCTCGTACAAAAGCTCGCGCGTGCATTTAAAGAAGCTGCCGACGACCGGGCCTCGTGTCGTTCAAGGGCCAGGTGAAAATGCCGGGGCCGTCGATATTGGCGACGGGTTGTGCGTGGTGTTCAAGATGGAATCGCACAACCACCCATCGTTTATCGAACCCTATCAGGGGGCGGCCACGGGAGTGGGCGGCATTCTGCGCGATATCTTTACGATGGGCGCGAGGCCGATTGCGTTGCTCGATTCCCTGCGGTTTGGAGAGCTGCACTCGCCCAAGACTCGTCATCTCATGAAGGGGGTTGTTTCCGGCATTGCCGGTTACGGCAATTGCATGGGAGTTCCTACCGTGGGAGGCGAGATCGTCTTCAATGATATCTACGCGCTGAATCCATTGGTCAACGTATTCTGTCTCGGTCTGGCCCATAAAGACAAAATTTTCCGTGGCACGGCGGCAGGCGTCGGTAATCCCGTGATCTACTTCGGCTCAAAAACAGGCCGTGATGGGATTCATGGGGCGACGATGGCGTCCGATTCGTTCGACGATCAATCAGAGCAGAAGCGGCCGACGGTACAGGTTGGTGATCCCTTTACCGAAAAATTGCTACTCGAAGCGTGTCTCGAGTTGATGGAGGGAGATCTGCTCGTCGGGATTCAAGATATGGGGGCGGCAGGGCTGACGAGTTCGTCCTGCGAAATGGCGTCCCGCGCCGGCAACGGGATGGAATTGGACCTGACTGTGGTCCCGAGGCGAGAGCCTGGGATGACGCCATACGAGATCATGCTGTCCGAGTCGCAAGAGCGGATGTTGATGGTGGCAAAAGCCGGCAAAGAAGAGGACTGTATCGCCATTTGCAGGAAGTGGGATTTGGATGTGGCTGTAGTCGGAAAGGTAACGGCAGACGGTATCTTGCGTGTGAAAGATCAGGGCAAGGTCGTGGCGGAAATTCCTGCCAAATCGTTGGCCGACGACGGACCTCGGTATGAACGGCCTTATCAGCCACCAGCGTATCAGGATATGTTGACGAACCTGAATTATGACGTCCTCCCAGATGTGAAAGACGCGAATGTGGCCCTGTTGGCCTTGTTGGAGTCGCCGACCATTGCCAGCAAGCGATGGGTCTACGAACAGTATGATCACATGGTGCGGACGAATACGATGGTTCGTCCTGGATCCGATGCCGCGGTGGTGCGGATCAAAGGCACGAACAAAGCTGTGGCCATGACGGTCGATTGCAACAGCCGTTATTGCCTGTTGAATCCCTATGAAGGGGCCCGGCTAGCCGTGGCCGAGGCAGCGCGGAATCTCGTCTGCTCCGGGGCGGTACCGATTGGTTTGACGGATTGTCTCAATTTCGGCAATCCGGAGCGACCGGAGATCATGTGGCAGTTCGTGATGGCAATCGAAGGCATGAAAGACGCCTGCGAGCATTTTCAGATTCCCATCGTGAGCGGGAACGTCAGCTTTTATAATGAAACGAATGGACTTTCCATTTACCCAACCCCCATGCTGGGTATGGTCGGGTTGATCGATGATGTGGAACGGTCGATGACTCAGTGGTTCAAGCAGGAAGGCGACGAGATCCTCTTGCTTGGCTCTTCTCGTGAGGATTTGGGTGGATCGGAGTATCTCAAGGTCGTGCATGCTCGTGAACAGGGATCGCCGCCCTATCTCAGTCTGACTGCGGAAAAGGCGCTCCATGATTGCGTGCTGTCCCTGATTCAGAATGGTTTCTTACGATCCGCCCATGATTGTTCGGAAGGCGGTGTCGTTGTCGCATTGACGGAAAGCTGTATCTCTGGACCAGAACGGACTTTCGGTGCCGTAGTAAGATTGAACAGAGGTCGGCTTCGAAAAGACGCCGTTCTCTTTGGCGAAAGTCAATCGCGGGTGGTGGTCTCCGCAAAGCCGGTCGATCGACAGGCTATACTTTCCGAGGCGAGGCGCTTTGGTGTGCCGGTGGAAGTGATCGGGGCCGTTTCCGGCGAACGGCTGGTTGTGTCTGTGGGAGAGGAAGGTTCGATGGAACAGGTGATCGACCAGCCGGTGGCGACATTATATGATCGGTGGGCGTGTTCTCTGGAGCGAACGTTGAACCACTCCTAGCCTCGTGAATCGTTGAGGATCATGCACAAAGAACTGCCGATCGTATCGCCTGATAAGTTCCACGACGAATGCGCCGTCTTCGGCGTCTTCGGCCACGAAGAAGCCGCCAATCTGACGTACTTGGGTCTGTACGCGCTGCAGCATCGCGGGCAAGAGGCATCCGGAATTGTCGCGGGAGATGGGGAGCAAGTGTTCGTGCAGAAAGGCATGGGTCTTGTCGCCGACATTTTTCACAAATCAGTGCTGGAGAAATTGCCCGGCCATATGGCCGTCGGACACAATCGCTATTCCACGACCGGCGGCAACGACTTTAAGAATGTGCAGCCACTGACTGTGAATTTTGCGCTGGGCAATTTGGCGTTGGCTCACAATGGCAATCTCATCAATGCCCAGATGCTCCGACACGAACTGGAAGCCTACGGGGCGATCTTCCAGTCCACATCGGATAGTGAGGTCATTATCCACCTCATCGCCCATTCACGCGCAGATTCCTTTCTTGCGCGTGTCGTCGATGCGTTGAGTCAGGTGCGCGGCGCATTTTCTGTTGTGTTGATGACCGACAATGGGCTCATCGCCGCGCGTGATCCGTACGGACTCAGGCCGCTCTGTATCGGGCGTCTTCGCGGTGGCTGGATTGTGGCGTCGGAGACCTGTGCGTTGGACTTGCTCGATGCCGAGTATATTCGAGAGGTGGAACCGGGTGAGCTGATCGTGATCACCGACCAAGGGCTCGATAGTCATCATCCGTTTCCCAAACAGCATCCAGCCATGTGTGTGTTCGAGTATGTGTATTTTGCCAGGCCTGATAGTAAAATCTTCGGGGGAAACACCGTTTATACCACGCGTAAGGCGCTGGGGCGGCAGTTGGCTCAGGAGGCGGGGGTACCGGCAGATATCGTCATTCCTGTTCCAGACTCCGGTGTCCCGGCGGCGCTTGGTTATGCCGAAGGGGCCGGGATTCGCTTTGAAACCGGTTTGATCCGTAACCACTACGTCGGGCGGACATTCATTGAACCCGAACAGTCGATTCGTCACTTCGGGGTCAAGGTTAAGCTGAATGCCGTGCCGGAGGTATTGGAGGGGAAGCGGGTCGTCGTCATCGACGATTCGTTAGTTCGTGGCACGACGAGTCGCAAGATCGTCAAGATGATCCGACAAGCCGGGGCGAAAGAAGTCCACATGCGAATTAGCTCACCGCCGATCATCTCGCCCTGTTTCTATGGAATCGATACTCCGACGAAAAAAGAGCTGATCGCCTCTGATCACTCAACCGAAGAAATCCGCAAATACATCACTGCGGACAGCTTGGCCTATCTCAGCCTTGATGGGATGCTCAAGTCTGCACCAAAGACGCCTGATCAATACTGTACGGCCTGTTTCACGGAACGCTATCCCCTCCCGTTTACCCGCGCGGAAGAGCTTCAGCTTGGCCTGTTCGAATCAGCGCGCTGAGTGGACTCCTACGATATGATGCCGCCTGAACAAGACGACGAAAAAGAGTTGCAACCAAGAGGTCGACCGCGAGTGCCGGTCGACTATCCCGTCCAATTCACCGGAGACGAAGGGGCAGGCCATGGGATTGTGAGGAACCTGACACTCGCCGGCGGTGAGGTTGACAGTCAGATCCAGCTTCCTATCGGAGCGCGTGTGTGTCTTCACGTGCAGCCTCCAGGTGCTCGGCCTCCGATCATCATCACTCTTGCCATCGTCCGATGGAAGCAAGGTGATCGATTCGGAATCGAGTTTGTTCGATTTGAGGGGACGGCCAAGGACCAGCTCAAGGATATGCTGAACCAGCGCGAAGGCCCTGCCGAAGAATAGTTTCCACTCTACGCTGCGGTTGCCCCTCCAAAAAATGCCGTGATAGGATACAGCTCCTAGGTGCCGATGACCTCAGTAGATGCAAGGGTCTTTCGGTGAAGCACAGGAGCAGCATAGGGTCATGGTCTCTTGATCACGAGGCTCGGAGCTCTTCTCGAAAGGGAGGTCGCAATGAGCGAGGGGCTCAACAGCCAGATCCAGAAGATCAAGCGCATGGCCTGCGGGTTCTGCAACATCGAGCACTTCAAAACGGCGATCTACTTCCACTGGGGAGGGCTTGATCTCTACCTATGCTGAACCCGGGAGCGCCAGAGAAGCATCAGTCCCCCTTCGCGCGCGATAATAAGAGTGCAGAGAGGAGAAAAGGAAACGATGGATGAGATGGAGGAGGGGAAACAAAAGTTTCTAGAAGTGGTACAGGGAATTGACGGGTCTGTCCAAGTCGTGATTCCTGTCACTCCTTCCAACAGTATGTTCTTGATCTCGCTGACGAAAGGGCCGAATCGTAAATTTATCACCGTCCCCGAAGACGACATTATCGATTTGCCTCACGAAGCAAGCATCCGGACGAAAGTCACCAAGACGGTCAAGGACGCCATCGCAGCCCTGTGATTTCTGTGATGTCATGAATTCTCAATGATAATAAGTCGCCATATCTTGCTATGAAACAAGTCCTGCCCGATATCTGGCAATGGTCGTGGTTTTCTGAGGAGAAGCAGCTCGACTTCAATGGGCTGTTTCTGATGATCGGTGAGCATAAGATCCTAGTAGACCCACCTCCGATGACGGCTGAGGCAAGAACGGTCGTCCGTCGACATGAGCCGATTGACTACATCATCATCACGAACCGAGATCACCTCCGAGAGGCTGCGGCCTATCAAGCAGAGCTCAGGTGTCAGCTGCGAGTGCCGGAAGCCGATGCCGCTCAGATGGATGTGATACCGACGAAGACCTACAAGGATGGTGAGCTATTGCCCGGCGGGATCTGGGCGATCCATCTGAAGGATCAAAAGTCTCCAGGTGAGTCCGCATTATTCATAGAACGGGGGCGAGGTGTGCTGATTGTTGGGGATGCGCTGATCGGCAAGCCGTCCGGTTCCGTACGTCTGCTTCCTGCCGAAAAGTATGTGGACGTCCAAAAGGCCAAGGACGGGCTTTGCCGCCTCCTGAAGTACAACTTCGATAGCCTGTTTGTCGGAGACGGCGTCTCCATCCTTGCTGGCGGGAAACAGCAAGTGGAGCAGCTCTTGTCAGTGACGTCATGACAGTGCGTCGCAGCCTCTCCGAAGAATTGAATCGACAAGGTAACGAGCATTTCTCACGAGGGTTCTACACGGAGGCCTATACCTGTTACGCCAAGGCGTTAGAGTATGATCGGCTCACCGGTGATCAACGTGCCCTGGTTGCCACACTTGGTAACCTGGGGAACATCTGCGCAGTCAGCGGACGGCGCGATGCCGCCCAGGCGAATTATCAGGAGGTCTTGGAATTGCAAAAAGTCCTCGGTGATGAAAAGGGCATCGGGACGACGCTGGCCAACCTGGGGAACCTTCGAGCTGATGCCGGCGAATGGGATCGGGCACGGGCGTATTATCTGGAGGCCCTCGACCTCATGGCCAAAACGCATGATGAGCCGGCCCAAGCGGTCTTGTTCTCGGACCTTGGTCTGGTGGCTCGTGAAACCGGTCACTTTGAGGAGGCCATTCAGCTATACGAACGGTCGTTGGAGTTGATGCGTCGGTTGGGGAATCTGGGTGGTGTGGCGGACGCTTGGCGCATGATCGGCCGCACATTCTTGATGCAAAAACGTTACGATGAGGCGACCGCCTGTTGCCAAACCAGTCAGTCGGTCGCCGAGCGATTAGGGGATGAGCTTCGCGTCGGCGGCGCTCGATACGTGCTGGCTCAATGTTATGAGGACATGGGGCGTGTGCAGGACGCCGCGGATCTGCTTGAACAGGTGGTGTACATGGATCGCAAGTATCGCCTGCCGAAATTGGAAGAAAACACGCAACGCCTGCGTGCACTTCGCGCCCGCCTCGCCGATCCATATCAGTCGCGGCCCCATCGAGGGATGCAGGCATGACCGAGGCGGCTTCCCAAGATTGGACGCAGGTTCGTGCCGACCTGATGCGGTCTTTCCCCAAGTTCTACGAATTGGAGCCTAACGGTCCACTTGTTATGGATCTTGATGGAGACGGCTGGCTCTTAGAAGTCAGACCGGACGGGAGAGTCCTTTGTCAGTATGGGATGGCGATGGATGAGGTTATGGTGCTCATGTCGGAAGGTACGCCGGAGGACTTAGGAACTGATGAAGTTGCGAAACAGGCCAAATACTTTCTCCAGCCGGCTGTCGCCAAATACCGGGCGCTCCTCCTTCAATCCGGGTTTGTAGAGGAGACCGAGATGACGGACGAGTTTGTGGCGATCACATTTGCACGAGATGCGGATTTGCAGAATCGAACTAAGCTGGAAGATCTTCTCCGATGGTGTTGCAGGCAAATCGGACGCGCATCGTGACTCAACGCATCACGAC
>CAKKRK010000143.1 GCA_919902665.1 Nitrospiraceae bacterium
GAAGAGGACATTTCTACTTTGTCCAAACCGGACATTATCATTTTGGGATTACATAATTACGCGCTGCCCAATCAACGATTAGGGTGCCACTTCTTGAGGAGCCCGATGGGTGCTGTTCTGCCAAATTCCCGGGGCTCCTGTGAATCAGAGACGACGGAGTGCGTCTGCTGTTGACCTCCCAAACTCGTCTCGCTACGATGGCCACCGACCATGTCGACGCATTCTTGGAAGACGAGTTTCAAGTTTCGGGAACCGCTTGTTCTGATGCTGATTGTTGCTCTGAGTGGCTGCGCGACAGGACAATACACACCGCTGGGTAAAGCGGCGAGTGCAGAAGTTGAGCAGCTCAAGGCAAACGTGTACCGGGTGGAATATCGGGCTAGTGCCTTCACGTCGCAAGAACAGCTGGATCGCTACCTGCGTCGACGCTGCGCGGAGCTGACGCTCCGAGAGGGATACGACTTCTTTCAGATGGCTCAACGAGCCGACGTGCTGGGACTCTCACGCCGTACAGCCATGACGGTCACGATATACAAAGGCCTCACACCCGCCGGACTTGCAGACCTCTATAATGCCAAGGACGTGTTAGCTGAGGCTGCGGCTGACACAAAGACGGATTAGGGAAACGCACATCACAGTTCGTTGCTTGGCAAATATAGGTCTTACGTCGCTGGAGCTTTCCATTCGGCCAAGAGCACCACATGCCCTTTCGCCTTGGCTCGTTTCACATAGGCCGTATCGGCAGTCAAATACAAGCCCTTCGTACGAATGGCCAGCACATGGTAGGCGGAGTCATAGAAGGTGACGTGTTTCACCTCTCTCATATGTTCAAGCACGGCCAGCCCATACTCTGTCCGCAAGGGGACCTCGTCAAACTCATACGCCAACAAGGCACTCATCAATTCGACGGCCATGGCCGGCTTCTTAAGACCCAATACATTCCCTACTTCATACCGCCAGAGCGTCGGTAACCGAATCTCGATCGATTCATCCAGCAACGCCTGTTGCAACTGAATGGCTTTGCGATGGTCAGGCTCATGCTCTTGTTCCAAGACCCACTTCAAGATGACGGAGGCATCGGGCACGATGATCATCGCTCAGCTCGCTCCCGATCCCGACGGACGGCATCCACGATCTCCTGTCCAGTCAGGGTGGCGCTTCGCTTCCGCAAGCGATGCACCACTTCGGTCGCTTGCTGGCGCTTACGCCGGAGCAGTTCGTGCCGAAGCGCTTCGTTCACCACCTGACTCCGCCGTCGAGGTGGAATCAGCTTGAAGAGCTCATCTCGCAGTCGATCATCGATGGACACATTGAGTTTGGCCATAGTGTCATTCTCCGAGAAGACGCATCTGCTTGGATGCCAACATTATGCGGCTAGTATAGGCGCCTTATCAAGGCATTTGAGATGGATCCGCACACCTCAAACAATCAGGACGATCATCGAAACCAGCTCTCGCTCGTCACCCAGTTGACAGCTCCCGCCCGCCTGCGTACCCTCCCCCTCTCATGAAACCAGTCCCGTCTCTCTCGACAGCGCGTGTGCCTCCACTTGGCGCCGAGCTCTTGATCGGCTGCGCGATGCTAATGCTCGGCTGCGAGTACGTCCGCCCGACCATGAATGCGCCGTTGGCCCGATGGGACGCCGGGTACGGCTATCGCTCCACTAATCTGCCTCCATCCAAGACCGCCAGCTCAGACAGCCTTTTCATCATCGCGTCATTTTCCGGTGGCGGCGCGCGTGCGTCAGCCCTTGCCTATGGCGTACTACAAGAACTGGCACGGACGCCGATTGTCTGGGAGGGACGCCAGAAACGGCTCGTGGACGAGCTGAATATCGTCAACGCCGTCTCTGGAGGCAGTTTTCCCGCTACCTACTATGCTCTGTATGGAGACCGGATCTTTCAAGATTTTGAGACCCGCTTCCTCCGCAAGAACTGGGAGAGCGAGTTCCGCTCACGAATCTTCCGGTCGCCCTCCAATTGGCTCCGACTCTGGTCTCCCTA
>CAKKRK010000144.1 GCA_919902665.1 Nitrospiraceae bacterium
ATTATGATGGTGCCGAAGGCGGGACTTGAACCCGCACGGCTTTCGCCACACGCCCCTCAAACGTGCGTGTCTGCCATTCCACCACTTCGGCACTCAGCAGGATGTTGAAACGAACCCTACACCTGCGTTGTGGTATCGCTCAAACCCTCAACGTACTCAGAAGTACGCCTCAGGCTTTCGCTCGCTGCGGCCTTGTTGCAGGCTTGTTTGACCATCCTGCATTCTGGCCTCCTGTCAGCAGCTGAGGGGAAAAGGAGTGCGCATTATAGAAGTAGGGTAAAATTGTTGTCAATCAACCGGACGTTCGGTAGAATCGGCATCTCATTGTCCTAGGTCGCTCTTTCATGACGCAAACAGACGAACAAGGCCTCTCCACTTCCATTGCAGCGTTTTTTGATGTCGACAATACCATTTTGCCTGGTGAAGCGAGTGAAATGAGATTTTTCCGCTGGCTGTGGCGACGCGGTATCGTCGGGTGGCCTGAAGCTCGTGAGAGCGTGTCGTGGCTCCTGCGACATTTCCCGGCATTGTCGCTGCACCCGCTCCGCAAGCGGAAGCTGTACCTCGCCGGAAAACCTTCGCAAGTGATTCAACCGTTGGGCGAAGAGTTTTGTCGCGAGGAACTCTGTCCTCGTGTCTCCCCCGCTGCGATGCGGATGCTCGACGAGCATCGCCGTGCCGGCCACGCCATCGTGTTCGTAACAGGATCCATCGATTTTCTGATCACCCCCATCGCGGACGCGCTTCGAGCTGATCGTTGCTTTGCCACTCGATTAGAGCAGCAGAATGGACTCTATACCGGGTTCCTTGTGCCACCTCTGCCTTATGGGGAGGGAAAACGCCAGCTCATTGATCGATTGTCCCATGAACTGACGTTGGACCTATCCCAATGCTATGCGTACGGGGATAGCCCGGGTGATTTTGACTTGCTCCGTGCCGTGGGGCATCCGACAGTGGTGAACCCGATTCGTGGTATGGCCTCCATCGCCCGACAGCAGAACTGGCCGATCGTCAAATGGCGATGAGTGACTCCTTGTGATCGAATCAACCGCCTCCTCGATGAATCATCCAATCGACGATTCGGGTAGTCCACACACGGCTCATGCGCGTCACTGAAATTTTTCATAGCGTTCAAGGCGAGTCGACCTTTGCCGGCCTCCCCTGCGTGTTCGTACGTCTGACCGGCTGCCCGCTGCGATGCACCTGGTGTGACACGGAGTATGCGTTCTTTGGCGGAACGGACCAGTCCATCGATGACATTCTCGACACGGTGCGATCCTATGGTTGTCAGTTGGTGGAGGTGACGGGAGGTGAACCGTTAGCGCAACCGGATGCCAGCACGCTGCTCCGTCGATTGTGCCATGAAGGATTCACAGTCCTCCTTGAAACGAGCGGAGCAGTAGATACCGCCATCGTCGATCCATCGGTCCGTATTATCTTGGACGTGAAATGCCCGGGAAGCGGCATGACGGAACGGATGCACTGGCCCAATGTCGAACGATTGCGGCCACAGGATGAAGCAAAATTCGTCATGCAGGACCGGAGTGATTACGAATGGGCGAAACGTATTCTGGATCGCTTCCAGTTGACCGATCGTTGTGCGGTTCACTTTAGTCCGGTATTTGGTGCCCTGGATCCACAGCGGTTGGCTGAATGGCTCTTGGCAGATCGATTACCGATTCGCCTTCAGTTGCAACTCCACAAGCACATCTGGGCACCCAATATGCGCGGAGTGTGAAGAACATCGCCGTCGAGCGAGATGGAGAAGTCCTGACGACAACCAACAATCAGCTGATGCTGCTTGCTCATTGATGCATCAAAGGAGAATCGAATGCCCATTCTGCGAGTTCACGCGAAACAAGGACACGTCGACACCGAGACTACAGACGCGCTGGTCCTCCTGCTGTGTGAAGGGGAGGGACTGCCCAAGAAAGATGGGGCGATTCTGGATAGAGCACTCGGTGGAGCCCTCCGTGATCTTCTCCAGTCACAGGAGTTCGATGGAAAGGCCAGTGAGGTGGTTTTGTTTCATACACACGGGAAAATTCCGGCAAAGCGGTTGATTCTAGTCGGGCTTGGGAAAAAACATGACCTGGGTTTGGATCAGATCCGACAGGCGATGGGCCATGCCGTCAAACGGGTTCGCCAAGCCAAATCCAGTGCTTTTGCGGTGGCGCTGCCGAGCATCGTGCCGCATGGGGCGTCGCCGATTGACGTTGGCCAGACCATGACTGAGGGAGCGATCTTAGGAAGCTATCAATTCACGGCCTATCGCAGTGACGCCCCGACGGGTAAGGGAGTGACGGCGATGACGGTTCTGGCTCCGCAGAAAGATCAACTGCGCCAGTTGTCGGAAGGGATACGTCGCGGTGTCGCGACCGCCGAAGCAACGGTCTATGTTCGGGATCTCTGCAACCATCCATCTAATGTGATGACACCGACCAGGATCGCCAGTGAGGCAAAAACCGTGGCGAAGGAAGTCGGCGTGAATCTCAAGATCCTCGAACAAAAGGAGATGGAACAACTCGGCATGGGTGCGCTACTGGGGGTTGCAAAAGGCAGCCACGAACCGCCGAAGTTCATTATTCTCCAGTACCACGGAGCCAAGAACAAAAACGACCGCCCGGTTGTGCTCGTCGGCAAGACGATCACCTTCGACACGGGTGGGATCTCGCTCAAACCGGCTGAGAATATGGAACAGATGAAGGCCGATATGACCGGTGGAGCTGAGGTGCTGGCCACGATGCGGGCAGCGGCTCGTCTAAAGCTACCTCTCAACCTCATCAGCATCCTCCCGGCAGCGGAGAATATGCCCGGGGGCCGGGCGATGCGACCTGGTGACGTGGTCAAGACCCTTTCGGGCAAAACCGTGGAGGTGCAGAACACGGACGCCGAGGGCCGCCTGATCCTCTCCGACGGCCTCGCTTATGCGACGCGATTCAAGCCGGCCGCGCTGATCGACATCGCCACGCTGACAGGGGCGTGTGTCGTCGCGCTAGGTCAGTTCGCGATCGGCATGTTCGGCACCGATGCCACGTTGAAAGAAGCGATTCACAAGGCCGGCCTTCGAGCAGGCGAGCGGGTATGGGAAATGCCGTTGTGGGAAGAATATTTCGAGCAACTGCGCAGCGATGTGGCCGACATGCGGAACATCGGCGGACGTGGGGGTGGCATGATCACGGCGGCTCTGTTCTTAAGCAAGTTCGTTGGTGACGCCCCTTGGGTGCATCTCGACATCGCCAGCACCGATTGGAGCGAGCGGGAACGGGCGTATATCCCCAAAGGCCCAACCGGCATCGGGACCAGACTGTTGATCCAGTTCCTCATCAATCGCTCACTATAGGGCAAGAGAAAGACGGTTCGACGATGTCGTACGACCAGATCGGCCAACTCTTCATGATAGGGTTCGATGGCACCACTGTATCGGCTGATCTCGCCTCCTTCATCAAGGAATATAAGCCCGGCGGGATCATCCTGTTTTCGAGAAATCTCGAATCGATCGCACAGATCGTTGAATTGACAAGCGATCTTCAACGCTGCAGTCCACACTCCCCCCTCCTGATCTCTATCGATCAAGAAGGCGGACGGGTTTCACGGTTGCCGAAAGACTTTACAATTTTTCCACCGTGCGGAGTCCTTGGGCAATGCCGTTCCTCTGAACTAGCCTACGCTGCGGCAGCCACGACCGCAACAGAACTCAAGGCCGTCGGCATCAACATGAATATGTCTCCGGTGCTTGATGTGAACAGCAACCCCGCCAATCCGGTGATCGGTGATCGAGCCTTCGGCACAACGCCTGACCTCGTGGCTGAATTGGGGTTGGCCACAGTGGGAGGCCTCCAGGACAATCGTGTCGTGGCTTGTGGAAAGCATTTTCCTGGTCATGGCGACACCAACTCGGACTCGCACAAGGAGTTGCCCATCGTCACGGCGCCGCGCGAACGATTGGAGCATATTGAGTTTCCTCCATTCCGGCGAGCGGTGGCGAACGGCGTGGCAACGATGATGACGGCCCACGTGCTGTATCAGGCGTTGGATGAGAAGCGGCCGGCAACCCTGTCCCCGACGATCATCGGGAGATTTCTTCGTGAGGAGTTGCACTACGACGGTGTCGTGTTGACGGATGATCTTGAGATGCATGCCATCATTGATCATTATGGTATCGGTGACGCGACCATCCAAGCCATCCAAGCCGGTTGCGACATGCCGTTGATCTGTAAAGACCGCAACCGAGTCATCGCCGCGATGAATGCCGTTGACAAAGCTGTGGCCGACGCGGACATCTCGGCCGGACGGTTGGCCCAGTCCCTCGCGCGTATCCGTCGCGTGAAAGAGCGCTTCCTGCTTCCCTATCGCCCCGTGATGATTTCAGATGCCAAACTTGTGGTGGGGTGCCGAAGCCACAAAGCGCTCTTGCGCTCCATCGACCGGACACGAGAACGAGTCGCGAAAGCCGACCTATAACCTTTGCTTTTTTCTTGGTAATTAGGGCGTTTCGTAACCATCTGGTAGGCTGGGGGCCGCAT
>CAKKRK010000145.1 GCA_919902665.1 Nitrospiraceae bacterium
TGGCCTCGATGGCCTCGCCGGGACGCGATATCAAGCTGGCAGAAGAACGGATCGAAGGCTACCGCAATTTCGCCAATAAGATTTGGAATGCCGCACGATTCGGGTTGATGTATCTCGATGGACCACGCACCACTCTTCCGCCGGCACAACGGACGTTGCCTGACCGGTGGATCCTGAGCCGTCTCGCCCACACGATCTACATCGTCACAGCGGAGTTGGAGTCCTACCGCTTCGATCGTGCAGCGACAGCCCTCTATCAGTTCATCTGGCATGAGTACTGCGACTGGTATCTGGAGTTGATTAAACCGGTCCTGCAAACGCCAGAACACCCGGATGGAGCCAGCACAAGGCACACGCTTGTGGAGACACTGGAAACGACCATGCGGCTGCTGCATCCCTTCATGCCGTTTATCACAGAAGAAATTTGGCAGACCATTCCCCATCAGGGAGACAGCATCGTTGTGCAGAACTATCCGGACTCGGACCAGGCATGGGCCGCGCCTGATGCGGAACAACTGTTCGCATTATTGGAACAGACGGTGGGACTTGTCCGAACCAGCCGAGTCCTGTTGAATTACTCGCCGGGGCAGCAGATTCCGTTTCATGTCGGGCACGACGACCTGGACAGACAGAGCCAGCTCCATCAGTTACAACGACACCTGGCCCACCTCAGTCGCGGCACTGCCGATGTGAGCCCGCCGCAAGATTGGCCGGCGGCGAGATTGTTGCGGCTGGTCACGGAAGGTCTTTCTGTGGGTATCGCTGTCGCCGATGACGTCGACCTGAAGAAAGCGATTGAGCGTCTGGCAAAGCAAATCACGGAGACCGACAAGGAATTGCAACGGGTCGATGGGAAGCTGAAGAACGCCGAGTTTGTGTCGAAAGCTCCACCGGACGTGATTGCCGAGCACCAGGAGCGGGTGCGGACCCTGTCCCGCGACCGTGCCTTGCTGGACAACAGCGAACAGCAGCTCCGCACGATGCTGGGATCCTGAGATATGGCCACCCTCCCCGCTGCAGAGATCCGCCGCGCCGTGCGTCAAGGGCTCGAAGAAGATCTGGCTCAGGGAGATGCCACGACCGCATCGATCTTTCCATCTCCGGTGCCGGCTCGTGCCGAGATCATTGCGCAACAGCTGTTGGTTGTGGCAGGCATGGCCGCAGCGGTTCAAACCTTTCTCATGGTCGATCCTTCCCTGCGGTTGTCGGTTTCCAAACGAGATGGCGACCGAGCTAAGAATGGAGAGTCGCTTCTTCAGATCGAGGGTGATGGGCGGTCCATCCTGCAGGCCGAGCGGGTTGCCTTGAACTTTCTTCAACATCTGTCCGGGATTGCCACCCTGACGCAACGGTTCTGCCACGCTGTGCGCGGCTACCCCGCGAGTATTCTGGATACCAGAAAAACGCTTCCCGGCTGGCGTGCGCTTCAGAAGTGGGCCGTATCGCTTGGCGGAGGGATCAACCACCGACACTCACTGAGTGACGGGATTCTGATCAAAGACAACCATCTGGCCCTTCTTCAACGCACTCGACGACCGGTTGAACGGGCCTGTCGATTGGCACATGCCCGTCGCTCGGGCGCGCTCCCGATTATTGTCGAGGTAGAATCCCTCTCTGAGGTCCGGCAAGCGCTCGCAGGAAAGCCTGATATTATTCTGCTGGATAACATGGCTCCGGACCTGGTCCGACGTGCCGTAGCATTGATCAAGAAGCAGGCCCTGGTGGAAGTGTCGGGCGGCATCACCCTGAAGAGCGTCCGAGCCATGGCTGCAGCCGGCGCCGATCGCATCTCCATCGGAGCGCTCACTCATTCTGCCCCGGCAGCAACAGTCAGCCTTGTCATGACGCTGACTCGGCCTTCACGACGTCGGCGTTCGTAGTTGATGTCGTCCTCCGCCCCACTCAGCCTCGATCGTATTCGCAGCACCCTGGCGACCGAGTCACTTGGGCAGATCTTGTATCTGCACCACGATCTCCCCTCGACCAACATGGAGGCGGCTGTTCTGGCGCGAGCGGGTGCACCGCACGGCACCGTCGTGATTGCTGAAAGCCAGTCAAGCGGCTACGGTCGACATGGGCGCGCCTGGTTTTCTCCGCCGGGGTTGAACATCTATTGCTCCATCATTGTACGTGGGATGGGTGACAACCTATCGCTTTCACAATGGTTATCCTGGGTGCCGCTTGTTAGCGCACTTGCCGCCACCGAGGCGATTCAACAGACGGCGGCTGTGTCCCTTTCGCTGAAGTGGCCGAACGACCTGCTTCTCCATGAACGCAAAGTCGGCGGGATTCTCTGCGAGAGCAGCGTTGCCACTATCAATGATCCGGTCGTGGTGATCGGAATCGGGCTGAATGTGAATGTCCCCCCGCTATCTTTTCCCGAAGAATTGCAGCCAATTGCGGCCTCATTAGTGGAAGCCTCGCGACAACCGATCGACCGCAATCGGCTCATTGCGCAACTGCTCCTGGAGCTTGAACAGTGTCTTGGCGAGCTTCGATCTTCTGGATCTGTCCGCCTGAGACAGGCCTATACGGCTCGCTGTGCCACGTTGGGGCGCCACGTTCGTGTCCTGTTCACGAATGATCATCCGATCGTCGGCATCGCAGAGGCGCTTTCTGCCGACGGCGCGCTACAAGTGAGAACTGTGCCGCCGCACCCTCGTTCACAACCGATGCCGCTTGTCGATGTCCGTGCAGCCGATGTCATCCATCTGAGAGAGTAGCGAAAATGCAGTAGGCCGGGTAGAATGAATGCGATGCTCTTAGCGGTCGACATCGGGAACACCAACGTGGTCGCAGGGATCTTCGACGGATCGACTCTGCTGACCCATTGGCGGTTGGCGACCGATCCCAAGACCACAGCCGATGAATATGGCGTCCTGTGCCTCAGCCTCATGGCCCGAGACGGGCGCCTCCCAGCGCACATCACCGGCGCGATCATCTCCAGTGTCGTTCCCGCCCTCACGGAGACGTTTGAGTCGATGGTTGAAACGTCCTTTGGCTCTACCCCGATCACCGTTTCTCACGACATGGATACGGGTCTCATGCTGAAATACTCGAATCCGAAAGAGATCGGAAGCGACCGTATTGTGAATGCGGCGGCGGCCTATGAGAAGTTTCACCGTGATCTCATCATCGTCGATTTCGGCACCGCGACGACGTTTTGTGCCGTCAACCGAGATGGAGAGTATCTCGGAGGGGTGATCGCACCGGGTCTGACCATTTCCGCGGAGGCGCTGTTTACCAGAGCGGCGAAGTTGAGCAAAGTTGAGCTCGCCCGGCCTAAGACCGTCATTGGAACCGATACCGCCAGCAGTATTCAGTCGGGGCTCATCTTCGGCTATGCCGGTCTCGTGGACACGCTTGTTCAGCGGATGGAAAGGGAAATGGGGCGCACGTCATATGTGATTGCCACAGGTGGATTGGCCTCAGTGATCGCGCCGGAGGCGCGATCGATTCAACATCTGGAACCGTTTTTGACCCTTCATGGGCTGGAACTCCTCTATCGCCGTGCCCGCGGTGCGAGTCTGACGCAGTGGGTCTAGTCTTCTTCGTGCCCACGTCATTTTATTTTCCCCTTACCCGTTGACTTCTCTCCTCCTATGGATATCTCCACGCTTGTAGAGGTATCAGGATGAGTCACGATCAAGAACAGAAAAAACCAAACGCCAATACAATCGAGAACTTAGAGGAAGCTTCTCCGGTTATGGACGCAACAGGCTCCTCAGTTCAGGATGAACTGGCCAGTAAGACTGAAGAGTGTACAGCGCTCAATGACAAGTACCTCCGGCTGGCTGCGGAATTTGAAAACTACAAACGGTTGATACAGCGCGACCAGCGTGAGCAGATTCGATTCGGGAATGAACAGATTCTCAAAGAGCTGCTGCCGGTTGTCGATAACATGGAGCGGGCGATCAAAGCAGCTCGAACAAGCGGTGGCGATTCATCGCTCGTGCAGGGTGTGGAACTGACGCTCAAGCAACTCTCCGGGACCCTGACTAAGTTCGGTGTGCAAGCGATTGAAACAGCAGGCCAGGAGTTCGACCCAAGCGCTCATCAGGCCGTTTCGTACGGGCCATCGAACGACGTGCCGGCCAACAGTGTATTGGACGAATTTCAAAAAGGGTATCGATTGCACGATAGAATTCTACGGGCGGCCATGGTCAGTGTGTCGTCAGGTCCAGCCAATCCAAGCGAACATGACTCAACGACGCATTGACCTGATTCAGTCGTCGTGGTCGAGAAGGAAGGAGTTCAGCAATGGGTAAAGTCATCGGTATCGATCTCGGGACCACCAACTCTTGTGTGGCGATTATGAGCGGCGGAGACCCCGTTGTGATCGCCAATGCCGAAGGGAGCCGGACCACTCCTTCTGTCGTCGCCATCACCGATAAAACTGAACGGTTAGTTGGGCAAATTGCGAAACGGCAAGCGATCACCAACCCCGAGAACACCATTTACTCCGTGAAACGCCTGATGGGGCGCAAGTTCAAGAGTCGCGAAGTTCAAGAAGCCATGAAGCGGCTTCCGTACAAGGTGGTTGAGGCCGATAACGGTGATGCCCATGTAGAGTTGCGCGGTAAACGCTATAGCCCACCGGAAGTCTCCGCCATGATTCTGCAGAAAATGCGGCAGACTGCTGAAGACTATCTCGGTGAAAAGGTCACTGAGGCCGTGGTGACCGTCCCCGCATATTTTGACGACAGCCAGCGCCAGGCGACCAAAGATGCCGGCCAGATTGCCGGGCTGAATGTCCTGCGTATCATCAATGAGCCGACAGCGGCCTCCCTTGCCTACGGTCTGGACAAGAAGAAAGACGAGCGAATCGCCGTGTACGACTTGGGCGGCGGCACCTTTGACGTTTCCGTTCTTGAAATCGGTGAAGGCGTCTTCGAGGTGAAATCCACCAATGGCGACACGTACCTCGGCGGTGATGACTTTGATCTCCGCGTGATGGATTGGCTGGTTGACGAGTTCAAGAAAGACCAGGGCATCGATTTGCGGAAAGACCGGATGGCGCTCCAACGCCTGAAGGAATCGGCGGAACGGGCCAAGATCGAACTCTCGTCGTCTCAAGAAACGGAGATCAATCTGCCGTTCATCACCGCCGATGCCAGCGGCCCTAAGCATATGGTCACCAAGCTCACACGGGCCAAGCTGGAACAGTTGGTCGATGATCTCATTCAACGCACGATTGAACCCTGCCGTAAGGCCTTGTCCGATGCGAGCGTCACGGCCAAGGATATTCAAGAAATCGTCTTGGTCGGCGGTATGACCCGCATGCCCAAAGTGATTCAGGTCGTGAAGGACTTCTTTGGAAAAGAACCGCACCGTGGGGTGAATCCAGACGAAGTCGTTGCCATCGGAGCCGGCGTTCAAGGCGGAGTTCTCAAGGGCGAAGTCAAAGACGTGCTGCTGCTCGATGTCACTCCATTATCGCTGGGCATTGAGACGCTGGGTGGCGTATTCACCAAGCTCATTGAGCGCAACACGACTGTTCCAACCAAAAAAAGCCAAGTGTTCTCGACGGCGGCTGATAGTCAAACAGCCGTCACTATCCGCGTGTTTCAAGGTGAACGGGACATGGCCAATGACAACAAACTGCTTGGGCAGTTCGACTTGGTCGGTATTCCTCCAGCGCCACGCGGCATGCCGCAGATTGAAGTGACGTTCGATATCGATGCCAACGGCATCGTGCACGTGTCGGCAAAGGATTTGGCCACACAGAAAGAGCAATCCATCAAGATCACGGCGTCCAGCGGTCTGAGTAAGGATGAAGTTGAGAAGTTTGTTCGGGATGCGCAGTCGCATACGGAAGACGATAAGAAACGCCGCAAGCTGGCGGAAGCCAAGAACCAGGCGGATAATCTCGTCTATCAAACCGAAAAAAATATCACGGAATACGGTGACAAAGTCTCCGACGAGGAAAAAACGAAAATCCAGGATGCCGTCGCAGCCGTCAAAAAGGCACTCGAAGGCACCGATGCCGAGGCTATTGAATCGGCGACACAATCACTCATGACGGCCTCGCACAAGTTAGCCGAAGAGATGTACAAGAAAGCCGCCGCATCTCCTGGCCCCCAACCAGACGCTTCGTCCTCAGGCAGCACCGGTGAGACCAAGACCGACGAGAAAGTCGTGGACGCAGAATTTGAAGAAGTAGACAAAGACAAGAAATAGCCTAGAATACCGCCTCAGACAACCCGAGCTCCCGACACCGTCGGGAGCTCAGCTATTTCATATTTCAATTCGCAATGGCAGCCGTGTCAAAACGCGATTACTACGAAACTCTCGGCGTCGATAGAAGCGTATCCGACGACGATCTCAAAAAAGCCTATCGAAAGCTCGCGCGCCAGCACCATCCAGATCTCCATACCGGCGATCAACAGAAAAAAACAGCCGAAGAAAAATTCAAAGAAATCAACGAAGCCTACGAAACGCTGAGCGATCAAGAAAAGCGGAAACGCTACGACATGTTCGGCCATGCCGGGGCACAACAGGGTGGGCCTGGTTTTGATGGGTTTGATTTCAACCGTGGCGGATTCGGAGAGGTGTTCAACGATATCTTCGAGGATTTTTTTGGCCAAGCCCGAGGAGGCGGGGCACCTCGCGCCGAACGTGGCAACGATCTCCAATACAACCTCGAGGTTGAGTTCGAAGAGGCTGTGTATGGAAAAGAGGCCAAGCTCAAAATCCCACGTTGGGAAATCTGCATCGACTGCAAAGGAACGGGTGCCAAGTCAGCGGCGTCCATCAAGACATGCGCCAGCTGCAAAGGTGCTGGTCAAATTCGATTTCAGCAAGGGTTCTTCAGCGTCAGCCGTCCATGCGGTCAATGTGAAGGCGCCGGTCACTTTGTCACGGAACCCTGTTCGACCTGCCAGGGACGTCAACGGGTTTACAAAGAACGCACTATCGCCGTCCATATTCCAGCCGGTATTGAGACCGGCATGCGACTTCGTCTTTCCAATGAAGGAGAGCATGGCCCCAATGGTGGCCATCCCGGCGACCTCTACGTGGCAGTTACTGTCAGACCCCATAAAATTTTTCATCGTAAGGGACTCGATATCGCTTGTGATGTGCCGGTCAATCTCGTTACGGCCGCACTCGGCGGAAAAGTGGAAGTCCCGACTCTTACGGGGGCAACCGTCATCAAGGTGCCGCCTGGCACACAACATGACAAGGTGCTTCGGATTAAAGGGATAGGGGTTCCAAGCCTGAAGGGTGGATCGACAGGCGATCAGGTCTATACGATCAAAGTTCAAATCCCCACCAAATTAACGGCCCGACAGAAAGAACTCCTGATGGAGTACGCGAAAGAAAGTGGCATGACTATGGAAGCCAACGGCGACGGCTTCTTCGATAAGATGAAAACCTTCTTCGAGTAGTCTCCCCTACCCATCCGGGTTAATCCCCTTGAGTCCCTCATGCCTGTGTTGTTTGTTTCCCCTGAGTGCATCGATCAGCAGACCATCGTGGTCACCGGCGATGTGCTCGTGCATCTCCGAGACAGTTTGCGCATCACAGTCGGCGAGACTCTATGGCTCAACAGCGGACAGGGCGCCAAGTTACGCGTTGAAATCACGGATGTGTCCAAACGAGCGGTCACTGCACATATTCTCGAAACGATCCAGGAACCACCTCGCCAGACACCTCGCCTAATCCTCGGCCAATCGCTGCTTAAGGGGGAGAAGATGGACTGGGTGATTCAGAAGGCGACTGAACTCGGCGTCAGCGAGATTGTGCCGATTGGAAGTCAGCACAGTGTGGTACAACTGAAAGCCGATCGCGTGGATCACCAGCTCGCCCGTTGGCAACGAATCGCCTTAGAAGCCGCCCAGCAATCCGAACAGTGGCGTATCCCCACCGTCGCGAAGCCACAATCTCTCTCAGTCCTTCTGACCAGCGTGGCGACCGGCATGCTCACACTCATGCTTGTTGAGCGGCGGGACGGGAAGAGTTTGCAAACGGTCAATCTACCGCAAGATGCGACCGGCTCCATACTGATCTTGATCGGACCGGAGGGTGGCTGGAGCCAAGAGGAAGCGCAGATTGCCGAGCAGGCAGGAATCCAGCCCATTACCCTTGGTGAGCACATCCTGCGAGCAGAAACAGCCGCCATCGCAACCATCAGTATCCTCCAATCACGCCTTGGCACACTGAGCTGAACGAGATTGGCAGCATTGACCAGCGGAACAATGTGGCTCTGTGATTGCGCATCGTTCTCGTCATCGCCTTGCTCCTCTCGTATGCCATCTCTCAGTGGAGTGGGTGCAGCTAGGCTCCCACTGATCATACTGTCCAAAATTCCGAGGTCTGCGATCGTGGTACAGCGGGTTCTGTGCCCTTCATGGAGTATCGGGCTGTTGATTTAGGAGCGATTAGTCAGTGATGATGAGTCGAACAGACGCTTGTACGCGATAGGCTGACGGACAGCTGTAAGGCTTGTGCCATCGACGGGAGCGAGCGTGGGGATGCTGCATTCGATCCGGGGTCTGGCTGGGTGCTAGAGAGGTGGACATTCGCATGTTCGATTGGCTGACTCAATCAGAGATGTGGATCGCGCTGGGCACATTGACGGCCCTGGAAATCGTGCTCGGGATCGACAATATCATCTTTATCTCCGTCCTCGTGAGCCGGCTACCTCAGCAGCAGCGAAACCTAGCACGCCGTCTTGGGCTAGGCCTGGCGATGATCGCACGACTGGGATTGTTATTCTCGATTTCGCTTGTGATGGAGCTGACGGCTCCCCTATTTACGGTGCTGAGTCAAGCGATCTCAGGGCGAGATCTGATTCTCATCATCGGTGGACTGTTTCTCCTCGCCAAAGCCACCCACGAAATTCATGAAAGTTTAGAGGGTGCGGATGACCAAGCAGCTATATCGGTTCCGGCCAGTTTTGGGATGATGTTGTTGCAGATCACTGTGCTAGATCTCGTCTTCTCGTTAGATTCTGTCATCACGGCCGTTGGTCTCGTTGATGACGTCTCCGTCATGGCGACGGCGATAATCGTAGCCGTGCTCGTCATGTTGTTCGCCGCCCGTTCGATCGGCGATTTTGTCGATGCCCACCCAACGATCAAGATTCTTGCGCTATCCTTCCTGATCCTTGTCGGAGTGACTCTGATGGTTGAGGGATTTGATGTTCATGTACCGAAGGGATATATCTACTTTGCGATGGCTTTCTCAGTTGCCGTGGAGATGATCAACCTGCGGATCCGCGCACGCACCGCCCCACCCCGTAAACTGCACAACCGTTACGCGAGCGGCGAGACAGAAGGTCCAGCCCAAGACCATTGACATCGACCTCACGGCAGCCATTCAAGCCGATCATCTTGCTCCTTGGAGATGGCGCAAACAGCTGGTTAGGCAGGCTGGGCTGGGTGTCTGGGAGAAGGTCGTGATGATAGAGGTGTTGCCAATTGTTCGAGCGACTGCCCTTCCGCATTGATTCCCAACCACAGTTCAATCGCCGCGCCGAGCAGCATCATGCCTCCGCCCAGCAGATATCCATAGAAAACGCTCGTCATCGATGTTTCGATGAGCCTCCCGTAGAGCCACGGCGCCGCCACACCGGCCCCTTGTGCCACGATAAAGAAAAAGGCAATGGCCATGGCTCGGATCTCCATCGGAAATATTTCGCTCACCGTCAAATAAGCGGCACTGGCCCCGGCCGATGCAAAAAAGAAGATCAGCGACCAGAACATCATATGCTGAGTGAGCGTCAAGGAACCTATCCAAAACAGATATCCCGCAAACCCCAAAAGCAGACCAGCTAGGCCGTAGGTCAAGCTGATCATGAGTTTGCGGCCGACCGTATCGAATAGTCGACCTAATAGCAGCGGACCCAAGAAATTGCCGAGTGCGAAAGGCAAGAGGTAGAGTCCGATGGTGCTGCTGAGCACGCCGTAATATTTCGTCAGCAATAACGGATAGGTGAACGACACCGCATTATACATGAACGATTGTGTGACCATCAGTCCGATGCCGAGGACCGTCCTTCGTGGATACGACTGGAAGAGTTCCCGAGCAACAGTCACGATTGTCGCGTGGGGGCGAGCATGGACCGTGATCGTCCCATGGGGCTCCGTCAGCAACGTTCCTTGATCCTGCTCCACCTCTCGTTCAATCTGCGACACAATGGCTTCCGCATCAGGAACCCGACCATGGGTCATCAGCCAACGTGGGCTTTCGGGAATCACACGCCGAACGATGATGATCGCCACTCCCAGCACTGCACCGAACACAAAGCACAGTCGCCAGCCGATCGATTCAGGAAAGATAGCCGGATTTAGTAACAGCAGCGTCAGCAGTGCGCCGACCGCCGAGCCGAGCCACCAGGTTCCGTTGATTGCTAGATCGGTATGCCCACGGCTTCGAGCGGGAATTAATTCGTCGATGGCCGAATTGATCGCGGCATACTCGCCACCTATCCCGGCGCCGGTCAGAAATCGAAACAACATGAAACTCATGAGGTCCCATGAGAAAGCTGTCAGCACCGTCGCCACAAGATACAGGGCCAACGTGATCATGAACCATTTCTTTCGTCCCTGTCGGTCGGTGAGGTAGGAAAAGACCAGCGCGCCAACAACCGACCCGGCTAAATATGCAGAGGCTGTGAGCCCTACTTCTGATTGCGTGAGGTGTAATGCGTCTGGGTGGGTCAGCATCGGACCGAGCGCGGCTACGATGGATACTTCAAGCCCATCGAGCAGCCACGTGATCCCCAGTGCCCCGACGACCCGCCAGTGCCAGCGGGCCCAGGGCAACCGATCCATGCGTTGTGGAATATTGGTAGTGATCGAGATGCCAGACTCGGCAGGCATTTACCCTCGTAGCATAACGACGCGGCAGAGGATTCGTGCGGGAATTCCTACCAGCCCAATTGCCAGTTCAGACCGTTTTGCTCCACAAGCGCGTCGGCTTCCTGTGGCCCCCACGATCCAGCCGTATAGACATGCACCGGTCGGGGGCTGAGCAAGAGCGGGTCGTACAGTCGCCAGGCCGTTTCTGTAAAGTCCGAGGTCACGAACAATGTTTGGTCGCCGATCATGACGTCGCGCAACAGTGTTTCGTAGGCTTCCGGCAGTTCCCCGCCGAAGGCTTTGCCGTAGTCGAATCTCAATGCACGATCGGCAAACTTGAAGGGCCGCCCAGGTGTTTTCACGGAGAAGCAGAGAGAAAATCCTTCACTCGGTTGCAGCATGATCAGTAACTTGTTGGGATTGAGACTGCCTGGTTCCAATGATCGAAAGACTTGAATGGGTGCCGAGCGGAAGGTGACGGCCACCTGGGTAATCTTGCGCGGAAGCCGTTTGCCGGTTCTTAAATAAAACGGCACTCCCCTCCAACGCCAGTTGTGAATCTCCAACTT
Organism: Nitrospiraceae bacterium; assembly: GCA_919902665.1. Lineage (GTDB taxonomy): Bacteria > Nitrospirota > Nitrospiria > Nitrospirales > Nitrospiraceae > Nitrospira_D. The sequence continues at coordinate 11,375 of CAKKRK010000145.1, forward strand.
CAACGCCACGTAGGTTTCAGTCTTGGAGTCTGGCGGCACACCTCGTTCTTCCAGATAGCCGGGGATCCGCTGGCCGGCGACATCCCATGCCGCATATTGGCCGAAGATCACGTCCTGAGAGCGAATGGGGGAAATCGAACGCAATACTTTTAGCTTTTCCGCTTGAATCTCGGATGCTTCGAAGGAAGTCGGCACTTCCATGCCGACGACGGTCAGGAGTTGCGTCAAATGGTTCTGGACCATATCGCGCAACGCGCCGGCCCCCTGATAGTAGGCTCCACGGTGTTCGACACCGAGGTCTTCCGCAACCGTGATTTCCACGCTCTCGACTGAATCGCGATTCCAGAGTGATTCAAAAATGGGGTTCGCAAAGCGAAAGGCCAATAGATTTTGTACGGTCTCTTTGCCGAGATAATGATCGATACGATAGATCTGGGACTCTTCGAGATAACGATGCAAGAGGGTATTGAGCGAGCGTGCCGAGTGGAAATCATGACCGAACGGCTTTTCAAAGACCACTCGCACCCACCCATGGCTCTTGAGCAATCCGGTTTGATCGAGGAGTTCGAGGGTTGCAGGCACAATCGTCGGCGGAAGCGCCAGGTAAAAGATTCGGTTTTGAGGCAGATTCCTCGCCACTTCAAACTGAGCGATATACTTGGCAAGAGCTTCGTAGTCCGCCAATTCGCCTTCGCGCAAGGTGTGATAATACACATGATCGTCACACCATTGGCGCAGGTCGGTCGTATGACGCGACCCGGAACTGCTCAGGCCCTCATACGCCCATAACCGGAAGGCGTCTTGACTGAGCTCCGGCAACGCAGCGCCGACAATGAGGGTGTTCTGTTTTTCCAGTTCGCCGTAGGTGCGCAAGTGAAAGAGTGCGGGCAGGAGTTTTCGCCGGGTCAGATCACCGGTCGCTCCTAGAATAATAAAGAGATGCGGCTCGACGGCTCGTTCGTTCATGTTCTCCTGGTGTGACCTGGTTGCGTTACTCGTCCGGCTCCTCGATCGGGCCAGCCCATTCACCTTTGGCCAGTGGGACTTCCTGAAACCCGCCGTCCGGCCATTGGAACTGTCCTGCCTCATCGACAAGCACGATAAAGGGATCGGCCTCATGCGCTTGTCCCCGGAACCAGTACCAGCCAGGTCTTGTCGGTTTGTCGTTGCTCCAACGATAGGGCGACATCGATTCTTCCTTATGTCCTGAACGGTTCGTCATTCCTCCACGTCTTCATGTTCTGGTACAGTACGGAATCTCTATTCGTGACCCTATCACGTCATGTCCACACTTCCAATAGAAGACGTGCTGCCGTCAGTCTGCCGGGCATTGGAAGCCGGTCCGAATGCGTTGCTCACCGCCCCTCCGGGAGCTGGGAAAACCACTCGTGTCCCAGTAGCGTTCCTGAACGCCCCCTGGTTGTCGGGTAAAAAAATCTTGCTGCTTGAACCCCGGCGGCTCGCTGCGCGAGCTGCCGCTCACCGGATGGCCGACCAGCTGCACGAGCCCATTGGGGAAACCATCGGCTATCGGATGCGATTCGACACGAAGATCGGGCCGAGGACTAAAATCGAGGTCGTCACTGAGGGAGTGCTGACCCGGCTACTCCAAGAGGATCCGTCGTTGGCTGCCTACGGCATGGTGTTGTTCGACGAATTTCATGAACGAAGTCTGCAAGCCGACCTGGGACTTGCCCTCTGTCTTGAAGCTCAACGTCTCTTTCGCCCAGACCTTCGCCTCTTGGTGATGTCGGCGACCCTCAACTGCGGTCCTGTCAGTGAGCTGATGGGTCATGCGCCGCTCATTACCTGCGAAGGTCGGCTGTTTCCCGTCGAAACCCGATACCTCGATCGCGCTGTTTCCGGACGACTTGATCATGCCGTGGTGCAGCACATTCGACGATCACTGGCGAACGATGACGGTAGCTTGCTGGTCTTTCTTCCGGGAATGGCTGATATCCGCCGAGTCGAGCGGACGCTGTTGGAGTCGAAACTGGGACCATCGATACAGATCGCACCACTGCACGGTGAGCTTCCGCAAGACATGCAAGACGCGGCGATTCGACCAGCCGCTCCTGGCTCACGAAAAATCGTGCTTGCCACGTCGATTGCCGAAACCAGCTTGACCATCGAGGGGGTGCGCGTGGTCATCGACGGAGGCTGGCTCCGCATTCCTCGGTTCGATCCTCGCTCCGGTCTGACTCGGTTGGAGACCATTCGCGTCACGCGAGATTCTGCTGAGCAACGCCGTGGCAGAGCGGGGCGTCTTGAACCAGGCATCTGTTACCGGCTGTGGACCGAAAAGGAGCAGGCCTCACTCGCAGTCCATCGTCCACCGGAAATTCTCGAGGCAGATCTAGCCCCGCTGATGTTGGATCTCGCCCAGTGGGGCGCGCAGAGTCCGGATGAATTCTCCTGGCTCACCCCGCCGCCGCCTGGTGCGGTCGCCCAAGCCAAAGACTTGCTCATCCAGCTCGGCGCCTTCTCAACGGACGAGCGCCTGACAGACCATGGACGGCAAATGGCCGAGCTTCCGCTGCATCCCCGCTTGGCGCATATGCTGATTAGCGCCATTTCACTGGGGCTTGCCGATCAAGCATGCGAAGTGGCGGCGCTGTTGAGTGAACGTGACGTCCTGCACGGACCGTCGGCAGACCAGAATGTAGATGTGCGTGTCAGGCTGGATGTGCTTCAGGGTGAAGGTGATTTCAGCAGCCAGACAGTCAATCGAACCGCCCTCGAACGCGTGAGGCGAACGGCTCAACTCTGGCAACGACAGCTCAAGAGGCTGCCGAGGAAGCCCAACGGCGACGGACATGACCACCCGCATGTGGCTGGTCTTTTGCTCGCACTGGCCTACCCTGATCGGATCGCGCAGCGACAACCTGCTGACACTGCCAGTTACCGACTTGTGAATGGGCGAGGTGCACGGTTCAGAAGACCTGATCCCATCGCGACGGAACCCTTCCTTGTCATCGCGGACTTGGATGGAGGAGGCCAGTGGGCCAATATTAACCTCGCAGCTCCGATCACGTGCGAAGCCATTGAATCGTTGTACCAGGAGCAGGTAATCGAAGAAGAATTGGTTGTCTGGGATGAGCGTATTGGTGCTGTTCGAGCCTCATGCCGTCGCAGCCTCGGATCCGTCATTCTTTCAGAGGACGCCCTCTCAAAGCCAGATGATCAGTCCTTAGTTCATGCGCTTTTACAGGGAATAGGCAAAGTAGGGATTCATATATTAAATATTCCGCCTGAGCTTCAACAGTGGCGATCTCGAGTCATGTGGGTTCATCGCATCGAAGCTTCTCACTCAGACTGGCCAGATCTTTCCGAGAGGGCGTTACTGACGACGTTGGATCAGTGGCTAGGGCCTTACCTCGCCGGAATCACAACACTTGATCGTGTGAAGCGGTTGGATTTGACCGTGCCATTGCATGCCTTGCTTACGCGCGAACAGCAACGGCGTCTCGACAGGATGGCCCCAACTCATATTACGGTACCGAGCGGCTCTCATCTCCGCGTCGACTACGATCAGCCAGATCTCCCGGTTCTTGCCGTACGACTACAAGAGATGTTCGGTTGTCAGGAGACGCCACGGGTGGCGGACGGAAAGATTCCCGTGATGTTGCACCTTCTCTCACCCGCCAAGCGCCCGGTGCAGGTCACTCAAGATCTCGGCGGATTCTGGAAGCGAGCGTATCAAGATGTCCGGAAGGAACTACGTGGTCGGTATCCAAAACACCACTGGCCTGAAGATCCGCTGAATGCCGTGCCGACGGCAAAGGCAAAGCGGCGCAGTTAATTTAAGCGCGGCATCATTCAATAATCACTTGAGATCTTACTGCAAGAGATTTAATAAACAAAGCATTCCATCGACTCACAGTTCTGTCAGTGTGCTCACCCATTCCCGCGTCGCTCCTCCCAGATTCGAAATGCCACAAGGTCCTGTGCGAGGCTATGGAGCAGCAGCGCCAACACCGCCGCATCATCGATGAATCCAACACCAGGGATAAAGTCTGGTATCAAGTCTACCGGGCTCACAACGTAGAGCAGGGCTCCTGCAAGCGAGGCAAGTGTGCGCACGGAGAGCCCCCGGTAGCTACCATCCTTCCAAGCCTTGAGAAGACGACCCAACAGGGGAAGGTCAGACCGGAGACGCCCGATCATGCGGAGCATCTCAAAGAACCTCGTGGACATTTTCATCTTCACCTCCAGAACGACCGGTTTCCTTGTTCTTCGTGGGAGAACGCGTTGTGCACCTTGTCGTAAAGCATACCAAAGACAGAGAATGTTTTGAAGTAAGACAAAGATGGCATCTCGACTTAAGACCCAACCCAGCTCCACTATGCACCCACGACGAGGCTCTGGTCGTTTGTGATCACATCGACGCCGCCATTAAAACATTGAACGGCTAACGAGCAAATCACTACACTCGCCGCTGAGTAGGTCGCCGCAAAAGCAGATAGTGGTGTGATAGCGACTTCCGGCAGTGACTTGTAGATCCTCTAGGTGGCCGAGAATCGTGGGGTGAAGCGAAGGTGGAAGGAGATTGCCTTCGGCAGGCAACCCCCACAGGGGCTATCTGCCGACTGAGTGGGGTGCAGGAACTTGACCGGAAATTATTCAGTCTTGGCCTTTAGTTCCTTCACTTTCCCCTTGGCCCGTTCACCAGCGGCCTTGATATTGCCTTTGGCCCGTTCACCCATGGCTTTCATTTTATTGCCCTGGGCTTCTTCTATCTTGGCCTTGGCTTCCCCCTTTGCTTCCTCTACGGTGGCTTTTGCTTCCCCCTTCATCGCTTCCATGGTGGCAGCGGTCTCGCCTGCATGCGTGAACGACGGGGTAAGAAACAGAACCGCACCCAACGATAGCACTGTTAGAAATGACAACCGCATAGGGAATCTCCTTTGCAATGAAGTGAATGGGTGTCAGAGGTTGTGCCTATTCATGCGCAATCTCAAGTTTCGATGGAAATTCTGAATCTGCTTCGAGTTTGAGTCATTTCATCTGGTTTATGTGAATAGTAGCTAGGAGCGACTATGGCTATTAACGAAACAGTCGTACAGGAACTTTCCGGCCTTTGATCCGAGCGCGGCCGAGCTGGTCGATAATACGAGCGGCGAGGGATTCCGGGACATCGACGATGGAAAACCGATCTTCGATTTCGATCGCGCCGATGACGTTGGAGTTGACCTTCACCTCGTTGGCGATTGCGCCCACAAGGTCGCCTGGCCTGATACCGGCTTCGTGTCCAGCGCCGATGTACACCCGTGCCATGCCGGTCTCCCGCTGTCCACCTTGACGAGGCGGCCCAGTCGGCCGACGCTCAGGTCGGGAGGATGTGCTGCGGGATCGGTCGTCATAGCGACCAGCCTGCCGGACCGGCCTGCCGAATTCCGGCTGCCTGGCAGACACCCCGGGAATCTCCTGTTCCGGACGCTCCCCACCCTGCGCCCGAACCAGCAGTTTGATCGCGGCTGCTGCCACATCGGTCGCTGAATGGGAGGCGGCCAGCCGATCAACAAGGGGTGTGAACCCATCCAGCTTCCCATCGCGCAAGACCTCTGCCATAGTCGCGTGGATCCGCTCCAACTGTTTGGCGCGAAGATCGGCGACGCTGGGCACTGGCAAGACGGTGACCTGAGCTTTCGTGTGTTGCTCAATCGTTCGCAGTAGACGCTGTTCTCGAGGATCAAGGATCGTGATAGCCACGCCTTCCCGACCAGCTCGGCCAGTCCGACCGATCCGATGCACATAGACTTCAGCTGACGACGGGAGATCATAGTTGATCACGTGTGATACTTGGGGGATATCCAAGCCACGCGCAGCCACATCGGTCGCCACCAGCAACTCAGTTTGCCCGCCTTTGAATGCCTGCATCACACGGTCACGCTGCCCCTGGTTCATACCTCCATGAATCGCTTCGGCTCGATGGCCGCGACCCGTCAGCATCGCCGTCACTTCATCGACTTCTAGTCTGGTTCGACAGAAGACCAGTGCGGACTTCGCACCGGACACGTCGATCACACGGGCAAGCGCCGCCCCTCGATGCGGTCTCGTGACAATATAGGCCACTTGCTGGACGCGCGGGGCCGTGCCGGCTTTGACTGGTTCTTTGGCAATCGTAATCTCGACGGGATTGTGGAGATGCCGGTGGGCGATCGAACGAATCCGTGGAGGCATCGTCGCGGAGAACAAGGCGGTCTGTTTGGTCTTGGGCGTTCCGGTCAGGATCGCGTCCAGGTCATCCGCAAACCCCATGTCGAGCATTTCATCGGCCTCGTCCAATACGACGATCTTCACGTCTTGTAGCTTGAGCGTGCCACGGCGGATATGATCCAAGGCTCGGCCTGGTGTGGCGACGACCACGTCGACTCCCCGCTTGAGCGCATACAACTGCGGGCCGATGGCTTGCCCACCATAGACCGCTAACACCGTCATGCGTAATTCCTTGCCGTACCGTTGCATCGCTTCTCCGACTTGAATCGCCAACTCGCGGGTCGGGACGAGCACAAGCGCTGATGGGCGAGCCTTGGCTTCATGACCGATTCGCTGCAGCAATGGCAACGCAAATGCTGCGGTCTTGCCGGTGCCGGTCGCCGCCTGTCCGAGCAAATCTCGTCCTGCGAGGAGCGGCGGAATCGCTTCGCGTTGGATGGGGGTGGGTTCTTCGTAGCCCAACGTTTCCAACGTCGTGAGAAGTGGCGCTTCAAGTCCTAAGGAAACGAATCCTGGTGAAAATCCTGTTGCGGTCGGGCTGGCGGACACCGAAGGGTGACTCTGTTTCGTCACGGAAACCGTTACCTTTCTGCCGATGATGGTCGTGGAATTGTAGAGAGTAAGGAACGACGACTCACAGCAAGCCTGATGTTACGTTGGAATGGGACGATAGCGCAAGACCAGGATCAGCCTGTTTTTAAAAATCGTCACCAGGCAGGTCGCGAAGCACCCAAGGCTCAAGCCGAGCCTCGGAACAGGATCGACTCACAGTGCATCGGGTTCGCATCATGTTGTCCGAGGGGGATAGCTCTCACAAGCTGGGCGGACAGGATGTTCCGTACCTGTCCGCCCACACAGGGTCACCAGCTGATATGAGACATCTTTTGTCCGGCAAAGCCATCCAGGGAGAAGCCTGCCGTCTTATAGCTTCGGTAGAGCCAACGCACGCACAGGAACTAACCGATCCTCTGTCGGGATCAGGAACATCATTTGTGCGAGGGCTCGGTATCTCGCTTCCAATGCACGGCATCGATTCACGAATCGGCTGGCGGATATTCGAGGGAAATAGTTGCGGTGCTGCTCGTAAAAGAGCGCCCGGCGTCCCCAACGCTCCGCCTTGAAGATGCACAACCGGGTAACCAATTCAAAAAGATGCTTTGGTGACAACTGTGTGGGTCTCCGTCTCATTGGTGCGGGGATAACAGATGTGGAGAGGGTGAGTCCTTTTGTCACATTCTTCATAGCGCGTCCTCCTTGTGCTATGTGCCTGAACCATCGTCTTGAGCATCGCGACGTAAGCGCCTTGCGCGCCCACAGCCTCGGCTCATCCTTAGATAACGTTATAATCCCAGAAGATGAAGAGAGCATTAGGAGAAGATGAAAACTTCTTCATAAATGGCAAGAAGTTATGCCTCCCCCACAATCCTGCATGGCGTGAGAGGAGGGAACAGGCAAGACGACGGGGTTGACTATTCGGCGCAGGTGCAGCCTGGGAGGATTTCGGTGGCAATGTAGGTCAAGTTGTTAGTGTAGGACATAAAACCCTTCCGGCGTCCAAAGAGGGTCAGCACACAGTCTGCTCCCTTGTGGTTGATAAAAAACCGGTAGTCAGTGCCAGATGGAGCGGCAATGGCGAAGGGGCGTGATCCGAGATCGTAGGTTGTGAGGGTGGAGACGGTCTTGTGTGCAAGGGCATCCGCAATCTCAGGCTTTTCACCCTCCTGAGTGAGAATGCTCGACAGTTGGTGAGTAAACGACGTGCGGCAGGATTCCTCCGAGAGGTTCGTTACCTTGGCCACCGAGACACAGCCCGATGCTGTCAGGGCCACCGCTAGGGAGAACGCGCATACTCGGTGGGCTGGGTACACCAGCCATGCCATATGACGCAGCCTGGCCATGGAGCGGAAGTGTAGCCTCCCCCTGTCCGATTGCACAACCTGATCCTTCTTATCGCTCAGGGGGCACAAAGCTGACGTTGCCGAGGGCCGTGGTTTGGACTGGCGGATAGGTTCCCTCGAATCTGGCCGGAAACACGTACAGGCGCTCCCTAACTGAGAACAGCAGCCGATACTCCTGTTCGGCATCACTGCGCAGATACAGCGTGAGCAGCGAGGAGGTTGCTTGTTTATCGACCCGTGCCCAGTTTAGTCCGAGTTGCGTAGGAACCACATATAGGCCCGCGATAATCATGGCGAATGCGATATACGCCATCGACAGATCAATGAGCCCGCCCATTGTTTTGAACCGCGCCACGAGCAGTTCGAGTGCCGAGCTCAATAAGAGCAGAATTGCAACAACACCGATCGTGGACAGAACAATAGCCGATGTGACATAGCCTAATGTGCTTAGGACTAGGGTCATCACCAAGAGCGCGAACAAGAACCATGGCCCATACTGAACCACGGCCAGGGAGCGCTTGAACTGAGCGTTCGCAGTCAAATCGTCCTGATCGGCGATCACTACGAGGTTCGTCGTAGCCAGATACCCGAGGTAGAGCAGGAGTAACAGCGGTACCCAGCTTTGACTGAAATAGGTCGCCGTCGGAACTTCCTCTAAGATCCACGAGGCTCCGAATTCTGAAAAATAGGCTTTCGTATAAAACGATCCCGAGAGATACGCCACCCCACTCAGGGCAGCCAACCCGGCTATCGCCTTCGGCGCCTGCTCGATGAGTCGTCGAGCCCCGGCTCGAGCAGATTCAGTCTTGTTTTGGTCGTCGCGGGGCATGGGGCATGATGGAGCACACCGAAATGGCTAGCCCGTAAAGGCGGCGGCAGCCTCTTCTTCCGTGTTGCACAATTGAATGCTCTCTCCATACACCCGGTTCAGCAGGTCAAAGCCGCTGGCCTGAAGAGCTTCTTTGACCATCCCTTTTGCAGCAGCAATCTTCATCTGCCCTTGAACATTGTTGAGCTGCTTGCAGGCCAGTATCAGGACTCGGATCCCTCCGCTGCTGATATAGTCGATATCAGCCAGATTGAGGATGACCTTTTTCGCACCTGCATCCACAATCTTTTTCATTTCCTGGATTCCCTGTTCCGCAGTGGTGGCGGAAAGGCTGCCCTGCATCGTGACGAAGGTGATCCCGGCATTCTGGCGGGAGGTCACCGTCAATGTGTGTCTGGTCCCTTGATCCATAGTTATGTCCCTTTCCGGATTAGGAGAAGATCGTCATTCTATCTTAGCAGACCGGCAGCTCGTCAACGTAACTCTTGGACCTTTGATAAGGCCTCTTCCAGCGTGGAGGCATAGAGACTCATCATCAATGCCCCGCTTAATTGCAGGACTGTACGGACGTGGTCGTTCCCCCCACAGATCACGACTCTTCCGTCGGTTTGGGGCATCGCCATTGCGGCTTTTAGGATTACCCGAAGCCCGATCGAGGAAATATACGAAATGCGGGAGAGATCGAGCACGATCTGCCGTTCTCCCTGCCCGATGTGGTCCATCAAAATCTGCTCGACCTCCGGTGCGCTGTTCGTGTCGAAGCGGGTCTGTGGCGTGACGATCATGACGGCCCCACTCCGGCGTGACTCGACACTCTTGTCGATGTTCCTTGGAGCGTCGTGTGAGGGGAACGGCAGCCGCTCGACATCGAACGAGCGGATCTCGGTCTTGTCAGGAGCCTTCATGGTAGTGGACGTTTTAGCTACCAACTGTTTTTTCACTGTCAAGACGTTGTGCCCCACAGTGCGATGGTACGACACCTCATCAAACATGGAGCGCACCAAGTGAATTCCCAGACCACCGATCTCGCGCTCATGAAGCAGGAGCGACAGATCAGGAGGCGCGACTGTTAGCGGGTTGAAGGGAATGCCATCATCCGTAATGGTGAAGATGACGCAGGTATCACGCACTTCGCCTTCGACCTCAATGTGATGCTCCGTCGGGGCGTTGGGGAAGGCATACTGCACCACATTGTTAAGCAGGTCGTCTAACGCCATATTGAGAGTGGGAATAAGCGGCTTGGCTCCTTCCCATTGTGCCACATACTGTTCAAAGGCCATCTGGAGGTCCGGAATGGCCATCAATTGATTGGGCATCGTTTGACGGAAGACCCGATCGACCACGTCAGACGGGGCGATGCCATGATACCGCAGTCCCAACATCGTGATATCGTCCGCCTGCGGGACTTCACCCGCAAAGGTTCTCACTGCCTGCATGATTTCACCGAGGCGATCGACCACGGAGACAGCCTGAGATTTGGCGAGGACCGTTTTTAGCCGCTCGTTGCCGAACAGTTCGCGCCGCCGATTATCCGCTTCGGTAACCCCATCGGTGTACAAGAAGAGCTCATCTCCCGGACCCAATTGGATGGTCGTCTCCTTGAAGGCGATGCCCTCCATGGGACCGACCATGGGGCCGTCGATGCCCGTCAGCCACTCAAACTGTCCATCTTGCCGTTTCAGCAGAGGAGGATTGTGGCCGGCGTTCGTCGTGAGGAGCGAGCCATCGCGGAGATTCAAGATGCCGAGATACAAGGTCACAAACATGCAGGAATCGTTGTCCGCACTCAGCGCATCGTTGACATGTGTGACGATACTGGCGGGTGAGGGATCGGAGGCCGCCAGCGTCTTCACCATAGTCTTGGTCATGGCCATAAAGAGTGCGGCTGGGACACCGTTGCCCGATACATCGCCAATCACGAAACAGAGCCGATGCTCATCGACCAGGAAGAAATCATAGAGGTCGCCACCGACCTCCAGCGCCGGTTCGAGCACCGCATAGAGTTCGATCTCCCTCCGATCCGGGAAAGCGGGGAATACGCGTGGGAGCATACTCCGTTGAATGTCTCGACCGACATTCAGTTCTTCCTGCATGCGGGCCTTCGCGGTTTCAACCAATGCGAGGGAATCCGCTAACCGTGCCTTGGCATCTTCGGCAGCCTGTTCGGCGTTTTTCAATGCCGTAATGTCGGTCGCGATAAAGACAATCCCGCCATCATGCGTCTTCCGCTCATTGATTTGAAGCCACTCTCCACTGGACCGGTATTGAATGTAGGGTGTGACAGGATTTCTATGCACATCCAGGCGCCAGTGCATCCAGGGTTCGACATTCCCGATCGCCGCTGGAATATCGCCGCGTTCGGCAGTCCGGCGAACGATCGATTCGAACGGGTCGCCTGCTTGAACTTCGGGCCCAGTCCCAGACATGACTTCACGATATTTGCGATTACAGATGACCAGACGGTCGTCCACGTCGAAGAGAGCAAACCATTGGGGGACGCTTTCGATGGCTTCGATCAGACGCGCATGGCTATCGCGTGCCAGGCTTGATGCCGCCGTTACTTGCCGATCGATGATGGCCAGGAGGGTCGAGAGTGAGACGGCGACCACCGCGAGGAGATCAACCTCGATTCCAGGCGCTGGAGCACTGGACGCGATGCCGGACAGACCGTACGTCGGAATCATCCCGATGAAGTGGGACCCAGAGAGCGCAAGTCCCATGGCGCTCGCCTTTTCTGTCACTCGCCAGTTTCTGTGCGTGATATTCCACGATCCGATCACGATGCCGATGATGCTGAGTGCCACGATCCCAACCGTCGACAGCACAAAGAGCAACAAATCATTCTGGAGATCGATCGGCTGGTGGACCGCCATCATACTGGCGAAATGGGTCAGGGTCATACAGCCCCCCATCAGCATGCCCCCGGAGATGAGACGCATCCGACTGTCGGCATGGCTGCTGATCAGGTATACGGCGACGGCTCCTGTCGCTCCGGCGGAGAGAAATGAAAGCACGGCAAGCCCTGAATCCTGGGCTGCTGAGACCGAGGGACAGAATGCCAGATTGCCGATGTAGTGAATCGCCCAGATTTCAAGACCCGCGGCGACGGCACCGATCGTCAGCCATCGGAACCTGACGGGGCCTTGATCAGGAGCGCGCATCCGTTCGGCGATGCTGAGGATGACATAGGCAGCCGAGCCACCCAGCAGCAACGAGGACACACCTAGCAAGGGATCGCACATTCCGAGCAACGGTGAAGCTCCTGTCAGGACGTTCGTTCCATGCGCGGATCAGCCATCATGACACGCGCGTTTGAATTGTCGGCGGTTGCGCCAAGGCGGAGGAGAGGATCCCTCAAACCTGGCCGTATCACCTACCATGAGAAGTCGCAGCTCGCAAGCAAGAGGGCGCCACGGTACTTCTTCACAGGATGTATCACAACTGCCGCTACTGCACCGGTTGATTGAGGCGGTCCCAACGTGGAGTCCTCGAGCCGAGATCAACAGACCAATAAATACACATCGCTTGCCCCAGAATGTGCTCCTTGCTGATCGGTCCCAAGAATCGGCTATCCAGACTCTCCTCCCGATTGTCACCCAAGACGAAATAGCTGTCGGGAGGTACGGTGACAGGCCCAAGGTTATCACGGACGTTTCCAGACAGGCTCGATGCGTCGGTATGTTCCACATAGGGCTCGGTCAAGGCTTCTTCGTTCACCGAGACCACCTGATTGTGAACTTCGATCCGATCGCCAGGAACCCCGATCACGCGATGGAGAAAAAGTGTCCCATTGCTGTCTGGATAGCGATAGACGACGACTTCGCCGCGTTGAGGTTCTGCAGCATGATACGCAGCCCTATGTGCGATCACATGGTCTCCCGGCAAGAGCGCCGGGACCATCGCCTCATGTGAGATCTGGAACCGATGTGACCAGGCCCGCACCGCAGGCAACAGGTCCGGCAGACGGTCCGTCACAAAATTCCAGCGGAGTTCTTGCATTCTGGACGTTGGGCTGAGAACTTCGTTGTCATACCCCTCGACCAATCGCCGGGCTTCTGGAACCGACAACATTGAGGCATAGTATTGCCCAAGATGGTGCTCCCAGAATTGTTCCGGGGCCAGATCGAACAGCATGACTTTGAGTGAGCGTACAAATGACTGCGCGATGCGTTCCTTCTCGGATGGCGTGAATGGACTGGTCAGATCAGACTCGATCTCTAGCTGATGGCTGAATCCCGCCACATCGGCTTGGTCCGCAATAGACTGGTACAAACGATCCGATGCCACCTCCAGGCTGGCCAACTGGTGAAATACAGCCTGTGACTCGCTGGTACTGTCAGCGGGAGCCATAGGAGCCGTGCTGCATCCAGCCCAGAGGCCACTCCATGTGATAAGCAGACAGAGGGCAACATGATTCAAAGATCGACTAAGGATGAGAGACAGGCAGGAGAGCATTGGGCGGTTCAGTCAACGCTCCTCTCGTTTGTGAACCCCAGGAGGATACCGCACTGGGGCCTGATAGGAAAGGGCATTCAGTCACAATCTGGGCAACGTGTCTGTGAGCGGGAGAGGCCAACCCTATCACCCGTTGCAGTGGGGATATCAGGCAATACACCGCAGCGGTTCTGAGCAGGCCGGGCATCGAGCCTTATCCGGCTATGTTCCGCATTTCCCCAACCGACGGTGAAATAGCTCCAACACCATGTCGTAGCAGATCCGGGCCGCTGCCGGATCATAGCGAGGACCTTCGTCACGCATGAATGCGTGCGCGGCGTTGAACTCGTGCCACTGGAAATGCACGTCGGCATCGCTCAGCGCGTTGTAGATAAGCGCCCGCCCTTCGTGGGGAATGTGCGGGTCCTGTCGGCCCCAGATCATCAACAACTCCCCTGTAATCTTGCCGATTCGATCTAAGCTGTCGTCATGCGTACCCTGCCCCAGGCCGCGTTTGTGGATGTCCGTGGCGTAGAAACAGGCAGCGGCCAGTACATCGGGCTGCATCGCCGCGCGAAATGCCAGATGTCCTCCGATGCAAATCCCGATCACGCCCAGCCTGCCTGTGCAGTACGGTGACGATGCCAGATAGTCCAGTGCCGCGCGCGCATCGCCGTCGTAGCTCGACAAGGTCTTCGTGATCTTATGTTGATTGCCGCGTGCCGCGCCTGCTTCGTCATAGGCTAATACCGTCCCGGCCGGCTCCAGCTCGTGGTAAATTTCCGGCACGGCCACCACAAATCCATGGCTCGCCAGCATGGCCGCCGTACGCCGGATCGGTCCCGAGACCTGGAAAATCTCCGAGTACAGAACCAGCCCCGGATAGCGTCCCTCTTCGATAGGGCGAACGAGATAGGTCCGCATCGGCCCTGTCGGAGTCGTGAGATCAGCCGAGTCAATGTCGGTAATAGTCATAGGCTACTCCAATGGCAATGAGCAGTCAGCCCACGCACGTCTCAAGGACGATGCGGCATGAGTCGAGTATAGAACAACTCCGGCAAGCACCGTATGAACAACAGAAAATCTCCCACGACCAAATCTGCTCTCTTATGCCTGACCATCGCGAGGCCAAGCCGATCTGTACCCTGCGCGTTTGAACCAGTGCGGTGTCAGAAGCTTGAGAAGGGTCCGGGGCGTGAACGCCAGATCTCGATAGGTTCGTTTCCCGGTCATGACGTCCGTTACCACTTCACAGAGGCGTTGACCCTGTTGAGAAAACGCCCACGATCGGATGCGGGGAAAATCGTACAGCAGTCGGGCCAGCCATCGTCCTGCTTGTAGTTCAGGAAGGATCGTCTCAGTGAGTGAGCGGGTGTACTCACTTCGGACGGACTCCTCTTCAAACCGCCCGTCAATCAACGATTGTGCAGCCATCAGACCACTTCGAATGGCGAACGAAATCCCTTCTCCGGTGACGGGATCGGCGAAGCCTGCGGCATCACCGACCAACAGGATTCGCTTGTCGACGAATGGTCCTCGTCGCGGACGAATGGGAATGACAAAACCATGTCGATCCACCCGTATGACAGATCCGCAACCGAGCAAATCGAGATAGCGCGCCATCGAGGATTTGAGATCACTCCCCCGTTGTCTCGTCGACAGGACACCGATCGAGAGATGCTGTTGTTTGGGAAAAGCCCAGGCATACCCATGAGGCAGCAGATCAAAATCAAATCTCGCTGTGTTCTGAAATCTGTCCAACTGGTCAGGAGACACCGTCACTTCATATTCAAGCGCCGGAATAAGGACACGTCCATCGGCCATTCCCATGGTTCGGGCAACCGTGCTGATCGCCCCATCGGCTGCGATGACGAACTTGGCCTTCATCGAGCCCTTGTTTGTCGCAACGGTGACGAAATCACTGTGGAACGACACTCTCTCGACAGCACATTGTTGGTGGACGACTGCTCCGGCTGTTTGAGCTGTGGAAAGAAGGGCATAGTCAAACTGATCGCGCATCGTCATGGAGACGATCGGAGTCGCTCGATGAGTCGTGAAGGATAATCCGGCAGGAAGAACATTGAGCTGTGCCGTATGGCAATCTTGTTCGACGACGTGACGCACATCCAAAGGCAGCGCCTGCATGGCCCGTCCCACAATCCCGCCACCGCACGTTTTGTACCTCGGTAGGGCAGCCTTTTCGATGACGGTGACCGCCACACCCGCTTTGGCCAGACCCCATGCCGCGCAAGCCCCGGCCGGTCCACTGCCGACCACAATGACGTCATACGTAATGGACATAGTTTAAGCCTGTGTCAGTCGCGATGAGGCATGCACTCTGCTGTACCTGATGCGACACACATGTGATTGCACGCTTCACGAAACACCTCTTTGGTCTTGGGTTGCCGTAGGATACCGCATCAGGCGCTGATGGGAAAGGTAATCTAACCACAACCTGGACGGCCATCCATTCAGCTGAGTAGCCGAGAATCGCCCTGCGTTGTGTCTCGATGAAAGGTCAGGCCATCTTCCGTCTTCAAATGTGGTAGCCTGTGGAGAGGGAACACCGTCCCACACCTGCGTGTGGCAATCACGTTGGTTGACTCCCTCACCCGCCACGCTTGGTGGGGAAATTGGGATACTGGGAATATATGGCAGGTTTCATTCTGCTCGTGATCATCGTCGGTCTGGTGATTTTCGGGCCACAATTCTGGACCAAGCGGGTGTTTGCCAAGCATAGCGCCCCCCGTCCTGACTATCCGGGAACCGGGGCAGAATTGGCTCGGCATCTGCTCAATCGGTTTGACATACAGCACATCACTGTTGAACCGACCGAGACGGGCGACCACTACGATCCGGTCAGTAAAGCAGTCCGTCTGACGCCCGCGATCTTCGATGGAAAATCTCTCACGGCGATTACGATTGCCGCTCACGAAGTCGGGCATGCCATTCAAGACCATCAGGGGTATCAGCCGCTGGCGGAACGCACCAAACTTGTACGGATTGCGCAGGGCGCGGAGAAGGTCGGGGCGGTCCTGATGATGGGGATTCCCATCGCGGCCGCAGTCGCACGCACCCCGGCTGCGAGTGTTATTGTTCTGATGGCTGGACTGGCGACGATGGGGATTTCCACGCTGGTCCACCTCGTCACGCTACCCGTCGAGTGGGACGCGAGCTTCCGGCGTGCCATGCCCATCCTCCGACAGGGCCAGTATCTGACGCCTGACGATGAGCGGGGGGCTCGTAGCATCCTCACCGCTGCTGCCCTGACCTACGTGGCAGCTTCGCTCGCCAGTCTGCTGAACTTATGGCGCTGGATCGCCTTCCTCCGGCGCTAAGCCAGCCCCGGTACACAGGCTCGCCCATCATCAGATCTGGTCCAACCAGCGTCGAGAGTCGCGGTGAAGGCGGGCAGCCAGAATCGCGACTCGATCCGTTGTTCAGCTCAAGACTGCTTTTGGGGGAATCGTTCGGTTGGTTGAGGAAGCGATCTACTGCGTATCATGCGAGCTTCTTTTTGATCACCGTCAGGTTCTCAGGAGTTGAGCGCACGCGAATCGTGAGTCCCTCGGCATCATAGTGTTCGGACAGGATCCGCATCCGAGTGCGGATCTCTGCCAGGATCTTTTGAGCTGTAAACGGAATATGTAATTCCTCGTCGATCATCTCGCTCTCAAAGTACTGCATGATGCGCTCACGCAACATGTTCAGATCGTCCTGGCTCCTCGTGGACAGACACACGGCATCAGGATATTCAGACTTCAGCAAGGCGATCGCCTCCGGGTCGAGCCGATCTTGCTTGTTTAACACCAAGAGACTAGGACTATCCGTAGCACCGACTTCGGCCAACACCTTCCGTGTCACCTCAAGTTGAGACCGGAAGGAAGGATCTGAGGCGTCGACGACAAACAGCACCAATGAGGCATAGGCTGCTTCATCCAACGTCGACTTGAACGAGGCCACCAGGTCATGCGGGAGTTTTTTAATGAATCCCACCGTATCGCTCATGAGCACTTTCGGACGCGTTTCGGGATAGAGTGGACGGATCGTGGTATCGAGTGTGGCGAACAACTTGTCGGCCACCAGCACATCGCTGCCCGTCATCGCTCGCATCAGCGAGGATTTGCCAGCATTGGTGTACCCGACAAGCGCGACGGTCAATTCATTGTCCCGTCTCGCGCGACGCGTGAGATGCTCGTCCCCGATGGCCGCTAATTCGGTTCTGAGCTCTTTCAGGCGATCACGAATTCTTCGCTTGTCGAGCTCAAGACTCGTCTCGCCTGCCCCTTTCCCGCCGACTCCCCCGCCTTGCCGCTCGCTCCCACCACCGGACTCGCGCACTCGTGGTGCCAGATAATTGAGCCTTGCGATTTCCACCTGGAGTCGGGCTGCTCTGGTTCGAGCATGTCGACTGAAAATCTCAATGATGACCCCGGTGCGATCGAGTACCGGCACGCCGGCGGCACGTTCGAGATTCTTTAATTGTGACGGCGACAGATCACAGTCCACGATGACAATCTGCGCCTGCTCGCGTGGGCTGGGTACGGTCTCGCTCGGTTCATCCGATTCGCTTTCTTCTGACTCCTCTGCTTCGTCTGATACAGCTGCCTCGTGCTTCAAGGCGGCTTTGTGCATCGGTTTTCCAAATGACGCCGCGATGGTTCCCGGCCCACCGGTCCATCGTGCTAATTCGGTGAGTTTGCCTTGCCCGAGGACCGTCGCAAATGTATCGGAACTCCGCTTTTGAGTCAGCTGACCGATAACTTGGTATCCGAGGGTTTTCACCAGACGTGTGAGCTCGTGCAGCGAGCTCTCCAGCTCCTCCCTCGTCACACGAGGGGTCTGAATCGCCACCAGCACGGCACGGGATTGTGAGGGAGTCGTCATCGTGTCCTGTTCCTGGGCTACATTGTGGGTGAAGGGGTCTGATCTTAACAGGGAATTTCGTGTTTAGGGCAGCTCACGTCGCGGTTATGTATCGAGAACGTCTTTCACAACGAAATGCGGGACGAAGCGGCTCTGATTTCCGTGAATAAGACCACGATCTTCTCGAATCCCCATTCCTGCCGGCTCGTCCCCGACCACCCAGGATCCGATCACCGGGTGCCATCCCTCAAACACCGGCAACGGCATGTACTGCTGATAGACTGAGAGCTGCGCATCGTAGGGTCCGGCGGTCGTCAGTACCTGATCCCCATTCACGATCGAGATATTGGCGCCTTCGCGTGACCAAAATGGCTTCTTGACATAGGCCGCACAGTCCCCCGGTCCGGAAAAGAAGGCGGGCAACAGATTAGGGTGATCGGGATACCACTCCCACAGCAACGCGAGCAGACCTTTGTGGCTCAGCACCTGTTTCCAGGCCGGCTCCAGCACCATCATCGAAGACCGGGGCAGCTCTGCCGCAAAGGCGTCCTGACACATCCATTCCCAGGGATAGAGCTTGAAGAGCGCGGAGATCGGCTCGTTCCGATGATCCACAAACCGTCGCCGCTCCGGCTCCCACCCAATCTGTTCGATCGGCAAGGTCTGCACGCGCCACCCGGCCTGGTTTGCCGTATCGGCCAGATAGGTCACCGTTTGTCGGTCCTCGTCGCTCCCATCCAAACAGGCCAAATGGAGCAGATCGTTCGAGGACTGCCGACGGATCGTGCACCACTGTGCGATCAACCGCTCATGCAGACTATTGAATTGATCCGCCTCCGGACAGGTCTCTCGCACCCATCCCCATTGCCCGACGGCGGCTTCCAGCAACGAGGTAGGCGTATCGGCGTTGTACTCGAGTAATTTTGGCGACCCGATTCCGTCATACCAGAAATCAAACCGCCCATAGAGCGACGGCTCCTGCCGCTCATACGAATCGATGATCCAGGGCCGCCACTGTTCGGGAATGTGGAGATCGGCAAACCGATCCTCGTGGATGATCCGCTCGACGGCCTCGACACAGAGCCGATGTAGCGAGCCCGTGGCCGATGCGAGCCCGTCGACCTGCGTCTCGCTCAACTCATAGGCGACATCTTCGCGCCAATAGCCGCCGTCCAGACTGTGATAGGTGACGCCGACTCGGTCGAGTTGCGCCGGCCAATCGGCGCGCGGTTGCCTCACACGACGATGCATGGCTACGCCCCCTCTTCCGGCTTATAGAATTGGCCGCCAGTCCTGCCGAAGCCACCGCGTTGGCATACGACCGTGAGATCATCGCCTGATGGAACATCGAAGCCCGGTATGGCAGGAAGGACCAACCCCAGGTCGTTCATCTGATCGCCTCGCACAGACGACCCATCCGATCCCTGCCCAACCGCGATCCACACCATCACTCCTAATCCATCTGCCGCCTCGGCCAGACTCACCCGCACCTCGGGTGAATACCGCAGATGAGGAGGCACCGGGCTGGGCACAGGCCCATCCGGCCTTTTCTTGTCCATGGGAACCTTTCGCTCAACACAGAAGACCTGGGATGGAACAGGGAGACGGGCTGCGTTCACGGCCAGCCGTGACAGGCACGTGCAGACATCTTACACGGATTGAGGGCTCGCTGGGTGAGTCAACTGCGGGCACATCATGATACCGGCTGTTGATGCTCAAGCGCACACCGTCAGAGAGGTGCCTGCATGGCTCAAGATCCGCCTCCTCCATTCTGTGCGACTTGAATGAGCCATTGCTGCTAACATGTCTCGTACCCTAGAATCTTGCAACTATGACCACAAGGAGCGACCGTGAACCGAATGCCCCTCCTCGCCGCCTCGATTCTGTTGTCACTGACCGGCCTTCTTTCCGCCTCTGAGGCCCAGGCAGAAAACGGCTCTCTCAATAGCGGCTCTAGCTCGTCGCGGAACGCCGCGATCCAAAAGACCAGCAGCGCCGACGAATCGCCAGCTGGTCGCACACAGACAAACGAAGCCGATGGGCCGTCCCCAGAGGCCGCTCATACCAGCAAGACGCTGGAACCCCTGGGCGTTCTCTTGCTCCTGCTGTTCCTGGGAGCGGCGACAATTTTCTACTACCTCAAAATACAGCGCCCCTCCCTCCCCGACTTTTCCGGACTCCCCGGGCGCGACCCCGCCCTTGATAACCGGTCAGAACCGCCGTCTCGCACACACAAACGAAACCTGTCGATTGACCAGGTCACCTCCGCGGATAAAGCCACCTTCCAGCAACTGCTGAGCGACGTCCATGCAGCCTGGAGCAGGCAGGACCTGGCCGGATTGGGGCAATTCGTGACACCGGACATGCTGAACTACTTCAGCACCACCCTGGCCGATCACACCAAGCGGGACATCCAGAACCATGTGGAAGATGTAACCTTGCTCCAGGCCGAAGTCCTGGAAGCCTGGATGGAAGGCACCGTGTACTATGTGTCGGCAGGGCTCCGCTGGAGCGCCCGTGACTACAACCTGTCCCTGACCAAGCAGCGCGGAGAGCCAGGATATGTCGTCACAGGCAGCGAGGAGACGCCAACTGAGTCGCGCGAAATTTGGACCTTCGTGCGCGAGCAAGATGGCACATGGCTGCTCTCAGCGATTCAGCACTAAGAAAAGTGGGACGTGCGGAACCGGCGGGATGAGACGTCAAACATGAACGGTGAAACGAGCCAAGAGAAGGGCTGTCTGGTCAACCAATCGCCCCCTGTTAGAGAAACCAGAGAGCATTCATTCACCACGGTATGAATGGGCTTAGAGCCGCTGCAGTGACCGGCCACGCAATTCGATCACAGTAATTGGATGAGGGCAGTCATCATCGGACGTCAGGGTGACGAGCAGATCATCGCCGACGACATCGCCAAATGAACCGGCACGATCGCCTATGAAGTCTCTGCACCATCGGCCCACTCGTGCCGCGTCTGTATCACGAAGGCTGAGGTACCCCCGTCCTCATGCTCGTACTTTCACTGGCCTTCCGGTTTCCACTCACTCACCAATTTCTTGGCCTTGGCAATTTGAGCCTCCGTCATCCCTTTGGCCAAAATATCGCGCAGCATGGGCGCGGACTTATCTCCGTTCGTCGCGGCCAGACTGACCCACATATACCCCTGGACTTTATCTTTCGGCACGCCTTCCCCGTCATCGTACATAATCCCGAGTTTCGTTTGAGCGAGCGCGTCTCCTCGGTTGGCCCCGAGACGGAACCATCGTAGGGCTTGCTGATAGTCCTTCGGACCGCCTTCGCCATTAAAGTACAAGGTGCCGAGGCTGAACTGCGCCCTGGCATGTCCCTGCGCCGCCGCTTTGGCATACCACTTTCTGGCTTCTGCATCGTCCTGCGGCACCCCCCGGCCCTTGTGGTATAGCATTCCCACGTGATACTGCGCCATGGCATCGCCCTGCTCCGCCAATGGCTGCCACTCACGCATGGCAGTGGCGTAGTCTTCAGCGTCATGGGCCGTCATGCCAGCCTGAAAATCGGCCCATGCCGGAACGGCGAGACAGAAGATCGATAACACAAGGGTACTCGCGAATCGGAAAATCATAGGCTCCTCGTAAAAATGGCGCATTTTAAAAGAATCGCGCTGGGAGGTGCAAGGTCAACCATGAGGCAGTCAGTGGCCACACATGCGCCAGAGCGGGGGCATCAGATCATAGGCGGCTACGGACAGCACCACAGCAACCAGCGATCCAAGCAGGCCTATGACAGAGAGCCTAACAAAGGGAGCAGAAACAGGATGAGCATCAGCAGTACCGCGAGAGACCGATGTTGTTCGTAAAACGTGTGGTGGTGACCAGCGAGGGACTCGGCAAAAGATCATACTGATTTCTTCTTCAGGGCGCTCAATTCTTTCTGCTAAAGGCTTCCACCCTCTTTATGTAAGCCTATCTGCTCCGGTACTTCTCAGACAGGTGGGTGACCGCTTGTTCGGCGTGTTTCCTCGCCACGTCTGCATGACCTGCCTTCCCATGCTCAATGGCCTGTTTAAGTTCCTTGATCCCTGCGTCCACATGCGGAGCCTCACCGGCCTTCAGGGCAGACTGGAGCGCCGCTTCTGCACTGGTTAGGAGTGCACCCACATGACCCTGTTGGCCATGGTCCGCCGCCTCTGTGGCAAGCATGATGGCATCCTGGCGGTTCTGCTCCTCAGCACGCACCACATCCCGCCTGGCCCCGCCTTCACCAAAGACCGGTTGCAACGGCAGCACTGTGGCCGTGGCGAGGATGAACAGGGAAGCGAGTGCGACAGCTCGTGGCATGGTAGATCGTATCATTGGCATGCTCCTTTTCTTACAAGAAGTGAACCGACCTCAGTAAGCACCCCACTACAGAGTGAGGGACCGGGGATGGCGCCTTCTGGCTTTCGCTGAAGTTACTGTACCATGCATCACTTCGGAATTTCCCCAGGACCAGTCGCCAACAACGGTAGCCGTCAATCATGGTGAGTCTTCAGTGCGACCGCGCCGCGCTGTCGTCCGATGCGTCGATGGCTCAGTCCCTCAAGGAGAACGGCGTGAAGTCCTGTGGTGGTCATGGACGTCACCACGCACGATTATCGGAGGTAATGATGAAGACGAAAGAGGTTCTTCAGGCAAAAGCAGGGGTTGTGGTTTTGCTGGGAGAGTCCGTTCGGATCGTTCGTGAGCTACAAGGACTCACGCAGAGCGAGTTGGCTCGAAGGACCAAGTGTCTGGCTAAGGCGCCAGGAACTGGTTGCCCCTCTATACAATAGATTGTGTCACGCTGCGAATAAGAGGAATGAACTGAACGCCATTCACACCCATAGTCTTACTCCAGACTGTATTCGGAAACAAATCCTGGCTTTGAGACTCAACCAGTTGTTTCCATTGCTCATGATTGTCAAATGGTATGCCGCGGTCTTTCATCTCATCTGCTTTTAAGAAACCAAGATAGACAAGAATCACAGGAATACCCATCGTGGTGACTTTCCATGACCAGGCAAAGCGATTCGACAGCTGATAATGGGAATCTCGCGAGAGGTTCCAGGCAACACCACTAGCAGAAGATAAAGAGCGGCTGGCTTCCTCGATACAGGTGCCAATCCTCTCATGGTTCGACGCACTGCTCGCAGAAGGGTTTGGCTCAGTCCGTTTACCACTCTCTTCCTTTACCAATTCTTGGTCGTGCGCTTTTGCCTCAACGAGGATTAATCCTTCCCGGCCACCAATCGTCGCCTGACTGATAATGTCCCAGTTTGGGGTGTTCGCGGCAACGTGTCTAACGGCCAGCCACCAGTTGGAAATCTCTTCTCGCTGAAAGCTTGATAAGAACGGCGCAGTGTTGCCCAACTTCCCTTCGGTTGGATCAGAAAGGCCCTTCGGTGCCCAGACATGGCGAGATGGATCAACAACGGCATGCGGTGCGACTAAGGCAGTCAATCGTCTGGCGACATCTTCGCGCTCACCTTCTGTGAACAACACGCAGCGCACACGGCTACCACGCTGTTCTTTGACCGGAAGACTCTCTAATCAATTAGTCATGTCCCCTCCTCGTTTGCACACTGTCGTGTTCCCTATTCATGCCAAAATCATCGCGATCTGAGCCGGTGTCAGCAGGGCGTCTGGTTTGTGCCGACCGAGCCAGTTGATTGCCTCTTCCCCGGATAGCTCCAAGACATCTCTTGCCAGCAACGCGGCAAACAAGGCGGTTCGCCCGAGTCCTGCAGAGCAATGGATCAGGATATTGTGACCATCAGACACACGCCCTTTGGCCTGCTTCAGCACGGCAGCCAGTTGCCCATTGGAAGGAATGCCGTAGTTAGGCATGGGAAGAGGGAAAACCGTCAGGCCTTCCTCTCGATAAAGCGCAAGCAAATCCCTCCCCGTCTTTTCCTTACACTCTTCTATTTCTGCCAGGAGAACGACTGAGGAGATGTCGGCGGCTTTCAAATCCTGAAGGAGTGTTCCCCCTGGATCATACAGCCCGAATGGCATGGGGCTGCCGTAGACCTGACCGCGGAGATTGAGAGGATAGAGGGTAAGCGACAAGTGAACGGGCTCCTAGTAAAACCGTGCGCCTCGCATACGAGTGAAGCTCATAATCCCATAGATGGGAAAGAATCCCGGCACATTTTCTTTTTCCTGGTCTCTGAGTCTGAACGGCGGGAGGAAGAGGATGCGCAAGGTGCCGGACGGCCGCCCACGAAGAAATTCAGAATGTCCCCAGTTTCTTCCTCTGTTTGATTGCAGAACCTGACCCTGAATCTCTGCTCCAATGGGAGGTCTATGGCAACATTCTCATTGCATCCGATTACTCCTTCGGGTACCGTCCGCCCATGTCTACTCCTCGGGTATCGCTCATGTCGATTCTCGTGCTGGCAACGGGACTCACGCTGCTAGCCGCCTGCAACCACCTACAGACGCCGCGCTTCATGCATCCAACCGAACAGGGGCCGGTCATTCCGCTGTCGGTTAAGCTGGTCTTCGATGAGTCAGTTCGCTCAGCCATCTTAGAGCAGACAGTCTGTGCCGACAGTTTGTGGAAGAGTCCTCTAGGCGACGTACTCGTTCAATCCTTCACCGAAACCGGGCGGGCTCGCCTTGCACACCTGACGGTCGGAGACCCGTCGGGAACGGCACAAGCGGTCGCTGCTCCCGCATCCGAAGTCACGGCTTTCATCACGCTGGCGAACGCCTCCTTCGATCCGACATCACGCAGTGGGTCGGCCGACAGCAACTATCTCGCTCAATTTGATGTCCGTCTTTTGGCTACCTTCCAAGATGACCAGGGGCGCCGGTTCCCGAAAGCATCGATAGTCTATTCGCATCGGGTGGCGTTGTGGACGCCCCAACTCGGCGGTAGCGATAACCGATGTGAAACCGGGCAGTTGGACGCCGCCGTGCAAACGGCAGCCGATCATCTTGCCGATCAATTCATGGGATACCTGGTGCAGTTGCGGAAAAAAACGCACGGGGAGAGCACGGTGGGCCGGCAGAGTCCCGGTGCCACGCCAAGCCTGCTGGCCATCAAGGCAACTTTGCTGGATGCCAACAACAATCTCGTGCTGGAAAGTGGCGAGAAGATCGGCATCAGGATCGACGTAACGAATACCGGCAAGACCGCTTTGAATGCTGCGGCCATTACCCTCTCAGGGACGCCCATACTCATCGAGACCTTCGCGAGCACGCTGTCGCCGTCGGTACGGATGGCCAACCTTCAGCCAGGGGAAACGAAGAGCACCATCCTGTGGGGAACACTGCCGGCGAATGCCGAAGGATCGCATGGCGAACTCACTGTGACGGTCATACCGTCTGGCACAGCAAACGGCGCACCGGCGACACACACCCTCATGGCGACCATGGCCTCTCGCAACGAGCCGACGGCATCAGTACCATCGTCCGCCCTACGTCCGACCTCGACTACCACCGCAGGCGGGAATATTCCAGACCGATATGCTGTCATCGTGAGGCTTGGCCACTACCAGACTCCCTGGCTGGGATGGCGGGACGGACTTTCGTTCGACACCAAGGAAACCATCTCAAGGTTTACCGAATCCCTCCAGGTACCTGAGGGACATACGCTGTTGCTCCAAGACGAGTTGGCGACCCAGGCCGACGTCAAGGAAGCCCTCGCACTCTGGCTCACCAAGCGAGTCACGAAAGACTCGATCATCTTCTTCTACTTCGCCGGACATGTACGCGCCGACTCACGAACCGGTGAAATATTTCTGATGCCTTACGACACCACCCCGCAATCATCACTGTCTCAGTTGATCCCCCTCCGGCTTCTCCAAAATCGTCTGGTCAACCTGGGGGCTAGACTGGCAGTTGCCATCATCGAAGCACCGGTGGCCATGGACGCAGCGACGAAGAACAGTGCCATCCGACTCGCGGACCCCAATTGGATCGGTGATCTTGATGGATCCTCCAAGGTTGGGGCTGGAACGGTCATTCAAGTCTCTCGGCGCAACCCCTCGTCGCAGAGTCTTCTAAGCGGATTAACCGGCAAGGCAGATCTTGACGACGATCGAACCGTCACCGTTGGCGAATGGCTCCGCTCACTCAGGACCATTGCTGTCACGGTTCCAGCACTCCCTCCCGACCTTGCAATCCAGTCACTTTCTCTGAGTCGCGTGAACCAGCCGTAACTCGCTCCCTCCGTTAACCCGCATTGTTCATGACAGTTCGTCGCCAAATCGAGGAGCCGCGTCGCGAGGCCGAAGCCCGGAGGACCTGAGGCTTACTCATGCAGTAGGTCGAAGGTCCGAGGGGCGAGCCCACCGCCCCAAGCCTTGTCGTAGCACCGGATCGGCGATTGCAGCATACGTTTTCATGAATTCTGAACACGATCGGCAATGCAGGCGCGTCTCGAGACGAACTGTCATGAAGAATAGGTGCTAGAAATTCACGTGCAACTGCGTGTAGGCCCAGATCGAATTCACCGCTGAAGCCCCGCTCCCAGCGGCATTCCCAGAGGCCAACTGGTCGAGCATTTGGCCGGCGATCAGATAGGATATGCCGGTCTGCCAGGCCACCTTGTTGTCCTTAAAGAACAGGGTATAGACCCCATCGATTTCCTTGTACAGCGAGTTGCTGGTCGCGATATTGGCAGCGGTTCCGGCAGTCGGAGCGGAGAAGCAGCCTTGGTTGGCGGTATACCAACAATCGCTGTTGTTGGCTTTGCGGAAGATCCAGAATCGGAAATCCAGATGTTGCGCGAGACTCGGCTTCATCTGCAAGCTGGCGCCGTAGCCGACCATGTTCCGCCAGGCCATCCGATCGGCATAGCCCATCAAAATATGGTTCGTTGGATAGAGATTCTCGAAGGTGTTCGCTGTACCGCCACAACCGGCCCCGGTGTCTGCATTACAGTTCGCCTTGTTTCCGTCACCCGATGCATAGTTGAACTCCAAACCGACGCGTGGGGTCCACGGCACATCGTGGAGGGTAATCCCTCCCTCTGCGGCAAAAGCTTGGGCATTGATGTGGAGTCGATTGCTGGACAGACCCAACCCCATTGATCCGATCTGCCAATAGCCCTCGGCCGTCCCGTCGAACATCCCTTGTCTAAAGGCCACTCGACCGCCCAATGTATGGCGGTGCTGGTCGTTGGCATGTGGAGCAGTGATGGCAGCGCTATTGGTTCCACCAGTACTTGCTTGTTGGTTGTTCAAAAACACCCAGAGGGGCTCAACCGACATGCTCGGCATGGGTTTGAAAACCAGCCTGGTAAACACCAAATCTGCATTCTTACTGCCTGCCCCGCCGCCGGAAACCGCTCCCGATCCCGCACCGTTTGTAAAAGCTTCTGCATCAGCAAGGCGCACCCAACCTCCCCAGACTTCGTACGCATTCTTGGAATATTGCAGGGTGACACCATCAAAGGAGAAACCGACATTGTTCCAATCAAACGCGCCAAATAAGCGTTGGTTCCCCATCTGGATGAGCTGCCGGCCGGCCTTCAGGTTGAGACCATTGACCCCGAGATTGCGGATCAACATATAAGCCTGGCGGATCCCCAGGCTGGAGGTCGAATTGGGGTCGTTCGCGGGATTCGCTGCTCCAGGATTGCTGTTCGCGCCCCAATTCTTCCCATATTGTATCTGGACGAAGGTATCAACATCGGGTGAAATCGCATAGTTGAGCCCCAGCCGCATCCATTGTTGAACAAATTGATCAGCGGTATCGCCTCCATTGGGGGCGCGGCCGGTTGAAAGTTGGGAACCCGCTGTATTTACATTCAATCCGAAGTTTGGGTTGACACGAAGTTCCGGCCTGACCCGGAGGTCGCCGGAGATGGTCACTCTGCTGATATCGAACAGCGGACTCTTAGGTGGATCGAAGTTCCAATACCGTACGAGATCCGGCATGCCGCGCGTAACCGGCGGCTCCTGGCCTGGCTGGTCCTTCACTTCGTCCGTATCCGGCGGATTGGCCAAGGAGGAGGTCGTCGGCAGTATCGTGAGCAAAGCCGCTGCCAACAGCCCCACGAGAACCATTTTGCGTCCCATAATTGTCCTCCCATTGGATATGTTGTCAAAATAGGAGGCAATGACCTCGATATTTTTGAAACATCTCGTCAATAGTCAATGAAGACTTTTCGCACTGGGAACTCAAAGACGACGTCAATGGTCTTTGTTGGTTTGACATTAATCTCCTGCTGACGGATATGCGGCCTGTCATAGATTGGTCGCCCCTTCTCCTCTCGTATGACCTTGTAGCCTTCATGCCATGCCACCAGGGTGTACTTGCCTGCCGGGACCCCGCTAATGACAAATTTTCCGTCCGCGTCTGTGACCGCAAAATACGGATGATCAAAAGCCGCCCAATAGGCGTTCATATTGTTATGAACATCACACTGAAGCCGCATCACGCCCTTTTCGTTCTGGAGGGATGTCCGCAAGAACTTGTGGGTAATTTCCTGGCCGGGATCGGGCATAGGGAAGTGCAGAAGTGAGACATTCTGTGCGTCGAAAAAGTCTGGGTTGTGGAAAAACAAATCGTGGTTGACCATCACCAGCAGTTGGCTTCTAACGAATGGATAAATGTGCTCAGTGAATTGACAATTCACCATATGGAGCCAGTATTTGTCCGCTGGTGCCTTCCCCTTCTCAACCTGTTCAAGATAGACAAGCACGTATGGCACACCCTTGTTTTTCGAATTGACCTGTAACGCTTGAGAGGCTACTTCTTGGCCGCAGACGTTCGTGTTTGCTTCATTTTCAATTGGCTGGAGTTTAGGGACCTCGCCCTGCCATACCGCAACTCCGGTAATGGTGCCTCCGTCCTTGACATCGATCACCTGGTATGGTTCAGCAAAAATGGGCCCTGCTCCAGCCTCTATCAGCCCCATCACCAGCATCAGCACCACCCAAGATGTGATGGTCTTTGCTCGATTCATACGTGAACCTCCTTGTGGAATTGGGTTCTGTCGCAAATTTCTAGCAAGAGGGTCAGGTCTTGCGATCATACATTGATCCAGAGTTCGCAGGCTTCGCTTCTTGGCTCTGCCGAGGTAAGCGCAGGGAAGCCAGGCTTCCTATCAACGACCGGGCCGAAGAATACCCTTTTCCCTAGGAGAAATCACGCCCCTCTCTGAGAAGTGCTGAGGACTGCCGGACAGGACTGAGGTATGAGGACTGAGCGATGAAGAAGAGCTTATGGCAGAACCCAGCAACGACTCGGGAATCTTGTTCTGACATCTTCGGAACGATATCCGACCAGCCTCACGCTGTGAGGACCCATCTCTCGACCCGGCGGCGGGGTGCGTGCTCCACTCCCCTCGCTGCTCACGATTTCACTACCCTGCTTCGCCACGCCTGTAGCTAGCACATCATCTGTCCGGTTTTTGTAGCACGTGAAGTGTCCGGTT
>CAKKRK010000146.1:0-344 GCA_919902665.1 Nitrospiraceae bacterium
AGCCCGTCTCCAATCTCCCGTTTATCTTCTTTCTCTCCGGTCTATTGCGCTTGATTGTCTCGATGACACTTCTCCGCACGTTTCATGAGCCTCGCCATGTGGAGCAGCGTGCCCACCAGCACTTACTCTGGGAACTGCCGCTATTGAAACCCCTGCGACGACTCTCACGCCGGGCGATCAACCTTAATTAGTAAGGACCTACTCCAGAGTCGATCGCACGATTCTTTTCCTCTTGCTTCAGTTTTTCAAACGCTTTGTCAGCATTGCTTCGAACCTGGTCCTGCGTCATCGTCGGCGCAGGTCTCGGCGCTTCACCGGCACATCCCCCCATCACCAACAGCACT
>CAKKRK010000146.1:354-1083 GCA_919902665.1 Nitrospiraceae bacterium
ATCCTATCCTCCATGTCGCTTTCTCCGACATACCCATCCTCCTCTTCGTCATGATCGCCATACAATTCGTACTCATATCATACCATCCCTTTGTCCGATCACCATTCCACCCATCTCGTTGACTCACTGAAACCAAGAGGGTATGCTTCGCAAGCCAACTCAACCACTCATCCATGAGGCCTCCCATGTCGCTGTCCGATCGCCTGACCGAAGATCTCAAACTTGCGATGAAATCACGCGATCAACTTCGCATGGATGTCATCCGTATGATCAAAGCCGCCGTCCTGAACAAAGAAGTCGAGCTGAAGCGGGACCTTGATGATGCTGAAATGAGCCGCGTGATGACGACCCTCGTCAAACAGCGCCGGGAATCCGTCGAGCAATTTGAAAAAGCTCAACGGATGGAACTGGCTGCCAAAGAGCGGAAGGAAATTGAGATTATCGAGGCCTACCTCCCCACACCGCTTTCACCTCAACAGCTCGAGGCCATTGTCGCAACAGCTGTCGCAGAAACAGGCTCCCGCACCCACAAAGATATGGGAATCGTCATGAAGGCGGTGATGGCCCGCCTCGCCGGGCAGTCCGTCGACGGCAAGCAAGTCAGCGACCTGGTCAAAAGCAAGCTTTCCTAATCGTCTCTAGCATCGTTTGCTATACTGAATCCTATCCAAGGATGGCTTTAGTTTCGTCTACTCTTAGCCGTTAAGTAGTGGTATGGCGATCCTCATA
>CAKKRK010000147.1 GCA_919902665.1 Nitrospiraceae bacterium
ATAACTCTTCGCGGCGTCGTTCGTCCGAGAATGGAGGGTCATAATACACAGTGTTCATGATCGCTTCTCCATTAAGTGTTATCCCGGCCTCTGACATTCTTTCAATAGCCCAACCTCTAGGAGCGCTTCGGCTGCGGATACAATCTTGCCGAACGAAAGGTCGGCGCGCTCGGCGATATCAAGCAGGGTATGGCGTCCATCGGATGCATTCAACACCCAGAAGAGAGCAAATTCAGTCCATTGTTTTTCTTGATGACCAGCAACAGCACGATACAGCCCTCGTCGACCTAACTGGGGTTCACATTTTGGATTTTGATTTAGATATGTTCGATTTCCTTCCAAGAGATCGAACACTCCTAGACATCTGGCATACGACCGTACAAGAGAGTCCGGCTTCACAAAGCCCAGATCATCTGCCGAGGAGTGATACTCCGGATATTGGCCATGAAGGGCCCTCATAAAACATCCGACGGGCAGATCAAACCCAGGAGAACAATACTGCCGTTCATCATACCCATAGGGAGAAAAGTCGATGATGGTATGGGCCTCTCCTGAATGCCTCAGCACATGTGCCATCGCCCGATCGATCTCCGCATTGCCCTGACGACTCTTCTTGTAGGTGATGTTCCCCGCATCACCTACCCCGGTCAAAACGAGCCCGTGCTTAATGCGAGACACCGTCTGTTCATTCTGAGCCAACCAGGTAATCGACCCAATTGTTCCTGGAATAAAGAGAAACCGGTATGAATACCGTCTTGGACGCATCGCCATCGTTTCCGCCAGCTTCACGGCCACCGTAATACCCGACAAATTATCGTTGCACATAGCCGGATGGCATACATGACATGAGATGAGAACCTCATCCAACGTTTCACCTGGCAAATAGACCTCGCCATAGGTGAGTGAACCGGCTTGAAGACTCGAGTCGATGACAACCTCATATTCGTCATCGGACAGTCGTTCAAGATCCGCGTGCCGAAGGCAAAAGCCCCAGTTCTCCTTGTAATAGGACGTTCGGTAAGGAATCCACTCAGGATGATCCGGCAGCGTGAATAAATGGGGCCTGAGGTCCGCCAATGGCATCTTCTTCCGGACGGGCGAACTGTAGCTCATCAGATGTAAATTGTGTGCTTTGAAATCGATGACTCGCTTCCCCTCCCGGTTCATGACATAGGCATCGGCTACGTTCCATTCCAACGGAACCGTCCAATCAAATACTTTTGTTCCGCTAGGAACTTCATGCATCTCAAGCGCAAGACGCTTCTGGATCGCCCGAAGAGTTTCCCTGACCCCTCCACCAGTAATACTTCGACATATTGGATAAAGCTCCACCATGAAGCTATGCAACTCTTTGCCTAACTCTTCACCTCTCAATGCTTCTTCGGGGCCAGAAAATGTCATAATGGCAGTGCGCCGTCCCTGAAAAATGCTGGCCATGTTCGATCTTTCTCCGACATGACCAGAATGGGTTCAGGCCACTTGATCTTGAACGCTGAGTCGTCCCACCGGAACCCCCGAGCACTGGCAGGCACATGGAACTCCGATATATGGTACGACACTTCGCTATTGTGTTCGAGCGTGAGAAACCCATGGGCACAACACTTCGGAATATAGACAGCTCGGCGATTATCTGCCGAGAGCGTTATTCCGACATGCTGACAGTACGTCGGTGACGCAGGTCGTAAGTCGACGATGACATCATAGATGGCGCCAGCCGTGCAACGAACCAACTTCACTTCCTCATTGGGAGCGGATTGATAATGAAGCCCGCGCATAGTGCCTTTCTGGCGGTTCACCGAAACACTTGACTGCACCCACCTGGTCGAAATCCCGTGCGCCTCAAACTCCCGTTGGCACCAGGTTCTCGCGAACATTCCCCGCTCATCTCGTACCGGCTCAGGATCGATCAAGAAGACATCTTTGAGGGCGGTTTCTGTGAAAATCATGAATACACTTGTACCTCAGGAATCGGAACGACAAACTTTCCTCCCCACTCCCGAACGTAGCTCATCTGCTGCATGACTTCCTCTCGAATATTCCAGGGCAGAATCAGGAGATAGTCAGGGCGTGTGTCGCGCACTCGTTCCGGCCCATAAATTGGAATATGCACGCCAGGGAGAAAATGCCCTTGCTTATGTGGACTCCGATCTACCGTGTAACCAATGAGGTCCGTCCGAATTCCGCAATAGTTGAGCAAGGTGTTCCCCTTTGCGGGAGCCCCATAACCTACAACGTGCTTGCCCTCCTGTTTCGCAGAGATGAGAAAGGACAGTACCTTCCGCTTCGTCGCCTCAACGCGCGGACCAAACGATAGATAATGATTCAGCCGGCCAAATCCGGCGGTTTCTTCTCGTGATTTCAGTTCCTTTGCTCGTGCCTGTACAGGCTTGGAAGTATCGTCATTGTGGCACGCATAGATTCGCAGAGAGCCACCATGAGTCGACAGTTCCTCAACATCGAATAGTTTCATTCCATGACGAGCAAACACCTGCTCGACCGCCAAGAACGAAAAATAGGAAAAATGTTCGTGATAGATAGTGTCAAACTGGTTCTGCTGCATCAGCTGCAACAGATGAGGGAATTCCATAGTAATCAGGCCCGTTGGTTTCAGCAGCACTTTAAGCCCCTTCACGAAATCATTCAGATCCGGGACATGGGCCAGCACATTGTTCCCAATGATCAAATCGGCAGCCCATCCGTCAGCAGCTACATCCCGGGCCGTGTTCTCTCCGAAGAAGGCCACTTTCGTCTGAATCCCCTTCTTCTTCGCCACTTCAGCGATATTGGAAGCAGGCTCGACTCCCAACGCAGAGATGCCGCGTGACACGAAGTTCTGCAAAAGATATCCGTCGTTACTGGCAATCTCCACAACCTTGGAACTGCGATCCAATCCGAATCGACCCACGATCATATCAACATAGGCTTTTGCGTGCGCCAGCCAGGAATCTGAAAATGACGAAAAATACGCGTAGTCGGAAAAAATATCGTGCGGCGCTGCGAATTGCTTTAGCTGAACCAGCAAGCACTTCTCGCACACATAAACATGCAATGGATAAAAGGGCTCCATACGATTCAACTGGTCTGGCTTAATGTAGGAATTGGCCAATGGAGACATCCCAAGATCGATGAACGTACGCTCAAGCGTCGCACCGCAAGACCGACACCCTGATTGCCCCATACTGATATTCCCTCCTACTAGCAAAGGATGTTTCGCAACGCCCAATACCCAATGCGACACCCGACCACATCCTCAAGCATTGCTTCGCTCTTTCCACACTAGGTCGTCTGTCAATTGCCCACTCTCCCGCAGTCGTTTTAATGTGACGAGTCGTATCAACTCGCCCGTCCGGAACTCATGGTCGCGAAACTGCATGGCCATGAGCCCATCACGGAGATCCTTCACCGCACTCTGAAGGTCAACCATAGGGAGAAATCCTTGCGCCAGCTTCGAGAACTTGTCAAAGTTCACTCGATATGAGCGCTTATCTGGTTGTGCATCTTTATTGATCAAAACCTCGACGTTCGGCACAAGATTGGCTACAGCTGCCGCCAAATCCTTGACTTGATAATTCCATGCGTCGCTTCCCGCGTTGACGGTCAGAAAGGAACCGCCATCTCGAGAATCTCGCTGCACAGCCCAATCGATTGCTCTCGCCATATCTTTGACGTGAATCAAGGGGCGCCATGGTGTCCCATCACTCAGGATACTGATGCGTTTTGACGCAAGCGCACCAGCTACAAAATCATTCAACACAAGATCCAAGCGCAGCCGATCACTCATGCCGCACGCTGTTGCAAACCGAAGGCAGGTCGCTGTAAAACTTTCCGACGCAAGCGATTCCAGGTCCTGCTCCGTCTGAACTTTTGATTTAGCATAGGCCGTAAGAGGATTCAGAGCATCCTCTTCCCGGCGAGGGCCACCTTCGGCAAATCCGTACACACTGCAGCTCGATGCAAATACAAACTTCTTCACGCCTGCTCGCTTTGCTTTTCGCGCAAGATCGATACTCGCTCGATGGTTTATATCAAGGGTAACCTTTTCAAACGTGGCGCCCATAGGATCGTTTGAGATGGCACAGAGATGCACGATAGCGTCGACCCCTTGCAGGATCTGCTCAGGAACCTGTCGGATATCCCCAAAATGTTGCTGATCAGCCCGACTTTCAGGAAGTCGCGACGCACCCGTTAAACAATGCGCGAAGTACCCCATATCGTAACCGACGAGCGTTGCTTGCGGATGAGACTCTCGCAAACGACGCAGTACTAATGGGCCGACATAGCCCATGTTGCCTGTCACTAGAATCTTCATACTCTACCCCCTGATTTAAGCGCCCTGTTTTTGCAACAGACACAGCGTAAGCACCGAGGCCATTACTGGAATGACCGAGTGAGACAGCATTTGCCAAATGAGTCGAATGCTAGGCTCTCTCAAGACTCAATCTACTCCAAACTTTCTCTTCCTGGAATAACTGCTGCGCCTCTAGACTTTCTCAGCCCTTTTCAACAGTGACTTTATGGATGATAAGGGTATGTAATGATCTAAAAAATAATCGCTTTACCATACCTTCCAAGGAGCCTTTGACGATTGCCATAGCTCCTCCAAATAATTCTTCTCTTTCAGCGTATCCATACAGGACCAGAAACGATCATGCCGATAGCCCATCAATTGATTATCTTTCGTGAGCTGCTGGATGGGATCCCTCTCCCACACAGTCTCATCATCTTTAATGTAATCAATGGCTTTATGATCGAGGACATAGAAGCCGCCATTGATCCAGCCTTCCTCACCATGAGGTTTCTCACTAAAGTCGACAATGTGATCATGGTCGAACACAAGCCGACCGAATCGTGCAGGAGGCAGGACGGACGTTACTGTGGCCAGCTTTCCGTGAGCCTTATGGAACTTAATGGTAGCTTGGATGTCGACATCTGAAACCCCATCTCCATACGTAAACAGAAACGTTTCATTCTCGCCTATCCATTGTTTGAGCTGTTTAAGCCGACCTCCCGTCTGAGTGTGCAGACCGGTATCGACGAGATGCACCTTCCAGTCTTCGTGCCGTTTTCCGTCATGAATCGTCGTCTTTCCACTTCCAAGATCGACTGAAATATCTTTATTGAATGCATAAAAGTTGAGAAAATATTCCTTGATCATCTCTCCCTTATAACCAAGACCGATAACAAATTCCTTTATCCCGTGAGCGGCATAAATCTTCATAATATGCCACAGGATCGGTTTTCCACCGATTTCCACCATAGGTTTTGGTCGCAGGGTGGTCTCTTCGGATAGTCGAGTTCCCCATCCTCCTGCTAGAATTACTGCCTTCATGCTCATTTCCTCCTTGATCAGGCTCCAAACAGCTGGAAGGAATTCCCCATCGAAAGCCTATAAGAACGAACCGATAATCAAAACCTTCTGGAGTCTATGCTGAAGCATAGGGAATTAGCTGGTCAATCTCTAACTACAACCCTCGCCTGGAGCGCGAGTGCGCCCAGAAATACCATCCTCTCTTTGATGCCCCGAGATCTCTCGTATAAATATAGCCTCAAGTCCGACGAATGGACTATCTTTAAGTCTGAAGAAGCAGGCCACTACTTAGCTCTTTCAGCCTCTCTAGTACGCACACTTCATGGCTTGCCATTCTTCTCTTTAATGGGGCATCACTCATCGGAAGGTGTCAATGAGTTTGGGACACTTGCTGTTGGCATTTAGTGTAGAA
>CAKKRK010000148.1 GCA_919902665.1 Nitrospiraceae bacterium
TTGATGTTGTGTCTGCAGACCGGAAAGACGGTGAGCGATCCGAATCGGATGAAGTTCGACACAGATCAGCTGTATGTCAAATCGACGGAGGAGATCGCCCCGGCGTTTGCAGAGTTTCCGGGTGCTGTGCTGAACACCTGCCGCATTGCTGATGATTGCGACCTCGATCTCCCACTGAACAAGACGCATCTTCCGCAATATCGTGTTCCTGAAGAATTTAATGACCGCGAGTCCTATCTCGAGCATCTCGCCGTCGCGGGCCTTAAGGAGCGCTTGAGAGAACGCCCGAGCCGGATCGCCTCAGCTGTGTACGAGCAGCGATTGAGGGAAGAGCTCATGGTGATTTGTTCAATGGGATTTGCCGGATACTTCCTCATCGTATGGGACATCATCCGTTTCGCGCGATCTCGCACCATTCCTGTCGGGCCAGGACGCGGTTCAGCTGCCGGCAGCCTTGTCGCATATGCTCTTCGGATTACAGACTTAGATCCGTTGGTTTACACCCTCTTGTTCGAGCGATTCTTGAATCCTGAGCGCGTCTCCCTGCCGGATATCGACATGGATTTCTGCATGGATCGACGCGGGGAAGTAATCAACTATGTGGTGGACAAGTATGGCTCCGACCACGTCGCGCAGATCATCACGTTTGGAACACTCGGCGCCAAGGCAGCGATCCGCGATGTGGGTCGTGTGCTGGAAATATCGTACGCCGATGCAGACAAGGTCGCCAAGCTCGTCCCCAATCAATTGAACATCACACTGCAGCAAGCACTGGAGACAGAGCCTCGCTTGCGTGAGTTGGTGGAGACCGATCCTAAGATCAAGGAGCTGATGGCGAACGCCCAATCGCTCGAGGGTCTTGCCCGTCACGCTTCCACCCATGCGGCCGGCGTCGTGATCTCCGAAGGACCGCTCACCGACCACGTCCCGCTCTACAAAGGTGCCAATGACGAAATTGTGACCCAGTACTCGATGGGGGACGTCGAAAAAATCGGGTTGGTCAAATTCGACTTCCTCGGACTCAAGACGCTCACGATGATACGACGTGCCGAGACCCTGATCAACGAAACGCATCCCGATGCACCGCCGTTAGTCATCGATCAAATGCCCTTTGACGATCCGGCTACCTTTGCCCTGCTGAGCTCGGGGAAAACTACGGGGCTGTTCCAGCTTGAAAGCTCTGGTATGCGGGATCTCCTCACGGGCCTCAAGCCAGATCGGTTTGAAGACATTATCGCCATTATCGCGCTGTATCGGCCCGGTCCAATGGATCTCATCCCCGACTTCATCAAACGAAAACAAGGCAAGATCCCGATTGCCTATGAACTGCCTGAACTGGAGCCGATCCTCAAGGATACCTATGGCGTGATCGTCTACCAGGAACAGGTGATGGCGATCGCCAATAAAATGGCCGGGTTCTCCTTGGGCCAAGCCGACATCCTTCGTCGGGCGATGGGCAAAAAGAAACCGGAAGAGATGGAAAAGTTGCGGGCCAAGTTTCTTGATGGCGCAAAACAGAAGAATATTCCTGAGAAAAAAGCGGACAAGCTCTATGAACTGATTCAAAAATTCGCTGGATATGGCTTCAATAAATCGCATGCGGCAGCCTATGCTGTGTTGTGTTATCAGACGGGCTACTTAAAAGCCCACTACCCGACCGAATTCATGGCGTCCCTGATGACGACCGATATGGGCAACCAGGATAAGCTGGTCGGGTATTTCACCGAATGTCGGGACCTGGACATTAAAGTGCTGGGGCCTGACGTGAATGCCAGCCAAACGCACTTCGCCGTCCATGACGGCGCCATTCGGTTCGGCTTAGCGGCCATCAAGAACGTTGGAGAGGGCGCGGTGGAGTCAGTATTGGATGTGCGAACACAGACCGGTCCCTTCGGGTCGTTCTTTGATTTCTGCCGGCGGGTTGATCTTCATAAGGCCAACAAGCGGATGTTGGAAGGCCTCATTAAGGCCGGTGCGTTTGATTCCACCGGCGCCAAGCGCTCACAACTCATGGCAGTGCTCGATCAAGCCGTGGAGGAGGGCGCCGCAGCACAACGTGAACGCGATCTCGGACAGACCAGCATCTTCGATGATGAGCTGAATGGCCACACCACCACAACGGCCTTGCCGACTTCCCCGCTGCCTGCGATCGCGGAATGGGATCAAGTGCAACGATTGAAGTACGAACGAGAGCTGACCGGGTTCTATATTTCCGCCCATCCCCTCACCCGCTACGAAGCGACACTGAGTGCCTTGTCGACTACGACGACCGTGGGATTGAAAGACTGCGGGGACGGCGGCGAGGTGAGGATCTGCGGCATCATCGCCACGGTCAAGTCGATGCTGACGAAGAAGGGTGATCGGATGGCCTACCTCACACTGGAAGACTTGCATGGGACCACGGAGGTGATTGTGTTCCCCGATTTGTTCAGGACGGCGGGTGAGCTGATTGCACCGGAACGGATCGTTCGTATCACGGGTACGATCGATCGTGGAGACAAAGGCACCAAAATCCGTGGCAGCAAGATCGAGCCGCTGGCCGAGGTGCAGATCCAGGCGATCAAGCGCATCCGCATCAGCCTCATGGATTGTCCAGAGGTCCCTCAACAATTGCCTCGATTGCGTGACGTCTTCATGCGACATCCCGGTAGTACCACGATCTCCATGTTGTTTCGGACCGATGCAAATTGGGAAGCGGAAACCAATCCCCTCCCTAACCTGACGGTGTGTCCCAGTGATCACTTTGTGTCGGAGGTTGAGGAAGTGCTAGGCAAAGGGG
>CAKKRK010000149.1 GCA_919902665.1 Nitrospiraceae bacterium
CGCA
The DNA here is from genome assembly GCA_919902665.1 of Nitrospiraceae bacterium. Taxonomy (GTDB): domain Bacteria; phylum Nitrospirota; class Nitrospiria; order Nitrospirales; family Nitrospiraceae; genus Nitrospira_D. The sequence continues at coordinate 5 of CAKKRK010000149.1, forward strand.
GCCAATGCGGCTCGGCGGCCCGTAGTAACGGTTACTCGGACAGGCTCCTAGACGATCTTCACTCCGGCCGGCCGTTCAATGAGCTCAATTTCATAGCCGTCGGGAGCATCAATGAAGATGAACCGGCTTCCGGAAGAGGTTGTCGTGGGGCCATCGGTGATCGTGACACCCTGTGCATGAAGCGATGCAATCGTTTCGTCGAGGCTTTCGACTTGAAAGGCTAGATGAACGAGATCTTCCTGGACTTTCACCGGGCCACTTGGAGGGAAACTGGTCAGCTCTATCAATTCGTCGCTATTGGGTACTTTGAGAAAAGCGAGGTGTGAGCCGCGCGGAGACGTTTTTCGCTCAAGAACCTCAAGGCCCAAGACGGTCGTGTAAAACCGGATGGTCTCATCCAAATCGCTGACCCGCATACGGGTGTGGAGCAGTTTCTTGACGTTCATACAGAGTATATATCAGAGGGCCTATAGCATCTGGCAAGCATGTACATAGATCCCGTAATCCAATCCTATCCTTTCTGACGTGCCGGTCCGACGGTCTTGCGGAGGAGCAATTCGGCGCTGCCGGGAATCAGGAAGTTCGGCATGGGGCCAATTTCCTGATAGCCGTGCTTCTTGTAAAAGGATCGCGCCAGCTCGTTGAAGTCCGACACACAGGCAAAGAGGTTCGTGGTCCGCTCAAAGACGAGCTCCTCGATGTGCCGTAACAGCTGCCCACCGACTCCCTTCTGACGAGCCCATTCAGCCACGCCTAACAGCTCTAAATAGTCGCCCAGGAGAAACTTCTGCTTCACGATGGCGACGCCTGCCACTTGCCCATCGAGGAGGGCCACGTAGCAGTCTCGTCCCTGGGGAGTCGGACAAAAGATGCGGTTCCAATTATCCTTTGTATAACCGAGTGTCTTCCAGGGATCGGATTCACCCAGGAGGTGAACCACGGCTTCCTGATCATCTGCTTGCATCGTTCGGATGACTGGCTGGCTCATGGAGTCGAAGACTGACAATTCAACAGTTCGCTGACGGTCATGGGTTTGAGCCCCTTCTGAGGGAGCACCTTTGTTGCGAGTTGCTCAATCACCTGTCGAGTCTGCTTGCCCTTGCCGTTCGCATGGAAGACGATGATGCTGCCGGGCTTGGCCCGCTTGGTGACACTGGCCAAGATGTGTTCTGCTGAGAGTGTCGGATCTGGATCGCCCGATTCGATATTCCATTGGATGAACTGCAGGCCGAGCAGTTGCACCACGGCGACGGTCACGTCGTTGTATTCGCCATACGGTGGCCGAAACAACGTCGCGGTATAGGTGTAGTGGTCTTGCAGGATTTTGACGGGGCCAAGGATCTCCGTGCGTTGTTCGTCGGCATCGTGCATGGGAAGGTGGGCGTGGACGTCACCATGCGTCCCGACTTCGAAAAATTCTATGCCCAGCAGATGGTTCACCTCCGGTTCATGTTTGGCCATCCACTTGCCGGACATGAAGAATGTGGCGGGGATCCGGTGTGCGATGAGATAGTCCATCAACGGTCGATCGTACCCGGACCCCTTGCGCACAGGGCAGAGATCGAACGTCAACGCCACGCCTGGGCAGGTTGGTGGACCGGACTTGATCACTTGAGCCACACCGTCTGCTGGAAGGAAGGGCCCTGGAGTTGCGGCTAACAGCACGCCGATCAGCAGGCGTCGCAGAATGTGTCGTCGCATAGGGGCTAGTATACCTGAACCGGTGGAGAAGATTGACCCTTTGCGTACTCCGCTGGTACGGTGTTGTCAATGCAGGTACCTTCCTGGGAAATCGGCCGCGCGTTGGGAATTCCGATCCGCGTCCATGCTTCATGGTTCGTGGTGTTTCTCCTGGTCACCTGGTCACTCTCGACTGGGTATCTGCCGGACAATTTGCCCGGGCTCACTCCAGAACGGTATTGGGCTATGGGGGGCCTCGCAGCAGTCCTCTTATTCGTCTCCGTGCTCTTGCATGAGCTCGGCCATTCTTACGTCGCGTTGTACTACCGCATTCCGATTGAAAAGATTACGCTGTTTATTTTTGGCGGCGTGGCTCACATGCGGAAGGAAGCCCCCACACCTCGCGCTGAATTCCTCATTGCGTTGGCCGGGCCGGCGGTCAGCTTTGTGATCGGCGGTCTTTGTTTTGTGTTTGTGGAGCTGGTGGAGACGATTCAACGGCATCATGGTCTCCAGGGATGGATCATGCTTGGGGCCTTGCTGGGCTTCGTGAATATCCAAATCGGGCTCTTCAACATGATTCCAGGTTTTCCACTGGATGGCGGACGGATGTTACGTGCAGGACTGTGGGCATGGGGAGATAATTTTTATCGAGCGACCAAACAAGCCGCAGGGGTCGGCCTTGGGTTTGGAGTGATGCTTGGGTTGGCGGGCCTTGTCGTGCTGTATGGGTCTGCGAGCGGTGGATTACCGACGTCAATGGCATCGAACGGTGGTTGGGTTGTGGTCATCGGCATGTTTCTCTTCGCCGCAGCCCTGGCGAGTCGTCGGCAAGCGGTCATGCGTCAGACCCTGGCGACGGTCCTTATTCGGGATGTCATGGTGACGACGGTCACCTCGATTCCGTCGCATTGTACGTTGGATGTCGCGGTGAATCAGCACTTCCAATCCTATGGCTACGGCGGGTTCCCAGTGTTAGAGGGTGGGCGACTGGTAGGACTCATCACCACGGTTGAGATTCAGAGCGTTCCGCCGTCACTGTGGCCTTGGCGCAGGGTCGAGCAGGTGATGCGCCCCCGTTCGGAATCGTTAGTGATCGAGCCGGATATTCCTGTCATGCATGCGCTGGAGCGTATGGCCCGTGAAGGGTGGGGTCGCTTAGTGGTCATGCAGGACGGAGAAATGGTCGGACTTGTCATCCATTCAGCCATCGTGCGTTATCTTCAGCTCCGGGGCTTTCTCAGCCGCTAAGTCGCGGGATGTACCATCGGTCAGCACACTCCATCGTCTCGGCTAACCACTATCAGCAGGCACCTGTGACGAGTAGGCGAGCTGTTGTAGCTTGCGGGCGATAATCCCACCAAACAGCAAGAGCCCGGCGGAATAATAGACCCAGAGCAATAAGAGCACGACCTCGAGTAACGATCCATAGAGCCTGGCGTACACCGTGGCATAGTCGCTGTAGTTGACGAACAGCAACTTCGCCGAAACCCAGAGCAGGCCGAACGTCAACGCGCCTGCCATAGCGTGGCTCCACTGTGGGCGGCGGCGTGGTACCAGGCGGTACAATAGGCTTACCGTCAGGAATGCCAGGGAAAAGGGGAGGGTGTATGTGAGATGAAAATCATGGGCGGCGAGGGCGACGAGATCGAGCCCCCACAGCTTCGGGGCATAGGCCGTCAAAAAGGCGATGGTCTGCGTGGCAACATAGGAGAGAAATAATAAAAGTCCTGTCGATCCCAGCAGGGCGATGGAGATCGCAGTAGAAATCAACGGATGACGCTTTTGGGTGCTTTCAAATACCACGTTGAGTGCGTAGTCGAGCTCGTAAAAGACGAGCCCTCCAAACCAGAAGAACGACAGCAATACCAGCCAGCGCACACCTTCTAATACGCTGATCCGATGGAGTTCTTCAGCCAATCGCTCACCCAATGACGGCAGAAAGCCCTTCAGGAAGCTCAGGATGAATTGCTCGCCGATGATGTTTTGGCTGACCAGGAAGCTGATCCCATACAGGAGAAGAAAGACGAGAGGGAAAAGCGAGAGTAAGGAGAAAAAGGCCAAGGCTGCCGCGAGGCTCGGGCAGCCTTGGCGCAAGAAGGTGATCAATGTCTCGATCAGAAAGCGGAGGACGGTCATGATGCTCCGCATGCAAATCGGCAAGCCACAATGGTCTTACTTGAGTGCCGATACCGCTTGTATGGCGAAGTTCACGAGTGGGTTGGGATAGATCCCGAAGATGACCACCCCGGCCACCGCGCAGGCCAGCACGATGGAGAGACTTGGTGACATGACCATCCGAGGACTGGTGCTCGACAGGTCACTCGGCTCGCGCATGTACATGACCATCACCAGCCTGAGGTAGTAATAGGCTGAGATGACGGCAAAGATGAGCGCCACGGCAGCCAGCCATGGCAGGCCGGCTTCCACCGCCGACATAAAGACATACAGTTTTCCAATAAATCCTGCGGTCGGAGGAATGCCTGCCAGCGAGACCATAAAGATCAACATGAGCAGTGCAGCCACAGGATGCCGTTTGGCAAGGCCGGTGAAATCTTCGATGTTGTCTCCTTCGATCCCGCCCTTGCGAAGCATGGCGACGATGGCGAACGCGCCGAATGTCATGAATGCGTAGAGCGAGAGATAGAGCAGCACGCTGGCGATACCGGACGAGTTTCCCATGTGTCCCGTTGCCACCACGCCGATCAATGCGTAGCCGGCATGGGCAATGCTTGAGTAGGCCAGCATGCGTTTCACATTCGTCTGCACCAATGCGAGGACATTTCCCAAGATCAGGGTGGCGAGGCACAGGATGAGGAACATCGCAGACCAGTTGGCTTTCAAGCCACCGAGCCCTTCAATGAACACTCTGAGGAATGCGCCGAAGCTTGCAGCTTTGGCGGCCACCGCCATGAAGGCGGTGACGGAGGTCGGTGCGCCTTGGTAAACATCCGGCGTCCACATGTGAAACGGCACGACGGCAAGTTTGAACCCGAATCCGACCGTGAGCAGGATCGTGGCAAACAATAAGAGCGGATCGTCCAAGTTACGACCGGAGATCGCTGCGGCGATCTCCGGAAGTCTGGTGCTTCCGGTCGCTCCATAGAGGAGCGAGATGCCGTAGAGGAGGATGCCCGATGAAAATGCTCCCAACACGAAGTACTTGGCCGAGGCTTCCAAGGAGCGAGGCTCCGATCGCTTCAGGCCCGCCATGACGTATAGCGAGAGGGACATCAGTTCAGTGCCCAGATAGAGTGTCAATAAATCGGATGATGAGACCATGACCATCATCCCCACGAGCGAGAGTAAGACGAAGCCGTAATATTCGCCGAAGTACAGCCGCTCTTCCTTCAAGTAGGAATGAGAGAGGAGAATGGTCAGGCCGGTGACGAAGTAGAGGAGCAGTTTCCAGAAGGCTCCGTACGCATCGATTACGACGAGTCCACTGAAGATTGTGGCGGGAGCCTGTATCTGGGACGCCGTCAATCCCATGCAGACGGCCAGTGTTCCCAGGCTCAGCCAGACCAAGCCGTCTTTGTTGGATGTCCGCAGCACCGGATCGAGCACGAACACGATGCAGGCTGCCGTGACGATCAGCAACTCCGGTAGGATGAGGAAGAGGTCTGCCGACGAGAAGGGCATCATGGTCGGCCCTCAGATGCGGTCTGCGTTTCTTGACTGAACGTCGGTCCAGTCTGTGAGGTGATCCGTTCCACAGATGGAGTGAATGGGGTCATCCTAGGCATGACCGACGCGTGTTCAGCAGCTGGAGGGAAGACGCGTGCGATGACCTTCTCTACGCTGGGATGCATGCGAGTCAGGATGGGGTTCGGGAAGATCCCGATCACGAAGATCAAGACGACAAGCGGCACCACGGTGATCATCTCACGCAGGTTCACATCGCGAAGCTTCGGGAGCATATGCGGATCGGGGACGCCGAAGGCGACACGTTGGACCATCCAGAGCAAGTAGGCTGCCGCCAGGATAATTCCCAACAATGCAAAGGCCGTGGCGATCTTGCTCCAGAGGAAGGCACCTACAAGAATCATAAACTCCCCGACGAAACTGTTTGTGCCGGGCAGCCCCAATGAAGACAATGAAAAAATGACGAGGAAGGTCGCATACCGTGGCATCGGCTTCGTGAGGCCGATATTGTCGGCGATCTGTCGGCTATGGGTGCGTTCGTAAATCATTCCAACGCAGAGAAAGAGTCCACCAGTAGTGATGCCGTGGTTCACCATCTGCATGACGGCGCCTTCGATTCCTTGAATATTAAACATAAAGAGGCCGAGCGTGACAAATCCCATGTGGCTCACACTCGAATAGGCGATGAGTTTTTTTAAGTCGGACTGAGCGAGTGCCATGTAGGCCCCATAGATGATGGCGACAATGGAGAGCGCCACCATCACTGGCGTAAATGCTTGAGAGGCGTCAGGCAACATCGGCAGGCTGAAACGTAGAAACCCATAGGTGCCCATCTTGAGCAGTACGCTGGCGAGTATGACACTGCCGGCTGTGGGTGCTTCCACGTGCGCGTCGGGCAGCCATGTATGGAAGGGGAACATGGGAACTTTGACGGCGAATGCGGCGAAGAACGCGAGGAAGAGCCAGAATTGCAACGAATGGGAATAGGTGCCTTGACTCAATTGAAGAATGTCGAACGTCTGGCCGCCCTGGAAATACAGCACCAAGATCGCGACCAGTAGCAAGACACTGCCGGCGAGCGTATAGAGCAAGAATTTGATCGCGGCGTAGAGACGATTCGGCCCACCCCAGATCCCGATCAACAGGTACATCGGAATCAGCATCGCTTCCCAAAAGACATAGAACAGCACGAAATCCAGCGCGGTGAACACGCCGATCATGGCGCTTTCCATAATGAGCAACATGGCCATGAAACTCTGCATCCTGATCTCGATGGAATGCCATGAGATCAGGATGCAGAGCGGCATCAGGACCGTCGTCATGAGAACGAGCGGGAGGCTGATTCCATCAAGTCCAAGCCGATAATTGATGGACAGCGACGGGATCCACCGCGCTGATTCCACGAACTGCATCTCACCAGATGATGCATCGAACAACCACCAGAGCGGGAGTGAGATCAGAAGGTCGGCTACGGCTACAGCGAGAGCCGTCACCTTGATGGAGCGCTCGTTCACCGCGAAGACCGCAAGGGCCCCGGCCAGTGGGAGGACGACCAGTAATGTGAGCCACGGAAAGCCGGTCATCTGGACTCCTGCATCAGTAATGCCAAACGCAAACGACAATGTGTGAAATCGGTCATTGCAACGTCAATCTCGCTACATATCCGTAGTGTCTCAAAGAAGGAGATACGCCGTTAACACGACGATCCCCACCGCCATCGCTAAGGCATAGTGCTGGGTCTGCCCACTCTGGACCAGTCGTAACAGCCATCCCCCCCAGGTGATGGCGCGTGCGATACCGTTGACGGTTCCATCGATCACGTGGACGTCAACATGCTTCCAGAGTTTGGACGCTGCTGCGAGAGTTGGTCGTACGAATAGGCAATCGTAGGCCTCATCGACATACCATTTGTTCAACGAGCCCCGATAGAGACTGCCCCACTGTCGCGCCAAGCGTTCCGGAAGATCCGGGTTGAGTACATACACATAATAGGCTGCGGCCATGCCGATCAGACCCATCGCTGTCGCCGCTGCCATAATCATGAGCCCATCCGAGCCATGAGGGACGGCGGGTTCACCCCCGGTTGAAAAAATGGGTTCTAGGAACGATGGGATGCCGAGATACCCAGTCAGAACACTTAAAACTGCAAGAATGATGAGCGGTGTTGTGATTGTTCGTGAGGGCTCGTGGAGGTGCTCCGCATGGTGCGGATCAACATGGGACGTTCCCCAGAAGGTCACGAATACGAGCCGGAAGCTATAGAAGGCGGTCAGGAGCGCCGTCAGCAGACCTAGGAGCGTTAGTGTCCGACCAAGGTCGCCGGACGACCAGGCAGACACGAGAATGTCATCCTTACTGAAGAATCCAGCGGTCAGAGGAAAACCGGCAAGCGCCAGCGAACCCACCACAAACGTCCAGTAGGTAATCGGTAACTTGTCTTTGAGACCGCCCATGTGCCTCATATCTTGCTCATGGTGCAGCGCAATAATCACAGAGCCGCAGCCTAAAAACAGCAAGGCCTTGAACGCGCCGTGCGTCAATAAGTGATACATGCCGGACGCATAGGCGCCGAGTCCGCACGCCATGATCATGTACCCGAGCTGACTGACCGTCGAATATGCGACGACCCGTTTGATGTCGGTCTGAGTCAACGCGATCGTGGCGCCGAGGACCATCGTCGCCGCGCCTGTAATCGCGACCACGCTCATCGCGGTTGGTGAAAGGTTATAGATCGGGGCGAGACGCGCCACCATGAAGACGCCGGCAGTGACCATCGTGGCGGCGTGAATGAGGGCCGAAATCGGCGTCGGTCCTTCCATCGCATCAGGCAGCCAGACGTGGAGCGGAACTTGGGCAGATTTACCGACCGCACCAGTGAAGAGCAAGAGTGCGATGAGAGTGAAAACCGAAACCTCCCATGTTCCACCGAACGGGCCGAGGAGGTTCATTGTCACATCAGTCGCCTCATGGAGGGCAGGAAAGATGTCAAGGTAGTTCAGCGATCCAAAGCTGTACCAGACGAGCAGCAGACCCAGCATGAATCCGAAGTCTCCTACACGATTGACCAGAAAGGCCTTGGTGGCGGCGGCACAAGCAGAAGCACGCTCGTACCAGTGCCCGATCAACAGATAAGAGCAGAGTCCGACGGCTTCCCAGAACACGAAGAGCTGCAGCAGGTTATCGGCCAGCACCAACATCAACATGGAGAAGGTGAACAAGGCGATGTAGCCGAAGAAACGGGCATAGCCTGGATCTCCATGCATGTAACCGATGGTATAGACGTGTACAAGCGAACTCACACCGGTGACCAGTAGAAGCATCACGGCGGTGAGTCGGTCGATATGAAGACCGATGTGAATGTCCAGAGTTCCGGATGTCAACCAGGTATAGAGCGGAAGTGAAATGACAGAGCCAGAAGCCACTTCTACAAAGGCCCCCACCGACAAGGCGAGCGACAACAGGACCGCCGGGACCGCAACAAGGTGGGCGCGGGCGTTGATGTGCCGGCCAGCCAAGCCAAGGATCAAAAAGGCGGTCAGCGGAAGGAGTGGGATAAGAGCGTAGATCATAAATGGTCAATCGTCATTGGTCAGTCGGTCACTTGGAACAATCAGGGTGAGAGGCATGGTTTTTCACCAATGACGGCTGACTCGTGACTTCTTTTACCATTTGAGCAGGTTGAACTCTTCAACATTGATCGTGGATCTTGATCGGTGCAGGGCGATGATAATCGCGAGTCCGACGGCAACCTCCGCTGCGGCCACCGTTAAGGCAAAAAAGACGAACACTTGACCGCCAAGATCCTGCAGATGGTGGGAGAACGCGACGAAGTTAATGTTGGTGGCGTTCAGCATCAGTTCCACCGACAGCAGGATGGCAATAATATTGCGCCGGATGAGCACACCCATCACGCCTGTGAAGAAGACGATGGCACTCAAGATGAGGTAGTACGAGATGGGAATGGTCATTCGTCACCGCCCGTTTGTGTCATGTGTTATGCGTCGTGTTCGCCGATGTCGCGTTTGGCGATGACGATGGCGCCGATCATTGCCACAAGGAGTACTAAGGAGGCCACCTCGAACGGGAATAAATAGGTTGAAAAAAGTGTCTTGCCGATGGCCAACGTATTGTTGGCGGTGATGGCCTCATGCGGTTCAGACTGGAGCGATGGACTCCCCGTGTTGAGTGCGCCGGCCCCTCCGGAGAGAAGCAATATGGACTCAATGAACAATGGAATGCAGACCACTCCTGCAATCAGCCATTGGCTGTGGTAACGGTCGTCTTGCGTGACATTGAGTATCATAACGACGAACAGATACAGCACGAGAATGGCCCCGGCATAGACGATGATCTGCACGGCCGCGAGAAATTCGGCATGGAGTGTGATGAAGAGTCCCGCGACATGGAAAAACATGACCAAGAGCGAAAGCGCACTGTAGACAGGATTTCTCAACGCCACCACTAGAATGGAGGTGATGGCGATCATTCCGGCGAAGTATCCAAAAAACAGCTGCGACATGGATGGTTCCTGGGTTAGCGGCCGACCTGGGCTAGCCTAGCGCTATGGTGATGCAGTCATTACTCGTCTAATGAGTATTCTTTGAGAGTCAGTCCGGTTTTGGTGGCACGTGTTTGAATGCCACGTTGAAGAACGCGACGTTTGGGTGTTGCAGCTCCAGACGCTTCTCTTGGACCGGAAACGAACGGTCGCCGATCGCGAGCAATTGTTGTTTATTCAGGTGCAGCTGCCGCTTGTCGTAGACCGCCCATTCAAATTCTCTCGTCATGCCCAGCGCATCGACGGGACAGGCATCCACGCACATCCCGCAGAACAGGCAGCGAGTCATGTCCATGTAATATTCTTTTGAATATCGCTTCGTCGGTTCGCCAGGCACTTCGGCGCTGACGACTCGGATGACGCGCGACGGACAGGCGGCCTCACAGAGGTCGCATCCCACGCACTTCTCGGTCCCATCATCGTATCGGAGCAGCGCGAGCATGCCTCGATAGTTGTCCGGCAGCGTGCGCTTCTCATGAGGATATTGCAGCGTGACCGGACGGTAATTTAATAGGTGAGATAGCGTTGCTTTCATGCCGACGAGGATCTCATAGAAGGTAATGGTTTTGAGCCATGCAGATAGGCTCAGACGTTTGGTGCTTGTTGTCGATACCATATCGGTCTCGTGCACTACTTCATCTGTTGGTAGATAAATACCGCAATGGCCGTCACGACGATGTTCCCTAACGCAATGGGCAACAGCACCTTCCAGCCGAACCTCATCAGCTGATCGTATCGCAATCTCGGCAACGTGGCTCTCAGCCAAAAGAAGAGAAATAAAAGCGAGTAGGTCTTGACCGCAAACCACATCGTGTTTTCGATCCACGCCAGAGATGGCGCGCCGATGAACGCCATAATCGTTCCGGGATATGGCGCATTCCAGCCACCGAGAAATAGTGCGGCAGCGACACACGAGACCAGGACCATATTGGCGTATTCGGCAAGGAAGAAAAAGGCGAATCGCAAGCCGCTGTACTCGGTAAAGAAACCGGCGACGAGCTCGCTCTCCGCTTCCGGCAGATCGAACGGGACCCGGTTGGTTTCCGCTACCGCTGAGATCACATAGATGACAAACGCGAAAATTTGGGGGGCCGGTAATGCGAAGAGATACCAATGCCAAAATCCTCCGGCCTGGGCATCGGTGATTGTCACCAGGCTGAGTGAACCGCCCAGAATCAACACGCCGACAATGGACAGTCCCACATTGAGCTCGTAACTGATGATCTGTGCCGCCGACCGTAGCCCACCGAGCAAGGAGTATTTACTATTGGACGACCATCCTCCCAGGATGATGCCGTAGGCCCCGAGCGACGCGAAGGCCAAGATGTATAGAATGCCGATATTGATGTCGCTGATGACAAACGGTCTTACGGTGATGCCGCCGACCTCAAACGTCTGATTGGGACCCCACGGAATGACCGCAAATCCGATGAATGAAGGAATTAAACAGAGGATTGGGGCCGTGGTGAACAGAAACTTGTTGGCCCCGGCAGGGATAATGTCTTCCTTGAAGAAGAGCTTGATGGCATCCGCAACGGGTTGGAGAATGCCGTAGGGCCCCACTTCCATCGGACCCATGCGGTCCTGCATCCAGCCGAGGACTTTTCGTTCTGCAAGGGTGAGGATGAGGACCGTGATGACCACGATGCCCATGACTGCGGCGATCTGGGTCAGGGAGATAGCGAGACGCAATCCGAATTCAGTCACGATAGGACTCCTCGATTAGCACAGTGATCCGCGTTGAACGAGCCTCATCACGCCACCTTCATCATGGACACCGTCGCCGTCCGGAACGACGGCACATGGGTGATCGGATCGATAGCACATTCAAATAGTTGGACGGCCGCTTGCCCAAAGTGAGACGGGAACCAGGCCGTTCCTTGTGGGACCCGTTCCATAATTTTGACCTCGGTTGTCATTTCCCCGGAGGTGCTGGAGAGGCGGACACGATCGCCATCTGACAAGGCAAAGCGTGCGGCGTCAGATGGACTGATACGGAGCCGACCACTTCCTTCGACTTGTAACAATCCCTTTGATCGTGTGGATAATTTTCCAGAATGGAAGAGACTCTGTGCCAATTCTAGTCGTACGGTTCCATCCGGCCTGGACGCGCGTGAGATCGGGTGGTACCTCGATGCGAGGTCACGCTGATAGCCATCGGTGAGATAGCGGTCCACGGCCGAGTGATCCACTTTGGGCGGCAACGGTGTGGGCCCCAGCGAGCTATAGCCAGGAATGAGGCTTCGAATTTCCTTCAGGATTTCCTTGCTCTCGGCATATTCCATGGGTGAGTTCAATAAGATAGACAGCGCGGAGAAGATCTCCCAGTCGGGGCGACTGTCTCCGACGGGCTCGATCGCTGGACGAACAGCCTGCACATGACCCTCGGTATTGGTAAACGTTCCATGTTTTTCCAGGGAACTCGCGGCCGGTAATACGACGTGAGCCAAGGCGGCCGTCTCCGTTAAAAATAGCTCCTGGCATACCAAGAGATCAAGATTGCGCAGCGAGGCCTCGGCATGGATCGCCGCAGGGAGGCTTCCGACTGGATTCTCTCCAACGATGAACATGGCCTTGAGAGATCCCGCGCGGGCTCGCTCCAACATCTCGATGAGGGACGCTCCTTTGTCAGTTGGAAGTTCGCCTTTCCATTGTTTCGCGATCCGTTCACGCTCTGTGTCGTTGGTGATGGGCTGTGCTCCGGGAAGCAGCTCGGTGACGGTTCCCATTTCGATCGCGCCCTGGTCGTTATTTTCTTCGGCGAGCGGGGCAAATCCACAGCCAGGCGCATCCAACTTCCCTGTCAGAAGAAGGAGATCGAGGAGGGTCAAACACCCACTGTAGCCCTGTTCGCTTCGCAACAAGAGCTGCCCGGCCACGATCACGACCCGGCGCGCTCCTGCCGCCGCTTTGGCTGCCCTCTCAAACGCATCCGGCTCGATCCCGGTGGCTGCCTGGAGGTTTTGCCACGAGATCTGTTGTAGTGCGCTCGTCATGGCGTTGACATACGTCGGATGTCGTTGCGCGAGGTCTGGTTGTGTCAAATTCTGTTCGAGGACGGCCTTCACCAGACCGACGATCGCATGGTGCGTGTCGCTGGTCGGAATACGGAAATGATGGTGCGAAAGATTGGCGATATTGCTCATCGTGTCGACGACGGGTTCCAGTGATTCGATCGTGATCAGCGTCGCCTGGCGCTTCTTGACCGCCTCTTTCACTTTGAGGCCGGTGATGGGATTGGTCTCGGTGATGTTCGTGCCGACGAGGATGAGGACATCCGCGTCCAGAATGTCGTCGAAGGTGACGGTCCATCGATGCGTCCCTTGCACGAGTTGCATGGCCTGTAGGCCATTGACGTGGCCATAACGCGCGCTGCTGTCGATGTGGTTGGTCCCGATCGCCATACGGAGAAATTTCTGAAACAGATACAGTTCCTCGTTGGTGCACCGCCCAGAAATCAGCCCACCGAAGCTCGGTCCACCATGGGCAGCTTTAATCTCGTTCACACGATCCGCAACATATTCCAGGGCTTCTTCCCATGTGACTTGCACGAGTGCGCCGTGACGCCGAATGAGCGGATGAGTGAGCCGCTGGGGATGACTGGCCGCATGGAATCCAAAAAATCCACGAGCACACAGGTCGCCGTTGTTGCGTCCCGCTCCATGTGCCGAGTTCACCTCAATGAGTTCCTGTTCCTTCGTCTGGACGGTCATTTGACACCCATCTCCGCAGTAGCCGCAGATGGTTTCGGCTCGTTTCAACATCCAGGGTCGATATTCGTACATGGACAGCCGGCTGGTAATCGCGCCAACCGGGCAGATCTGGACGCAGCCTCCGCAGAACTCGCAATCGAGCGGGTGAAAGCCGAAGTGCTTGATTTCCGTCATGGTGCCGCGACCGACCGGGGCCAGTGCTTTGACGTCCATGACCTCATCGCAGTATCGGACGCAGCGGAGGCACTGCACGCAGCGATTCATCTGTGTTTCGATGAGCGGGCTAAAATACTCCTTTTGGAAGACGCGCTTAGTTTCAGTGAACCGACTGGTTGCTGTGTACTGGTGAGAAAAGTCTTGGAGGTCGCATTTTCCACCCTGATCGCAGACCGGGCAATCGAGTGGATGGTTGGCGAGGATGAACTCGAGCACGGATTTGTGCGCGTCGTTGACCACCGTGGTGGCCGTCCGTACGTTCATGCCTTCATCAACCGGCGTGCTGCACGCCGTTTGCAACTTGGGCACCTTTTCAATTTCAACCAGGCACATGCGGCAATTGGCATCTGGTTTGAGTTTCGGGTGATAGCAAAAATGCGGAATCATGACGCCGACGCGACGCGCCGCTTCGATCACCAATGTCCCTTTGGGGACATGGACCGTCATGCCGTCGATCATTATGCGAACCGTCTGTGCCGTGGGGGTCGTCATCGTCTTGCCACCGGTTCAGGTCTGATTAAATTCGCGGCTTCTGCTTCATTGATGAGATCGACATATTCCTGTCGCCAATGCTTCATCGTGCTTTGGATTGGAGCGACTTCCGCGTCGCCGAAGGCACAGACCGTACGGCCTGCGATGTTTTTGCATAGATCCAATAAGGTTTCAAGATCCTCCATCCGGCCACGTTTCGCAAAGATTCTGCGCATGGTCTGGACGAGCCAGGAACTGCCTTCTCGGCACGGGCTACATTTCCCACAGGACTCATGGTAGAAAAATTCCATCAGCCGAAGCGCCGCCCAGACCATGCTGGTGCCTTCTTCCATCACCGTCACGCCGCCGGAACCCAGCATCGATCCCGCCGCCGCGACATGTTCGAAATCTAGTTTCACGTCGAGATGAGCCGGAGTCAGAAACGGCGCTGACGCGCCACCGGGAATAAAGGCTTTCAGGGGCTTATCCGACCGCATGCCGCCAGCATACTCGTACACTAATTCTCGGACGGTCATGCCCATCGGAACTTCGTAATTGCCTGGTCGTTTCACATGTCCACTCACACAGAAGACTCGAGTGCCGGTGCTCTTCGGCGGCGACCCAATCGCCGCAAACCATTCGGGGCCTCGGGTGATGATGTGGGGGAGGTTCGCCAGCGTCTCGACGTTGTTGACGACGGTCGGCTTGTTGTAGAGCCCATGCGTGGCGGGAAACGGCGGCTTAATGCGAGGAAGCCCACGTTTACCCTCAAGCGATTCCAATAGGGCGGTTTCCTCACCGCAGATGTAGGCGCCTGCTCCGCGATGCACCCACACGTCGACATTGATGCCGGAACCTAAAATATTCTTGCCGATATACCCGGCGACTCTCGCTTCGCCGATAGCCTGTTCCAAGATTTTTGAGCCCAGGACCATTTCTCCACGGATATAGATGTAGGCGGTTTCCGAACCGATGGCATAGCAGGCCAACACAATGCCTTCTAAGACTTGATGGGGGTCCCGCTCCATGAGCTGCCGGTCCTTGAATGTGCCCGGCTCGCTCTCGTCGGCATTGCAGCACAGGTAGCGGGGTCCTTGATAATCTTTCGGGAGGAATCCCCACTTCACACCAGTCGGGAACCCCGCGCCACCTCGACCGCGAAGGCCTGATTTTCGGACGATGGCCGTGACGTCTGCTGGGGCGATCTTCCCGAGTGTATTGCGCAAGGCTTGATAGCCGCCCGTCTTTTCATAGTCGGTCAGAGACCCGGTATAGCCGGGTTGCATCATATTTTTCAGAAGAATGAGTTCGTGTTTCGGCATAGGATCGTTAAACGTTACACGTTATACGCACAATGAATAGGGGCGTACCCGGTTCCTCCAAGGTCTCACTGCTCACGTCTTCACCGGTTCCGGCCACATGAATGGCCCACTTTTCAGCGGGCTGGTTCCAGTGGATCGGAGATCGGTCAAAATCCGGTCCAGTTTGCTTTCGGTCAATTGCTCGTAATAGTCCTCGTTGATTTGCATCATAGGGCCGGTCCCGCAAGCCGCCAAACACTCCACCACACTGAGACTAAACAGGCCATCCGTTGTCAATTCCCCCGGCCCAATGCCCAACTTCGTCTTGATCCATTCGATCACGGTATCTGAGCCGACAAGGGCGCACATAAGGGATTTGCACACTTGGATATGGAACTTGCCCACGGGTTTCAGATTAAACATCGTGTAAAAGGTGATCGTCTCATAGACTTGGGGAGGTGTCAGTCTGAGAAGATGAGCGATCTCCTGCATCGCCGACTCGGTCACATAGCCCTGATCACGCTGGGCGACGTAGAGGAGTGGGATTAACGCGGAGCGCATAACCGGATAGCGTGACAGGATGTCCGAGATTTCGTCTTTGTATTTCTCTAAGAACGTCATGCTTCCACAGTCCTAGTGCTAATACGTTCGCAAGGGGCAAGTTGACAAGCTCCGGATATCACCTGTTCACGTCTCACCGATCACATTCCCCCATGACCACATCATAGGTCCCAAAAATCGTGATGATATCGGAAATCAAATAGCCACGCGCCATATGGTCGAATGCCCCCAGGTGAATGAAAGAAGGAGACCGTATTTTCAGCCGGTAGGGGCGGGGGCTCCCGTCGCTGATGATGAAAAACCCCAATTCTCCCTTCGGTGCTTCGGTCGCGCAATACGTTTCCCCTTTCGGGGGTTTAAACCCTTGCGTGAAGATGACGAAATGGTGAATCAAGCTTTCCATGTCACGCATCACTTGCAGTTTGGGTGGAGGAATGTATTGCGGTATGTCGGCGATGATGGGTCCAGGCGGCATCTGGTCGAGACATTGCGAGATGATCCGCGCGCTCTGGCGCATCTCTTCGACACGAATCCAATAGCGATCGTAGGTGTCGCCATTTTTTCCGACCGGCACGTCCCAGTCCACCTTATGGTAGACCCCGTAGGGCTCGAGTTTACGTACATCGTAGGACACGCCTGATCCCCGCAAGGTTGGGCCGGTCATGCCGAAATTGATGGCGTCCTCTCCGGAGATGACGGCGATATGCTTGGTTCGTCCCAGCCAAATCCGATTGCTCGCGAGCAGCGAATCGTACTCATCCACCTTCTGGGGGAAGGTCTCCAAGAACTCCTTCAGACGGGTCACTAATTCCGGAGTGAAGTCGCTATCTACGCCGCCGATCCGATAATAATTCAAAGTCAGCCTGGCACCACACAGACGTTCGAACATGTCGAGCAAGGTTTCCCGCTCGCGAAACGTCCAGAAGAAGACCGTCATGGCTCCGATATCCAAGGCCTGGGCGCCCAACCAGAACAGATGTCCCAAAATGCGCTGCATCTCTGCGACCAGGGTGCGGATATACTCCGCTCGCTCAGGCACGGTGATATCGAGGAGTTTCTCAACGGCCCGGACATAGGCGTAGTTATTCGCCATCGCGCAGACATAGTCGAGCCGGTCGGTATGAGGGATGATCTGCATGTAGGCCAGACCTTCGGCCAGTTTTTCCACTCCTCGATGGAGATAGCCGAGATCCGGTGTCGCCTTGACGATTCGTTCTCCATCCAGCTCTAGGACAACCCGCACCACTCCATGCGTGCTGGGATGTTGCGGGCCCATGTTCAACAACAGTTCTTCCCGCCGGGTTGATGAAGAGCTGTTCGGCTCCAACAGGAATACCTTCCTTTCGGCTTCGGACACTTCACTTTCGATCTGCGCCACCGGTGGTTCATCCAGGCGAGGGATAAAGTCGAACTGACTGCGCCAGCCGCGGCCTTCTGTCGGGAAATCCTTCCGTAACGGATAGCCTTCCGCATAGTCTTCCGGCAGAAGGATGCGGCGTAGGTCCGGGTGGCCTGTAAACCGAATTCCCATCATGTCGTACACTTCCCGCTCTAAGAATTCCGCGCCGCGCCAGACGCTTGTCACGGAATCCAGTGACGGGTTGCCTTCGGTGATCCGTGCTTTCAGGCGGATTCGTTTGCCGTGTGGGAGCGATAATAAGAGATAGATGACTTCAAACCGCTGTTGATCGGATGGATAGTCAGCGGAGCAGATATCGGTGATGTGGTCAAAGCACGCCTCGGGGTCGTCGTGCAAAAACCGGGCGATCTCCAAGATTCTTGATGCAGCGACATGGACGGTCACTTCCGATCGGGCCGTGTCGACATCGACGGAAAGGACCGCTTCCGGGAACTTCTTGAGTAAGGTTTCAATGAGGGATTGCATAAGTTCTTGCTGCCGCTAACAAGCTGACACATCGGAGAGCTGACAGGCGCGAGTATGGTACCTGCCAGCTTGTCAGCATGCGTACCTGTCAGCTACTTCACGAAGACTTTCTCGCGCTGAATCTTCTCCTGTAACTTCAATAGTCCGTCCAGCAAGGCCTCTGGTCTCGGTGGACACCCGGGTACATAGACGTCAACCGGTATGATTTGATCCACACCCTGAACGACCGCGTAGCTGTTGTAATGATTGCCCGAGGTCGCGCACGAGCCCATGCAGATCACGTACCGAGGTTCTGGCATCTGGTCGTAAATCCGTCGAATGACCGGGGCCATTTTGCGCGAGACCGTTCCCGCGACGATCATGAGATCCGATTGCCTGGGGGAGGCGCGAAAGACCCCGGCGCCGAAGCGGTCCAGGTCGTATCGGGAAGAGACGCTCGCGATCATCTCGATGGCGCAGCAAGCAAGTCCGAACGTCATGGGCCATAGCGCCGACTTCCGGGCCCAGTTGACGACCGCGTCCAGATTCGTTGTTATGATGTTCGCGTCAAACTGGCGCTCTAACAGACTCACGTGTTTCTATGGCCTTTCTCAGAGCTCTTCAATCCCACTCCAACGCTCCTTTTTTCCATGCGTACCAGAACCCCACCACCAGTATGGCGATGAACAGGATCATCTCCACTAATCCAACCAGTCCGAGACTGGTGAAGGCAATGGCCCAGGGAAACATAAAGACAATTTCAATATCGAAGATCACAAACAGCATCGCGATGACGTAATACCGCATTGGAAACTGGACACGGGCGTCCTGAAACAGCGGGCTCCCGCTCTCGTAGGGGGCCAACTTTGCCCGATAGGGCTGATTTGGACGGACGAACCAGCCGAGCAAGAGCGTCAGTGTCCCCAAGGCGATGCCCACGCCGATGAACATGAGGATCGGGACATAGTTATCCGGAACGGCTGTGTCGCCCATTCAGACCTCAGAACACGTTGCGGAGCGTTGGTGATGCCGTCATGCGTAGTTCCTCAGGCAGCAGATTGCGTTGCCAGTGCTGAACCAAAGAATGGCTTATACTGCAAACCGTCAAGCTCAGGGCGCACGAGGCCCTTGTGCTGGATGAGTACCTTGAAGGTCGTGCCCATCCCGTTCGGCCTAAGCAGATGAATCGCTGCGTTGAACTCCGGGCTGTCCTGTTCCAACTTCGCAATCATCTGTTCGACATCGAGTCCCATGAGAAAACTCATCTGGTTCGTGAAGCCGGTCGTCTGGAGTCCCTGTTTTTCACCGGTCGTCGCTAAGCACGAAAAATCCACATGGGCGGTCATATCTTGATCTCCCACCCGGAGGAACGGATCTTCATTGACGGATTGCTGCGAGTAGCAGAGGAATGTCCCACCTTTTCGGTCGGACCGATAGAGGTCCTGTGCCGTGTGGCCATAATCGATGGTGAGTGCAAATCCACGATCCAGATGTTGAGCGACTTGCTTCATCCAATCTAGGGCTCGGAGATTGATCTCGGTTCGATAGCCTTCTGGCCACTCAGGACTCAACCGGTCTAGGTGCACGGCGAGGGCATCGGAGGACAGCGGTTTGAGACATTCAAGGAACTGTCCATCTCGATAGTCCACCCAGAGTTCCTTGATTCCTTCTGCTGTGACCTGGACGCGGTGGACGGGAAACGAATCGACGAGCTCATTGCTCAAGAGCAAACCAGTCAGACCATGAGGAGCCACAGTCGGAAGATCCTCTGCCCATGTCAGGAGGGCTGCTCGATCCAGCCAAGGAGCTAGGTTTCTGCGCTGCATCTCGCGCATGGCCGGGCTTCGGTCGATCAGGACATACCGAAGATGCTGGAAAAACGAACGGTAGCGATGCGCGCACGTTTCTAGAATATGCTTGGCCAGTAGGCCTTTGCCAGGCCCCATTTCAACGATGGTAAAGGAAGAGGGTTGGCCGAGTAATCGGTACATTTGTTCGGCTTGTGCGGCCAGAGCTTGCCCAAGGATGGGATGGACATCTGAGCTCGTGTAAAAATCACCTCGCCAGCCGATCCGTTCGTGGGCTGGTGGAGTACTACGCATGTAATAGCCGAATTGTGGGTGGTACAGCGCCAACTCCATGAAGCGTGCGAACGGAATCGGGCCTGACGTAGCGATCTCAGAGGCAATAGTAGCAACAAGTTCCGGGTGCCCTGTGCTCACGGAAAGCTCCAAATTCACCAGCCTAGATGAAAAAATCGACACCCCTAGCCTATGGGCAACGTTAGCCCATTGCGTAGTGTCAAAGGGGCCGTAGAGTAGCCTTCGGAAGTGCGTTAAGTCAAGGCAGAGTCAGGGGAAAGAGGCGATATCGTTATGTATGAATGTATACAAGATGACGTGCGATTGCGAGTTCTGTGATGGCTTGCCAGGGGAAAGGAAACCGTGTCTGCCGAAGCTCTACAAGGGCTGGCCGACGGTCTATATGGGCGTGTGCGAGAAAGTGGAGATGGGTCAGTAGTGGCAGGGATCTATCGCATCATGACATGGTCGAGGTCTGGCCTCACGGCCAGAGCGGCACTCTTCATGTCCCATGGCACTTTTTATATTTCTTGCCGCTGCCGCAGGGGCAGGGATCATTGCGGCCAACCTTGTTTTCTGTCCGCTGGGCGGGGGTCTGTGCCGTGATCGGTTCGTCGCCGCGGTTCAAGGTGAGTTTGGGTGGTGGTTGCGAAATAATCTGTTGCGGCGGAGGAGCCGGCTGTTCTCCTTCATGACGGACGGCCTGCACATGGAAGAGCCGATCAAGCGTGTCGGATTTAACCCGGTCCATCATGCCGGCGAACAGATCGAACCCCTCACGCTTATACTCAACTAATGGATCTTTCTGCCCGTAGCCACGAAGGCCGATGCCGTCTCGCAAGTGGTCCATCCCTAACAGATGGTCCTTCCAATGATGATCGATGACCTGGAGCATGAACGTTTTCTCAAGAAAGCGCATCAGGTCAGGCCCCAGCTCTTGCTCCTTCTTGGTATAGGCGTCCCGAACATGGGTGCGAAGGTCTTCCAGTAAGGCATCACGCCCGACATCCCGGAGGGAGTCTCCACCGTCATGCTTGCCCTGTGTGATATCCAGGCCGAACTGGCTATGCATGACGTCGGTCAAACCTTTGACGTCCCACTCTTCCGGGTATTGTTCGGGGGGGCAATACACGCTAAGAGACGATTCCACCGAGCTTCCCATCATGTCATGCAGATCGTTGGTCAAATTTTCTCCGCTCAGCACGGCGCGGCGGTGGCGATAGATCACTTCCCGCTGCTTGTTCATGACATCGTCGTATTCGAGGAGCTGTTTGCGGATTTCGAAGTTGTGGGCTTCGACCTTCTTCTGCGCATTCGCGATTGCGCGGGTCACCATGCCGTGTTCGATGGGCACTCCTTCTTCCATCCCGAGTTTGAGCATCAATTGAGACACTCGTTCGGAGGCGAAGATGCGCATCAGGTCGTCTTCCAACGACAGGTAAAATCGAGAGGTACCTGGATCACCCTGCCGACCGGCTCGTCCACGAAGCTGATTGTCGATCCGGCGGCTCTCGTGCCGTTCGGTGCCGAGGATGTGAAGCCCGCCTGCCGCGATGACGTCCTGCTTATCCTTCTCACAGTCGGACCGGATGCCTTCATAGATCTCGAGTTTGCGGCTCTCGGCGATGTTCTCCTCTCGATAGAGGACTTGCTTGTACATGAAATCAGGATTGCCGCCCAACAGAATATCGGTTCCGCGTCCGGCCATGTTGGTGGCGATCGTCACCGCGCCTGTGCGCCCGGCTTGCGCGACGATTTCGGCTTCTCGCTCATGCTGCTTCGCGTTGAGGACGTTATGTTTCACACCATTGCGGCTCAGCAGGCTCGAAATTTTTTCAGATTTCTCAATGGAAATGGTCCCAACGAGCACCGGCTGGCCACGCTCCTGACAGTCTTTGATCTCTTCGACAATCGCGGCGAATTTTTCTTTCTCCGTCCGATACACCACATCGGCATAATCTTGCCGAATCATTTGGCGGTTGGTGGGGACAACGTTGACGTCGAGGTTGTAGATCTTGGCGAACTCAGCCGCTTCTGTATCCGCGGTGCCGGTCATGCCGCTGAGCTTCTTGTACATGCGGAAATAATTCTGGAAGGTCACGGATGCAAGCGTCTGATTTTCATTGGCGATCTTCACGCCTTCTTTGGCCTCGACGGCCTGATGCAGCCCATCGCTCCACCGGCGGCCCGGCATCAAGCGCCCGGTAAACTCATCCACGATAATGACTTCGCCGTCCTTCACGACGTAGTCCACGTCTCGCTTATAGAGCGTGTAGGCTTGTAACGCTTTCACTACATGGTGAACCATGTCCATGTGGGCCGGGTCGTACAGATTATCCACGCCGAGTAGTTTTTCGACGCGCACATTGCCGTCTTCCGTCAGCGAAGCGGTCTTGGTCTTTTCTTCGATGGTGTAGTCTGTTTCGGCTTTGAGTTGTGGAATGATTGCGTTGATTCGGTAATAGAGGTCGGTGGTCTGGTCGGTCGGGCCCGAGATGATCAACGGCGTCCGCGCTTCGTCGATCAAAATACTGTCAACTTCGTCGACGATGGCGAAGTTCAACTCGCGCTGGACACATTGACGCAAATCGTTGACCACCAGGTTGTCCCGGAGGTAGTCGAATCCGTACTCGTTGTTCGTTCCGTAGGTGATGTCGGCGCGATAGGCTTCCGGTCTGGTGCATGGTCGAAGATGTTGCAGCCGTTTGTCAGACGCGTCATACGTCGGGTCGTACATGAACGATGCGTCGTGCTGAATGATCCCCGTGGACAGCCCCAGTGCATGATAGAGCTGGGCCATCCATTGTGCATCACGTTTGGCGAGATAATCGTTCACAGTGACCAAATGGGCGCCTTTGCCCTCTAGTGCGTTCAGATAGACCGGTAATGTTGCAACGAGCGTTTTCCCTTCGCCCGTTTTCATTTCGGCGATCCGGCCACGGTTGAGAATCATGCCGCCGATCAGCTGGACATCGAAATGCCGCATGTTGAGCTTGCGTCGGGACATTTCCCGACAGACGGCAAAGGCCTCGGGCAAGATGTCGTCTAGCGTTTGACCGGCTTCGAGCCGCTTTTTGAAGTCCTGCGTCTTGTCCGCGAGGGCTTGATCGGACAGTGGCGTGAGCCCTGCCTCTAGGCCGTTGATCTGCTCCACGATTGGTCGTAGAGCTTTGATTTCACGATCGTTTTTGCTGCCGAAAATCAGATTGAGTACTTTCGTAACCATAGGGATAATAATAGAGAATGATGTAGTGAGATGAAAGTCGTTCTAGATGTATACGTGTCTGTGCCTTAAATAGCCGAGGCAGTATACAGCATCTTTTCAGTGAATCCTACCTGATCCTCTGGCAGCATCTCTCTTCGGTGGCTTGACAGGTGTTGTTCTGGTCGCCTACTATTTACGAACTATTCCATCTATAGCACCAGTAGGTATGTCTAGGTCAACATAGTCCTACTCAGGAAGTGCCGTAATAGCATGGGTCACACATTCCGCAAATTCCTGTCGATGTCTCTTGTGCTATGTGTCCTCGCGATAGGTGGATTGGCGCAAGCGCAATCGGCGGAACATGCCGGGCACCATGCGCAGCATCAAGCGGCGACACATGGGACGTTGCTCTGTTCCTGGATGTGTGCTGCTGGTACGGTCCTCGACACTGAAGTTGTCTTGATTCATGCCGAGCGTAACCCCATCGCGCTTGTTTCGATCGTTCACTCCAGCGACTCTTTTTCTGAACCCCTGCGTATCTGCTCCAGCCGCGCTCCTCCATCCTTCTCCTTTTAATCTTTCGTCGATTTAGTCAGAGCCGTTTTGTCGTACGCGACTACGCGACGGTTCCAAACTATGGCGGTTCAAAGGTGTTCCTGGGAGAAGGAGCTTGGTCATGAGGGTTGTCAAGCGGTCCATATTCTCGTTGCTACTGGTGCTGAGCCTATTCCCGTTAGCGTGGTCTATCAATCAGCCGGCTGAAGCGGCCTGTGGATCGGTCACCTGTTTTGTGGTGATCGGTTCCCAGCAGCAGGTGCCGCAGGCCGGGATCCTGACATTCAACACCATGTACAACTATACGCCGATGCGCTTACTTGATGGAACGAACGGGGTGATTCCCGCGATCGATCAAGCCGGGCGGCGCCTCATTCTGGACCACCATCAAGAAGTGCGAACCATTACGCAAACCGTCAACTTTGACTTGAACTACGGCATTACGGATCGGCTGGGTGTGCAGGTCTCGATCCCCTATCTGTGGCGGACGCATAAACACATCGATGGATTGGGAGAAGAAGGAGTCAACGGTGTGGGCGAACTAGTTCCGTTTCGGGACAACGGGATCGGAGACATGATCATTACAGCGAAGTACAACGTGCTTCCAACGCTGCGAAGCATGATCGTCGCTGGGTTTGGTGTGCAAGTGCCGACCGGCAGTACCAGTGCCAGGGATGCCGCCGGTGAGGTGATGGAGTCACCAACCCAATTGGGAAGAGGCAATGTCGGGCTCATTGGCTCGGTCTATCAAACCTATGAGCTGATTCCGCACCGACTCAATCAGTTCTTCTATGGCAGCTATCGCCATACGTTTCGTAACAATGATGGCTATCAGTTTGGTGACGAGTACAACCTTAACCTGGGTGCGAGCGGTATTCCTTTAGAGCGCGCTCCTTGGCTGGTGCTGACGGGACAATTCCATTGGCGATATCTGGTCCACGACAATATCAGTGCGTCGCTGGAACGATCGGCTACGCCGGCCGATGCTCCGGATTTCCCCGGTGAGACGATTGTCCTTGATCCTGCGATCACCAACCGCCTGGTACCGACCACCGGCTCCACATATTTTGCATTTTCGCCTGGATTTCAGGTCAGTCTGGATGGGCTGATCGATTCGCCGTTGACCAAGTGGACGTCCGTGTATTTCCATTCGCAGATTCCTATAATGAGGGATTCCAACAACAATTTGGCTCAGGGAATCAGTTACATCTTTGGGGTAACCAGATCGTTCCAGTTGACGAAGAGTGCCTTGTAGGACAGCGCGAGCCACGAGGAGGAGAGGTGATGGGTACGAAGAAAACAGATTCCGTGAAGATGGTCGGAATGGTGTCTCTGTGTGTGATGCTCCTCATCAGCAGTGGCGTGGTGTGGGGAATGGGCTCACGCGTGCCGGCGGTGGGCACGGCTGCTGAGGATTTTCGTTTGGTCGATTTGGAGGGTAAGTCGCAGAGCTTGAGTCAATACCGAGGCAAGGTCGTGCTCGTGAATTTCTGGGCGACCTGGTGCAAGCCCTGCACGACGGAAATGCCTGCAATGCAGACTACCTACGACAAGCTCCGTGAGAAGGGGTTTGTGGTGTTGGCCATTAACGAATTAGAAGATGAGCCAAGGGTGCGTGAGCACATCAAGCAACACGGCCATACATTCCCGGTGCTCATGGATCGTGACAACAAAGTCGCGAACCAGTTTGGGGTTTTTGGCCTACCGGTGAGTGTATTTATCGATGAAAAGGGCGTCGTTCGCGAGTACATCAAAGGCGGCCTGTTGACCGAGCAGCTGATCTTAGACGCAGTGGCCAGGATTCAGAGACCGGAACCGATGAAGGCTGCGTCTCTGCGCTAGAAGAGCAACTATGAGGGTTACCGTAAGACGGCCCACGCTGGTGTGGGGATTGCTTCTCTGTCTCGTACTGGTGAACGGGTTCATGGCTGCGCCCAGTGTTGGCCATGCGGGACACCACGCAGACCATCAGGCTGGGACTCACTCGACCGGTATCTGTGCATGGATGTGCGCGGCCGGGGAAGACATCGAGCTCTCAGTCGTTCCATTTACTTCGAGTTTTCAGCTCATTGAACCTGCGAGTATTCTTTCCTTTAAACCAGTCCTCAGCGCGGCTGCGTTGTTCCATTTTTTCCGCGGGCCTCCTGGCTTTCTTCTATCGCTCTCATAATCCGTAATCATTTTCCTTAAACAGTCGTGTCTCGCAATGGGCGTCGAGCTTCGTCTCCCGTCTGCGTGACCAACAGAAAGATCATGGAATCATGATGCGCAAGCTCTTGTGCTATGTCCTCGCTATCGGTGGTGTCGTTGGAATGGTGGCCTCGCTGCTCAGCCCATCTCAGGTTGAGGCGTCATGCGGCTCGGTCAGTTGCTTTGTGGTGATCGGGTCTCAACAACAAGTGCCGATGAAAGGGCTATTGACCATCAATGCCATCTACAACGTCACTCCGATGGAAGCGCCCTCGGGCGAGGGTGGGCGCATCCCCTTTGCCGATCAGGGTGGGAGAACTCTCACGCTGGCCAACTTGGATGTGAACCGTATCGAAACCATGACGCGTACCGCAACTCTGGATATGAACTATGGCCTGACCGACCGTCTGGGCATTCAAGTGGCGATTCCGTACAAGCATGTGGAGTCAGATGCACAGATCGGGGGCCTGACCCCTGTGCCGTACAGTGAGAGGGGACTTGGCGATATCCGTGCGACATTGAAGTACAACGTGCTGCCGACTCTGCGAAGCATGATCGTGGTGGGGGTGGGCGTCGATTTTCCAACGGGCAGCTATGGGCGGTTTGCGCAGGGAAACACGTTGGCCGAATCGACCCTCCAAATCGGCCGTGGGAACTTCGGTGTGGTCCCCATGATCTATCAGACTTATGAGTTGATTCCCCATCGGGTGAATCAGTTCGCCTCGGTAAGTTATCGACACACGTTTAAGAACAGCGATGGATACAAGTTCGGCGATGAAGTGAGCGGGGCGTTGGGCCTCAATGTGATCCCGTTGGAACAGGCTCCTTGGTTGGTGCTGACGCAGCAGTTCAATTTCCGATGGATGCAGAATGACGCTATGGATGCATCACTGTTTCAGTTCAACCCAGGAGGCGCGCCCATCCTACTCGATCCTACGGTCAAGTTTCGAGCGATTCCGACCACAGGCTCAACCTATGTCGCCTATTCGCCGGGCATCATGGTGAATGTGTTCAACTTCGCGTCGGCCTATTTCATCGCGCAAATTCCGATTCATCGCAATTTCAACGGCAATCTCGAACAACAGATCAGCTACATCTTCGGGGTGACGAAGTCATTTCAATTGTTCGGCGGATCTTCCTAGAACGGCGGCGGGAACAGTGGTGTCGAATCGGCCATGGTGACAATGACGCGACAACAAGTTTCTCGAATGCTAAGCGGCGGCTGCGCCGTGCTGTGGCTGATCGGATCGCTGTCGATCGCACAGGGGAATCTAGCGCCGCAATGGACGGCACCACACTGTCCGAGCGGGCAGACGCAGAGCGGTCAGCAGAGTCACAATCATTGCGCGTGGCATTGTGAGGGGCTCGATATCCAAAGCGGCGGTGGACAGGGGGAAGTCGCCACCGATCTTCACGTGAACCGCATCTGGAGCCTCGGTGACATTCCCCGACAGGATGCTGCTCTTGATAGTGAATTTCCGCCTCGCGGCCCACCAGTTTCTCGCAGTTCGTATAGAGCCTCAGTCACTCAGGGAGCCGGCTGCGCTCCACTTTATTAATTTAGAAGATGATAATTCTCGAGGAAGGAACGGTTATGGAAGCGATGAAGAGACGAAACTATGTATATTCTATCACAACCGGTGCGTTAGGACTTGCGCTGGTCAGTCTTGCGGCATGCAGTTCAGGGGAATCCACCACGGGAACGCCGGCACCTGGTGGCAGTGCCGGCATCAGCGGGCCGATGGTATTCGTGAATAATACGGGCGACAAGACGTTGACGAGCGTGGCGATAAAAGGCGATTCGGGCAACGCTGTCATCGGCACGATCGACGCGGCGGAATTCGAAAATGTGGCCCTCGGGGACATGCAGTATTCAAAGGAAGATTGGATCTTCTTGAATCTTACGGCAGCGAACAAGGTGGCCACGATCGATCCGCTGACGGCGGCGACGCCAGTCCATGAGGCGAATTTGCAAACCGGCACCCGGCCTGTCCATATGTACCGTGATCGGAACGATGGGGAGGTGATCTGGATCATGAATGATGGCGACAATGCTGCGGGAACTACGACGCCCGGTGATGATCTGGTGAACTGTACGGCTCAAGGGGGCGGCGGGTCAGTGACTGTGGTTCACAACGGCCATCTTGGGGCTGGTGGATCTCCCCCTACTTTGTTAGGTACGACTTGTCTATTGGCTGATGGGCACAAGGTCGCGGCCTTTGCAGAGAATGGGCGGGTCTTCGTGTCAAGCACAACCGCAGGAGAAATCGCCGTGCTTGATGGTGTTGAGACGTCGGCGACCTTTCGCCAGATGATCTCCCGAATCGATCTCTGCAATCCAAGTAAGGAAACCTGCAATCCTGAAAACCCCACCGGCACGACTGCGTTTACGCCTAACAGTTCAGGGCCCCATGCGATTCGTTGGTCTAAACTGACCAAAAAGATCTATAGCTATCAGGAAGGGTATGGACAAATTGTAGAAATCGATCCTGTGTCACTGGTAATTACGAAGACGTTTGATTTTGCAGGAACTCCCTATTCTAACTATGGCATCTCACCGGACGGTAAGTATCTTCTGCTGCGTGGCGAAACGACTCCACCGCAGCAAGCGACCAAACTCGGTGTCATTGATCTCAGTGCCACGACGCCGGTTATCGCTAACTTAACCACTCCAGAGCTAGACACGGCTCTAAATGGGACTTCTCCCGGGGCGTTCAAGTTTTCTCCCGATTCGAAGCGGTTCTACATTTTAGCCGGGAATGGAGCAACAGCCACAAAGAAAGATCGGTTATTTGCGTTTGATTGGACGACCGTGGCGCCTCCTGCACTCACGCTGCTGAGAGAGATTCCCCTGTTGTCGACTGGAGGGCACGGCTTTGATGTCTTGGCGCGAGGGGCTGGCGAAGCGAAGTACCTGGCGGTTTCCAACGCAGCTCCAGCGAATTCACTGACGATCATCAATGCGACCGATAACCAGGAAAAGCAGACGGTACCTGTCGGGCCAAATCCGGGAGGAGTGATGGTGTTCGAATCTGGTGCGGCATCGGCGGGGAATCAGGCGACCAATTAAGGTTGCGCTGTATTGCACGGGTGAGGCAGTCCATCGGATCTCTCAATATCCGATGGACTGCCCATTGATGGGTAGAGGATTGATTGCGAGAAGAGTGTTTTGTCCGAGCAGGCTGCCCTCCGGCTCGGACCAGCGTGGGACGGAGGCGCACCTCCCTTGGCCTCCGCCCCGCACGTTTTTTCGCTAGCAGAGGTGCTGAGGGTTGCCTAACTGCACGTGAACGGCGATAAGGAAGCATGACGTCGTCGAGTGACAATCGATTTTTTCTCCCCGCTTGGGGCATTTCACTAGCCCTGCATAGCGTGGCGGTTGGGTTAGCGCTTGCGTTTGTCTCCCAGGTCAAACCGGTTTTGCAGGAAGACATGTTCCAGTGGGATGTCGCCTTGGTGAAGGAGGCGAGGCTCGATTCTAAGTCGGAGCCGGTCAAGTCTGCCATGGCATCGGAGCAACCGTCGGCCAAGAAGGCGCTTCCACCACAGATCAAGCCTGTATCGGAGGTATCCCAGATCGTCACACCGATTGAACGAAAGGTGGAGATCCCGCAGTTACGCGACGAGCCAGTCGAGCAGCGGATGGTTGAGGTGGCTGAGCCAAAAGCAGAACCGGTCGTAGAAGCGAAAGAGCCTGAACCTGTCGCGGTAGCGGCCACGACTGAACCGGTTGAGGCTCCACCTATGCAACATGAGCCGGTTTCAGCTGCTTCCAAGCCATTACACGAGCCTTCTGCAGAGTTGTCATCACGTGCAGCCGCTGAGGATGTCGCACCAGTACTGGTGGCCAAGGCTTCGGCCTCCGTTCCGGAAGCGAAACTGGATCATCGGTGGCTGGCTGAGTCGCTCTGGCGGCGAGTGGCAGAACTGAAGCGCTATCCGAACTTCGCCCGCATGAACGGCCAAGAGGGGAAAGTCATCCTAAAGGCTGTCATTCGATCGGATGGATACTTGGCTGACGTATCGGTCCAGAAGAGCTCTGGATATAACGTGCTTGATGAAGCAGCGATAGAAGCGGTGAAACTCGCCTGTCCACTCCATATGAAATATGCCATCGGCAAGCCGCAAATCGTTGTGAGCCTTCCGATTGTCTATAGCCTGGCCAACTAGCGTCTTAAATCTCTTGCCAGATAGCCACGCCAGCCACCGTAGGCGGTGATCTCCCGATGACCTTCGACGAGTGCCGGTTCGCCCAACACACCCAAGACAATGCTTCCGTCCTCCAGCCGCACCTTTCCGATGCACAGACCCGGGGGTTCATTCAGCAAGATCCCCGCCAGTCCGGCGGTGGGCACTGACCAGACTTCGACCACGACGTTGGTGCCGGTCCCATCGGTGACGCGCAGCATCGCGGGATGCTCGTCGTTGATCGTCCAGAGACGATACGCCGGCTCGGTCTGCGTCTCCCGGACGAACGTTGCCTTGGCCGCCACCATGTTGTGGTTAAGTTTGAGTCCTCGCATCAGCGTGCCGTTGACCGCGAGCAGCACGCCGTTCTGATTCACGAGGTGCTCCCTGCATAGGTCTGCTGAAGAGATTTGATGAGAGGATCAGCCGATGTGACCCAGCCGACAATGCCCCCTTGCGATTGGATCATGCGGACTGTGGCCTGTTTAAACTCGGGGAAATAGCTTTCCGTCCCATCCTCGACCAGGAGACATTCAAAACCACGGTCGTTGGCTTCTCTCATGCTGGTTTGCACACAGACTTCAGTCGTCACGCCGGTAAACACCAGGTGAGTGATGCCGAGCGTCTTTAGACGTTCCTGTAAATTGGTGGCGTAGAATGCCCCCTTGCCCGGCTTGTCGATGACGAGTTCGCCGGTCGCGGGATGCAGCTCCGGGACGATATCGTTTCCCGGTTCTCCTAAGACCAGAATGCGCCCCATCGGACCGGGATCGCCGATGCGGAGCGTGGACTCTCCACGCCGTTTCTTGGCCGGCGGACAATCCGAGAGATCGGGACGATGGCCCTCCCTCGTGTGAATCACGGGCAATCCCAACTCACGAAAGGTCTTGAGGAGTTTCGCGACGGTCGGCACAATTTTCTGCAGATGTTCGACCTTATTCCCAAGCGCCGCGCCGAATCCGCCCTGCTCGACAAAATCGCGCTGCATGTCGATGATCACCAATGCCACTCGACTACCCGAATCTTTCGCTGGTAAAGGATAAGGATAAGGAGATGCGATGACGGTATTCATGTCGTATGTCCTGTCATGTGTCGCCCAATGATCGCCAGGTCGGCGCCGGACGACGTGGTTTCATAGACGAGTTGCCCGTTGAACATCACCACCGTGCGGTCGGACAGCTCCATGATCTCGTCGAGATCTTCGCTGACCAGCAGCACGGCCGTCCCGCGATTGCGCGCGGCGACAATCTGCAGGCGAATTTCCTCCATGGCCAGAAAGTCCAGCCCGAAACAGGGGTTGGCGATGATCAGAATCTCCACCTCCGCCGACAGCTCACGCGCCAGGACCGCCCGCTGTATGTTGCCTCCCGAGAGCGACTGAATGGGCGTGTCGGGATAGGGTGGTTTGATGTTGTAGCGCTCGATCAGCTCGAATGCGCTGCGGCGCAGTGCCGGGTGGCTGATGAGCCAGCCGCCCACCGCGTGAGGTTCACGATCGAAATTGCGAAAGGCCAGGTTCTCCGCCACCGTCATGCGTCCCACGCACGTGTTCTGGAGCGGTTCTTCCGGCAGACAGAATATCTTGTGCCGCATGATCTGCTCGCGGGTCGGCTGAAAAGGCTGATCTTGCACGTGGATCGTGCCGGACGTGGTTTGGCGTTGCCCAGACAGGATCTCGACCAGTTCTCGCTGGCCATTGCCCGATACCCCGGCCACTCCGACGATCTCGCCTTCATGGATGGTGAGATGCAGCCCTCGCACGACTTCCACCCCGATATCATCCTTGACACGGATATCTTGCAGGACCAGCTTTGGAACTTTCTTTGACAGGACGGTCCGTTGCTTCGGCCTCGCCGTCACTTCCGAACCTACCATCATCTCCGCCATCTGAGAGACGTTCAATTCCGAGACGTTTCCTGAACCCACGAATTGTCCCTTGCGAAGGACGGTTACTTCGTCAGCAAATGCCGCCACTTCGCGAAGCTTGTGGGTAATGATGAGGACACTCACCTGTTGCGCCAGGGTCATGGCCCGGAGATGGCCCAGGACTTCATCCGCTTCTTGTGGGGTCAGGACCGAGGTTGGTTCGTCCAAAATAAGGATGCGGTTCCGCAGCGCGAGTTGTTTGAGGATTTCGACTTTTTGTTTTTCGCCTGCGGCAAGCGAACTGACGCGAGCGGAGAGCGACACCTTGAACGGCATTGTGTCCATGAACTGCGTCAGCTGATGCTCTTCCTGCTGCCAATTGATGACGGGGTCCAACTTGGCCTTGGAGATCACCAGGTTCTCGAGGACCGTCATGTTGGGGATCAGAGTAAATTGCTGATACACCATGCCGATCCCGAAAGTCTGTGCGTCGCGTGGGCTATGGATCGTGACCGCTTGCTGATCCAATACAATTTTCCCCTCATCAGGGTGGTAATACCCCATGATGCATTTGACCAGGGTGCTTTTGCCCGCGCCGTTTTCACCGAGCAGGGCATGGAATTGACCTGATCGGAGGTGGAAGTTCACGTCCTTCAAGGCCACGAGTGGTCCGAAGCGTTTGGTAATCCCCAACGCCTGCAAATCTGGAGGAGCTCCATCCGTCATGAAAGCGCCTCTAACAGAGCGTCCGATTTTGCCACGGCGCCGAACACTCCGCCCTGCATGGTGACCATCTTGATCGCAGCCTGGTGATTCCCCAAATCAGTTGCGCCGCAACAGTCTTCCAGTAAGAGACATTCGAACCCCCGATCATTCGCTTCGCGCATGGTGGTATGGACACAGACATCGGTGGTGATCCCCGCCAAAATCACATTTTGGATGCTGCGAAGCCGCAACAACATCTCCAAATCGGTAGCCCAGAATGACCCTTTGCCCGGCTTGTCGATGATGGGTTCGCCGGATTTGGGCGTGAGTTCTGGGATGATGTCCCATCCAGGCTCCCCTCGAACCAGGATTTTCCCGCAAGGACCGGGATCTCCGATGCCGGCTCCGATTCTCCGGCTGCGCCACCGCTTATTGTCCGGTAGATCTGCCAAGTCAGGACGATGGCCTTCTCTCGTGTGGAAGACATGCATTCCAATGGTTCTGGCTTTCGACAGCACTTTGAGGATATGCGCGATCGGGGCTCGGGTGAGAGAAATGTCGTAGCCCATCTTGTCGACATAGCCACCCTTGCCGCAAAAATCAGTCTGCATGTCGATGATGAGAAAGACCGTATTGTCCGGCCGTAAATCCCCATTGTATGGATAGGGGTAGGGATCGGATGCGACATACTTCTTATCCATTGTTCACCTCTTCACTGTGTAGAGCGGGGTCTGTCATGCGATATGTCCTAACGAGTCATGGTCAGCTCACGCGGGACTCCCACGAGAGTCCGTTTGGGAGAGCAGGTGATGATCATCATAGCCAGCGTCATGATGTAGGGGATCGCGTTGAAGATATAATATCCGCCCGTGACTCCCACGGATTGCAAGGATGGCCCTAACGCAGCCGCCCCTCCCCACAAGAGCGATACCCAGAGGCAGCCGATCGGCTGCCAGCGGGCAAAGATCACCAGCGCCACCGCCATCAGCCCCTGCCCGCTCGAAAGGCCTTCGCTCCAGTTGAATGGGTAGTAGAGGGAGAGATAGGACCCACCGATTCCGGCCAGAAATTCTCCCATAGCGGTGCTCATGATTCTGATTCGATCAACCGGCAATCCTAGGGCACGTGCCGCATCGGCGCTTTCGCCGACGACCCGGACCTTTAATCCCCATGCCGTGTTCTTCAACATCCATCCGAGTACGACCGCAACAACGATCCCGACCAGAAACAAAGCATTGATCTGCAGAGCCGCCTGGAGCTGCGGAATATCACTCCACCCACCGAGATCGATCGAGGGTAATCGAGGCGCAGATGGCTGGATATAGGGCTTCCCCAGAAAAAAGGCTAACCCCGTGCCGAACAGCATCATCGCGATCCCGACTGCGATGTCGTTGACTCGTTGGAAACTACAGATCCAGCTGTGTAAGACCCCAAGCACCATGCCGGCTAGTCCCGCACACAAGACTCCCAGCCACGGAGACCCGCTATGCAGTGAGATGGCGTAGCCGGTCATGGCACCCATGACCAGTGTGCCTTCTAGGCCCAAATTGATGCGGCCGCTTTTCTCGGTCAAACATTCGCCTAACGACACAAAAAGAAACGGTGTGCCGATTCGAATCGCTCCGCCTAGCACAGCGATGAGCACTCCCCACCACCCGACTTCCATCAGGATGCTCCTTGTTTCTGTAACTTCGCAAAACGACCGTACAGGGTTTCGCTAAAGAGGATGACGAGGAAAATGATCCCCTGCATCACGAGCACGGTCGCATCGGGTAACTCATGCGCACGCTGCAACAACCCGCTGCTGGCACGGATGCCTCCCAACAAGACGGCGACAGGAATGATGGCCAATGGATTATTGCGTGCTACAAAGGCCACGAGAATACCGGCATAGCCATAGTTGGCATTGAGGGTGTCATTCGCTCTGCCATGGATGGCCGCCACTTCCAACATCCCTGCTAGCCCGCCTGCCGCCCCCGCCACGCAACAGATGGTCAAGATCAGCCGTCCGACCGGCAGGCCTGCGACCTGGGCCGCGCGAACATTGCCCCCGGCAATCCGAGACGCGAAGCCGAAGACGGTGTGATGCATGAGAAACCATGCAATGACACAGGCTACGATACCGAACACCAATCCCCAGTGAAGATCTGTTCCAGGAATCACACCGATCATATTGGCCTCTCCGATATGATGGGTCGAAGGATGGTTGAGGCTTTCCGGATCGCGAAAGGTGCTGGTGACAAGGTGGTTCAGCAGGGCGATGGCGATGTAGTTCAGTAACAGGCTGCTGATGGTTTCATTGACGGCGCGATAGTGCCGCAATGCTCCTCCGATCATAAGCCACACGCCGCCGGCTACCATGCCGGCGAGTGCCATGGTGGTCAGAACGACTATGGGAGGAGCTGTGGGCATGGTGAGAGCCACAATGGCCGCGAAGAGGCCTCCCATGACGACGGCGCCTTCGCCTCCGATAATAATCAAGCCGAGATACCCAGGCAGTGCGGTGCAGAGGGCTGTCAGCATCAACGGTGCGGCTCGCACCAACGTGTTCTGCCATGAGAATGAGGTGCCGAAGGCGGCACGATACATGGTCTGATAGACCTCGAACGGATCGGCTCCGGCCGAAGCGACAAAGATCCCGAATAACACCATCGAGACCGTCAGGGATCCAACGATGATAAGAAACGGTTCCAGCGCCTTGTTCAAGATCTGTGGCACGGCTACGCTCATGACTTGGTTGAACCGATGACTCCCTCGACCAGCCAATCCATGCTTTCCAGCCAGATGTCAGTCTGGACATGTTCCTTGCCTGCAGCAATGACGACGCGACCGGTATTGTCTTTGATCGGGCCCTTGTACACGACCATCCCTCCACCCATGAATTTGTCTTTGGCTGCGTCGGCTTGTTTGCGAACAGCGTCGGTGACGACCTGGTTATAGTCCGATACCTTGACGATTCCTTCCTTTAAACCACCACGCACGAGATGGGGTGCGGTCTGCCCTTTTCGAATCATCTCGGCATAATCCATATAGACCTTGGCCCAATTCCATTCCGCTCCCGTGAGATACCCTTTCGGGGCAAGCTTAGATTGGTTGCAGTGGTAGCCGGTGCAATAGATGCCTCGTTTTTCGGCAGTTGTGATGACGACCTTGGGGCTGTCGACGTGACAGGTGATGACATCGATGCCTTGGTCGACCAAACTGTTCGTAGCTTCCGCTTCTCGGACCGGCAACGACCAGTCGCCCGTAAAAATCACATTGGTCGTACAGTTGGGTCTGATGCTACGGGCACCGAGGGTATAGTTGTTGATATTGCGCAACACTTGCGGAATGGGTTTCGCAGCGACAAACCCCAGCTTCCCGCTCTTGCTCATTCCGCCTGCGACGATGCCGGCGATATATTGCGACTCATCAATGAAGCCAAAGTAACTCCCGACGTTCTTGGGGTGTTTGCCCTCTTGGTAAAGCCCACCGCAATGCAGAAACTGGATGTTGGGAAATTGTGGCGCGACCTTGATTATATGGGGATCGAAATAACCGAAGGAGGTGGGAAACAACACTTGTGCTCCGTCCAGCTTGACCATGCTTTCCATGGTTTTTTGGACCTCGATGGTTTCGGGCACCTTTTCTTCATCAAAGGCCTTCACCCAATCAAGTTTGGCGACCGCCGCTTTCCCTTCAAAATGTGCCTGGTTGTACCCATAGTCGTCTCGCGGACCCACAAAGATGAAGCCCATCTTCACCTTATCCGCTGCGCCCCAGGCTTGGCCGATCCACTCCAAGTTGCCCAACATGCCCAGCGCCCCGGCAGCTGCGGTCCCCTGTAAAACTTGGCGTCTCGTCAGTTTGCGTGATTCGGACATATGCCCCTCCCTCAGGGTGAGATGTGTATGGCTGGCTGCATTACTTCACAATAAATGTTCCCGTTTCGCCGGCCAGGGCGCGACCGATATTCTCAGGATTGGTGATCAACCCGGTCTCTCCACCCCCTTCTATGAATTCGATCACCGCCTGAATCTTCGGTCCCATGCTGCCTCTATCGAATTGATTGTCCGCATAGTGTTTCCTTGCTTCAGCCACGGTCATACGGTCCAGCCATCGCCGGTCAGGCTTATTGAAGTTGAACGCCACCTTCTCGACTCCTGTGGAAACCAGCAACAAATCAGCCCCAATGCCACGGGCCAGCAGGCTTGAGGCCAAGTCCTTGTCAATAACAGCTTCGACGCCGATCAGATTCCCTTCCTCGTCTTGAACCACGGGAATCCCGCCGCCACCGCAAGCAATGACGACAAATCCCGCTCGAGCCAAGAGGTTGATGGCCGCCAATTCGACGATGGTCTTTGGCTGGGGCGACGGCACAACCCGCCGCCACCCGCGTCCCGCATCTTCCTTGACCACCCATCCTTGGCGAGAAGCGAGCCGTTGCGCGGTCTGTTCGTCCATCTGAGATCCGATCGGTTTAGAGGGATCGGCAAATGCCGGGTCGTTTCGGTCCACCAAGGTCTGCGTGATGATGGCCACCGCCTTTCGATCGATCTTCTGCTTGCGGAATTCGTTGTAGAGGGCTTTGAGGAACATGTACCCGATGCCGCCTTGCAGATCGGCATCGGCATAGTCCATCGGCACGGGAGGAACTTCCTCTAAGGCTAATTC
The DNA here is from genome assembly GCA_919902665.1 of Nitrospiraceae bacterium. Taxonomy (GTDB): domain Bacteria; phylum Nitrospirota; class Nitrospiria; order Nitrospirales; family Nitrospiraceae; genus Nitrospira_D. Next base: position 37,457 of record CAKKRK010000149.1, read on the forward strand.
GGAGCGGCGCAGAATGAAGCCAACCTGAGGACCGGTCCCATGGGTGATGACGACATTCCACCCGGCTGCGATCATCTCCGCGATGTGATGTGTCGTGATAACCGCCTCGCGACTTTGATCCGGAATCGATTCGTGAGCCTTGTCGCGGATCAGCGCGTTGCCTCCGACAGCGACGACGGCAAGTTTGTTCGTGGGGCTCATCAGCTACATCCTCCCGTTCACTGACTGCTGCCTATTGAGTGCGCGAGTGCGGACACAGCTTGCGTAAAACAGGCCAGGGGAGCGCGCGTAATTCCGGCGCCGATCTGGCCGATTCCGGCTTCCCGATGGGCAATGCCTGTATTGATGATCGGTTGAATGCCGGTATCGACGACCTTCCGGACGTCGATGCCCGCCGGTGAGCCTGCAAAGTTCAGTGCCGGCAGCGTGAAGGCATTATTGCGGCCAACGGTGATATGCGTCATGGCCATGGTGTTGTCGATCGCATCCTGCGGTGTCCCGCCGACGAACTTGACGATGGCCGGAGACGCGGCCATGGCGAATCCGCCGACACCGGCGGTTTCAGTGATGGCACTATCTCCCAAGTCAGGCGCTGCGTCGGCCGCGCTGTATCCGGGAAAGAAGAGTCCATCGACGACCGGGGCTGGTGCCGTAAACCATCGGCTTCCGGTGCCGCTGACTCTGATGCCGAACTCGACACCGTTACGGGCCATGGCTGTGACCATACTGCTGCCCGGAACACCATGGGCTGCGTCGGTCATCGCTTTGCAGGCTGCCATGGACAGATTTAAGAAGAAGTGGTCATTGCCTGCGATGAACTCGACGACCGCCGCGATGTCGGCGGCGGGGATGTGGGTCTTCAACAATGCTGAAATGAGGCGCTTCAGGAACAGTGAGGAGGCAGCGGCGTTGCGATTATGCACTTCGTCGCCCATGTGGAGGGCCTGCGCCATCATGGGTTTGAGGTCTACCCCGCCTAGGAGTTCAAGAGCGTCTCCAAGGGCTGGTGCGAGTACCTGCCCCATCCATTTGAGACGGGTGATCACGTCCGGACCATTGGCGCCGAACCGGAGCGCTTTGCCGAGGCCCTCGTTAAAGTTGCTGAACGCCTGATTTCCATTTGTCGTGTTGGTCACCATCCAGACCGGCATGGATGGGCTGATGATCCCGGCCATCGGTCCGACGGCATTGTGGTGGTGGCACGGCTCGAACACGATGTCACCGCTGAAGGCCATAGCCTCCGCCCTGGCTAGATTTTCTGCCCAGCCTTCATAGAGAATAGCTCCGACGATGGCTCCCTTCATGGGCCCGCACATATCCTTCCACGCAATGGGAGGACCACTGTGCAGGATCATCCGCTCTGCGATGTTGGGCAGCACCTGGCTGGCGGTGCCCACGCCGTTCAACACCGGCTGGGCCGATTGGTAGGCATCGAACGCTGTCTGGTTGGCAGTTTCAACGGAGAGCAGGTTGACCAACCGGGCCAACGCACGACCGACCTCCTGCTGCCCCTGAGCAGGCGGGGCCCATTCAATCTGGAGCACAGAACCCCCCGCCCTCGTGATTGAATCGGCGAAGGACGACAGGCCGATATTTAGGACATGGAGCTTCTCCTGAAACAGGGCCTGTATCACAATCGTCCTCCGACGGCGTCAGGTTTCTGGACGGCAGAGGCGGCCATGCGCACAGCCTGAGCATTGCTCTCCGCAAGGGTCATCCCGACCTCTCGAAAAGCCGTTTCCTGCTTGGACAGATTCTGAGGGTCCGCTGCTGTGCCGCAGACGAATCCCATGATGGCCAGGTGTCTGCCTGCTTTGGAGGCGAGATCGCGCGCTTTCTGAATCACTGGGGCCATCTCAGCGGCAGGATCTGGGTGAGATCCGTAGCCCAGGACCACGTCCAATAGAATTACTGCGACCTCGGGATCGCTGGCTTCCTTGATCAGCCGCTCATTTCGGAGCCGATGGTCAATCATGGGATGGGGGCGTCCACGAGTGAAGAGATCGTCGCCCAGATCAATGACCGTGTGCTTTCGACTGGTCCAGACATCACTCAAACGATCCTCTGGCTCTACTGGAGTGTTGGAATTGATCTGCCCCAGTTCTTTCTTCAGGAGGAGCGAAGCCTCGTAGCAAAAGGTGCCGCCGCTATAGAGGCCCCGGATGTATCGCTGCTGCGGAGCAAGAGGTGTGATGGAAGGAGAGGTCACACTCGCTCTCCCGGCTTCGGGAATCCTGCCGTTGGCGAGCGCCACCGCCGCCGCTGCTGCATCCTCAAGCGTCGCGGCGGGGTAAATATTCTCGCGTCGCACCTGATCGGGATCGGCACCAAGAAAATTGACGACCACCGGCTTGCCTGCGCCGCTGGCTGCCCTCAGTACCGTGCTGGCTACCTCCGGCGACGGAGGTTTAGAAATGAGCACAATCACGGAGGTGGAGGAATCGGCTGCCAGCGCCTTAAGGCCCTGAAGCATGGAAATACCGCCGACATCGCGGTGCAAATCGTGTCCGCCCGTTCCGATCGCCTGCGAGATGCCACTGCCCCATCGGTCGACCAGGCAGGTTACCTGTTGGAGGCCAGTGCCAGATGCGGCGACGACACCGATGACTCCGCGACGCACCACATTCGCGAACGCAAGCGGGATGCCATTGATAATGGCGGTTCCGCAGTCCGGGCCCATGACAATGAGATCACGCTCCTGGGCGAACCGTTTGAGCGCGATCTCGTCCTTGAGCGCGATGTTGTCACTAAAGAGCATGACATTGAGGCCGAGACCCAACGCCTTGAAGGCCTCCGCCGCGGCGTACTCGCCTGGCGTGGAGATCAAAACGAGGTTTGCGCCGACGAGGTTCCCGAGCCCCATCTCGATGCTGCGGGGAGACATGCCGCGTGATTGTTCATTGCCGGTCGACGAAGGGGAAGGTTGCTTCAGCGCGGATTCTGCCGCAGTAAGCGCCGATTCAAGTGCCTCGGCATTTCCTTGAAGAGCGATCAACAAGTCGTTTGCGCCAGCTTCAACGGGTTCCGCCAACAGGCCCGCTTCCACGAGAAGTGTCACATTGTTGGGAGAGGCCATGATGGCCGACGCTTGTTCCACGCCGGGCAGTTTGGTAATCGTGGAAGACAGCTGCATCAACGAGACGGAGTCGCGGTAGAAGTTCCGGATTATTTTTGTCGCCCTGGCCATGTAGATGGTCCCCCATCGACGCCTCGCCTTGGCAGGCTCACAGCGTCAACGTCAGGCGGGTGAGTTGACCTCCCGCCGATGGCTTATGCGGCGAACGTCAAATCTAGCAGCGTGATGCCTCGTCTAAGAATAAGGAACGAACGACCGAAGGGTACTGCCGACTTAATATCTGATAGTTAGACGGCTAACTTGAACACAAGGTTGTATACAAAGTCAAGGGCAAAGCCAGGGTTCGAGTCATAGGCCGAATCAGCTCGAGGAACGACCATCGTCTCATCACCTCTTACATCTTTCGATTCGGGTTTCATGGTTGGGCCCTTGAATCGCAGAGAACAGACAAACGAAGAAGGTCACTGAAAATCAGATGAGGAGGCAGGCCCTGCCACGCAAGACAGCCTAACAGCAGGCCTAACACCCCGTCGGATCCAGAAGTATGGCCGACTTGCAACGCGGCTTGCGTGGCTGCCCTGATGCTGCTCATATTGTTTGCCTGGTTCAGTCGCTGCGCTAATTTCGCGATGGGTTCAGAGACATGGCCGTTGGCTGCGGACCGGAGATAGGCGCGGCTGATCTCATTGGTGTTCCGTGACGCGTCCGACAGTTCAGATCCTAAAGCCGTCAGGAATCTCATCCGAGATGAGGTGCCCCCTGCCGTGCACCATAATCCGGCCATGTAGCCCACGAGGAAATCATCGCCCGATGGCGTCAAGCCGTACCCAAGGCCGATGAGTGCTCTCACGGAGAGCATGGCCTCTCTTAATCGGAGGCGGCACGTCGTCTCTAGAAGCGACGGGATAGTGTGAGCGCTCTGTTGGAGTAGAATCTCCGAGACCGCCGGCGTGGCAGGCCGTTTTCTTGATCGGAAAGAAACCCCCAGATGGTCCGATAGGCTATCTTTGTGGTAATGCCTGTTCAATTCAGACCAAGCAACTGCCCAGGATTGAGCCTGAGTGGGTCGGCAAAGATCGATGTGCAACCCTTTGAGATCGATGTGCCAGGGGCGTGCAGGTCGCAGATCGACGGAACAATCAGCTCCGTCGATGCGGAGTATTCCTCCCCGACATGCGGCTGATTGTCCAACTCGAAGGGTATGTAGGAAGTCAAAATGAGATGAGGTGTCTAAGCGAATGCCGTGAGGGGCATTACCTTTCTGGTATGGAAGGAGGGTCAGCAGTTTGCCGGGCTCTAGCCATAAATTGCAGGCCTGGCGGAACACACTGTGTACGGTTCCGCTGAAAGAATGACGTGGTACCTGAATGCCGACCGAAAGGGCCTGAACACGCACGATGGGTACCCCATCGTCCCAAAATTACGGGGCGTTCATTAGGTTTTTATCGAGTAGGCTCTGGCTAATGCATCCTTGATCGCCGTATGGACGTTGTTGCGTCCTTCTTCGATGTTTTGTTGTATTGCCGCCCGTGCTCCAGGCGTATCCTGGGCTGTTATGCACTTCAGGATTTTAAGATGTTGATGGCATGTGCTCTTGGCTCGATCCGTCTTGTCGAAATCGATCATGCGAAAAAGCATCAAGCGTTCGTTGATGGTCCGAAGGTGCCGCAAGAGCATCTTGTTTCCTGCAGCCTGGGCGAGCGTCTCGTGAAACAGAGTGTCTAGTCTGGCGAGTTCCTCGGCTTTCTTGGAAGATCCGTTCAGCAGGTCAGTCCAGGTCCGCTTCAACTTAACCAAGTCCTCCTTATCATTTTTGTTGAGCGGCCCCCTCTTTGCTAAGTATTCGACAGTATAGAGTTCCAGGGCTAGTCGCACTTCATATAGCTCCTCGATCTCAACGATGTTATGCTGCCTGACCACGTAGCCACGATTCGGCAATTTTTTCACGAATCCATCGGTTGCCAGTACACGAAGCGCTTCCCGGACAGGGCTCCGACTCACGTTGAATGTCTTACAGAGTTCAACTTCGGTCAATCGATGTTCGGGCGGGTAGTGCCAGTGAATGATGTGTTCTTTCAGTGTGGCGACAATCGACGAACTAAGGTTGGATGGTTCTCCTTCTACGATTCGGTCATTGCGAATCATGATATTCTTTCGCGAGTCCGAGCCTCAGGAATAACCCAAGGGGGATGTCACATGATGTGCGGGCAGACAAACCGCTTTTATTTCCGGCGAGGCTAACTCTCCGACATTGTATACAATCAGGTCTACTAAGTTCAATCTGCCTGGGCGTCCTGCTCGTGCTCGCTCTCACGGTATGAAAAATGTTGAGCGTTGGGAGGGGGATGGGACGAGGCGAACCCAAGATGCCGAACATCGTTCCATCGATTACGCAGTGCAATTTAGGTATTCTTTAAGTAAGCCCTGGCCAGCGCATCCTTGATCGTCGTAGGGATGAGGCGGCGTCCTTCCTCGATATTCATCTGCATGGCGGCACGCGCGCCTGGGGCATCCTTGGCCACAATCCGATCCAAAATCTCCAGATGTTGGTGGCAGGTGTGTTTAGCGCGGTCTCGTCTCTCAAAATCGAGCAATCGAAACAGCCTGAGGCGTTCATTGATGGTCCGAAGGTGCTGCAGAAGGGATTTATTTCCCAGGGCTCGGGCTAGTGTATCGTGAAAGAGTGTGTCTAGGATGGCGAATTCCTCTGGTTTCTTGGACGATTCCTTCAAGAGTTCGGTCCAGGTTTGTTTGAGGTCGGCAAGTTCGGCCGCAAGCTGTGTCGTCTGCTTCTTGGTCGCGAGGCGTTCAACGGTATAGAGCTCCAGGGCTAGGCGCACATCATACAGCTCCTCGAGTTCTTCGATGCTATACTGCTTGACCGCGTAACTCCGATTCGGCAGTTTTTTGACGAAGCCATCGGCTGCCAACACTCGGAGCGCCTCCCGAACTGGGCTGCGGCTCACGCCGAAGGTCTTGCACAATTCGTCTTCGGTCACTCGGTGTTCCGGCGGGTAGTGCCAGTGAACGATGTGTTCCTTCAGTGTGTTCACGACCGACGAGCTTAGGTTCGAGGAGCCGTGTTTTTTCATTCGATCCTCTCGACGGGCTATCTTTCTCATCTATTATGCTCCTCCATGGGGCAGGCATCTTGCCCCTGAGATGTTGGGTGCCAATTGGAAATGTTTGGTCTGAGGGGTGGGCATATGATGGTCGCCTGACCGACGAGGCTCACCACTAGTAGGGCCAGGCGTGCCAGTGTGGAGACCAGTAGGGTCCCCAATAGGGGCCAGGGCCGATGGGACGGCGAATGCGAGGGGGCTCCTCGTCGGTCTCGGTCCACACGCGCAGATTGGTGACGTTGAGAAGCGGGTAGGTGTACTCCGTCTCATCGAGTGGGAGGGTGACAGACCCAGCTATCTCTCCGGTAACGGTTACAAATGTACCGGGGGGGATCGTTGCAGGATCAAGGAATTGCTTCTGCATCGCGATGAATCGGCCCTGGGATTTGCTGAGGTCCATGGTTGGCTGGAGAAAGGAGTCCAGCGCCAATTGAAGAATTTCGATCCTTGTCCCCTCCTTCAAGCGCCGTGCGCCCAACACCTTCCCTCCGAACGTCACCGGCTGTCCGTTGTATGATCCTGGTGTTTCCTGCACCTGCGCATAACTGATCTGAGAAGGGGCCGCAGGCACGGCGCCGGTCAGGTTTCCGTTTGAGGCACAGCCGGATACAATCAACAGCACCGACGCGATCCAAACAGACCAAGACATTCGCATGACAAGAGTATAACAGAGCACAAAGAGACGCTTCATCCGCTATAATGGGGCACGACTATTTACTCGTGAAAGGAGTTTTAGATGAACGGTCGGACGATGTCGATCTGGACGTGTGTGCTTGTAGTTGTGGGTGCGATTGGGTTTGTGCATGCACCGGTGAGTGCCGCTGTGGACAAGCCGGAACTGAAGGGCAAGTTCGAGATTCTCAAGGATGAGCCGTCAACTCATCAAGCAGGCAAGGTGAAGGTGATCGAATTTGCGGATTTCTATTGCCCGCATTGTCATCACTTCGAGGAGACAGGGGTTCCTCTGCTACTGAAGGAATTTGGGAGTAAGCTCGAGGTCACCATGGTCGGATTTCCCGTGATTCCTGGGAAGCTGCCGACCCCGTTCGACATGTATGAGCAGGCGAAGCTGATGGGCAAAGGCGATCAGATGAAGGCTGTCCTGTTTCGCATCATTCACAAGGAAAAACTTGATGGGGTGCTGGATCGTTCCATTCGCGCCATGTTGATCCGGGAGGTCGGGTTGGACGTCAACACGTTCGAAATGGGAATGGAAAGTGGAAAGCCGGCCAAACTGTTCGAAGAGGGGCGTCGATGGGGCGAACGGATCAAGGTGTCATCCACGCCGTCGCTCTTGCTGGACGGGAATATCAAGGTCGATGGTGCGAACATGACACCTGAGAACGTCATCATCATTATCCGGAGCATTCTTGAAGCGGATGCGAAGAAGTAGTGAGGAGTGAAAGGGGAATAGTAGAAGGGGACGAGAAGAGGCCCGTTGATAATGGCCATTGATCCTATCTGCGGCATGACGGTTGATCCGGCCAAGGCGGCCGGTCGGTATGACCATAACGGCACGACCTATTATTTTTGCGCCGTGTCATGTCTGGAACGGTTTCGTGCCGACCCCGACCGTGCGCTGAGCAAGAGGCCACTGAATCTGATCACGATGCCTGCTCCACGGAAGCCGTTGCCGATGATGGTGCAAGCGGCGACCGGCGAAATCGATCCCGTGTGCGGCATGACGGTGCAACCGGCCACTGCAGCCGGTTCCTACGAATATCGAGGAAAGAAGTATTACTTCTGTGCCACTCGATGTCTCGAAAAGTTCAGAGCCGATTCCGACTATTATCTGATCCCACCTGACCAGCGCATTCCGAAGCCGACGCCTGCCCCAGCCGGCGGCAGCGTCCAATATGTCTGCCCGATGGATCCAGAGGTGTCGGAAACCAAACCGGGCGCCTGCCCTGTCTGCGGGATGGCGCTGGAGCCAGCGGACGTGACTGTTGCGAGCACGCGGACTGAATATAGCTGTCCTATGCATCCGGAAATTGTGCAGGCTGATCCTGGGAGTTGCTCGATCTGTGGGATGGCCTTGGAGCCGCGTACGGTGACGATGGAAGAGGCCAATCCTGAGTTGATCGATATGACTCGCCGATTTTGGCAGAGCGTTGTGCTTGGCTTGCCCATCCTGGCGTTGATGGTTTCCGAGATGATGCCGAGTCAGCCGTTGCAGCACTTCTTTTCAGGACAAGCACTGGTCTGGTTTCAGTTCGTGCTCGCGACGCCGGTGGTGTTCTGGGTCGGGTGGCCGTTGTTTGAACGAGCGTGGGCCTCGCTCGTCAATCGCCACCTGAATATGTTTACCCTCATCGGTCTTGGTACTGGTGCGGCCTATCTCTACAGTGTCATGGCGACTCTCGCGCCAGGCCTATTCCCTGATTCGTTCCGTGGTCACGGCGGAGCGCTCGCCGTCTACTTTGAACCAGCGGTAGCCATCATCGCGCTGGTTTTGCTGGGGCAGGTGCTGGAATTACGGGCGCGGAGTCGAACCAGTAGTGCTCTCAAGGCGCTCTTGGGGCTGGCACCGAAAACAGCGCGGATTGTTCGGGCTGATGGTCGCGAAGACGATATTCCATTGGACCAGGTCCAGGTGGGGGACCAATTACGCGTCCGACCAGGTGAGAAGATACCCGTCGATGGTGTGGTAGTGGATGGGATGAGTACCGTCGACGAATCGATGGTCACTGGTGAATCGATTCCCGTAGAAAAGCGAGCAGGGCAGAAAGTGGTGGGGGCGACCGTCAATGGAACGGGCAGTTTCGTCATGCGGGCCGAGCGAGTCGGTCGCGAGACGTTGCTCTCGCAAATTGTCCGTATGGTCAGCGAAGCGCAGCGCACGCGCGCGCCGATTCAACGGTTGGCCGATGTTGTGGCTGGGTATTTTGTACCGATCGTCATCCTTGTTGCCCTCGCCACCTTCGCGATGTGGGCGTTCCTTGGTCCCGAACCGCGTATGGCCTATGCGTTATTGAATGCAGTTGCGGTGTTGATCATCGCCTGTCCCTGTGCATTGGGACTTGCGACGCCCATGTCGATCATGGTCGGCACCGGGCGTGGCGCGACGGCAGGGGTGTTGATCCGAAACGCGGAAGCGCTGGAGACCTTGGCAAAGGTGGATATTCTTGTCGTAGACAAAACTGGCACGCTGACGGAGGGCAAGCCTCGTCTCATGACGGTCGCTCCATTACCGGACTTTCGCGAGACGGAGCTTCTGAAGTTAGTAGCCGGGTTGGAGCAAGGCAGCGAGCATCCCTTGGCGGCGGCGATCGTGTCTGGTGCACGAGACAGGGGAATCGTTCCCGCAAAGGCACAGGATTTTCGTTCGCTCACGGGGAAAGGAGTGACGGGGACAGTTGAGGGCCGTGTAGTGACCGTGGGGACTGCGCTGTTTCTCAACGAGTCGAACATCGAAACGACGGCCTTGTTGGCGCAGGCTGAACCTTTGAGACTTGAGGGCCAGACCGTGATGTTCGCGGCGATCGGCGGTAAGCCTGCAGGGTTGCTGGGTGTGGCTGATCCGGTCAAGTCCACCACGCCGGAGGCCATCGATTTATTGCATCGTGAAGGACTGCGGATCGTGATGCTGACCGGTGACAACCGGACGACCGCTGAGGCGGTGGCGCGCAGGCTCCAGATCGACGAAGTGCAGGCCGATGTCTTGCCCGAGCAAAAGGCAGCGGTCATCAAGCGGTTTCAAGCAGACGGACATGTCGTGGCCATGGCGGGAGATGGGATCAACGATGCGCCGGCTTTGGCGCAGGCGCACGTGGGGATTGCCATGGGAACTGGGACTGATGTGGCGATGGAAAGCGCGGGTGTGACGCTGGTGAAGGGCGATCTCCGGGCCATCGCCAGAGCGCGCCGATTGAGTCGAGGGACGATGAAGAACATCAGGCAGAATCTGTTCTTTGCATTCGTCTACAACACGCTGGGAGTCCCCATTGCCGCTGGAATCCTCTACCCGTTCGTTGGGGTGCTTTTGAGCCCAATGATCGCTAGTGCCGCCATGACGTTTAGTTCCGTATCAGTGATCGCCAACGCGTTGCGGCTACGAAAACTGGCTCTCTAATAGCTCGTGGAGCTTCCACTCATCGAAGATGAATGACGAGGTGATAACCAGACGCCTCTTGCTGAAGCGCGCGGGCGCGTTAGGGCTGCTGGCTGGGCTCCAACCATTCATTTCCTCCTGTGTGAGCCATCGGTTGCTATCCCCCACTCATCCCCGACCGGACATTTCGACGCTCAGTGGCGAGTTGATCGACCTGGTGATCAGTGAACGGTCCTTTGCTCTGAACGGAAAAACTGGAATGGCCAGCGCGATCAACGAGACGATCCCGGGACCGCTCATTCGTTTGAAGGAAGGTCAAGAAGTAACCCTCAACGTCACGAACCATCTCAAAGAGGTCTCCTCGATTCACTGGCATGGAATCCTCTTACCTTCGCACATGGATGGTGTGCCAGGGGTCAGTTTCAGCGGCATTGAGCCGGGAACTACGTTCACCTATCGATTTCCCGTCAAACAGAGCGGGACCTATTGGTATCACAGCCATTCTGGTGGTCAAGAATTGCAAGGCATGTATGGGGCGATGATTCTCGACCCCATCGAGCCGGAGCCCTTTCAGTATGACCGCGACTATGTCGTGATGCTCTCTGAGTGGAGCGGAGAGTCCTCTGAGGTCATGCTGGACAACCTTAAGAAATTCTCGGGCTACTACAACTTCCAAAAGCGCGATGCTCAGGAGTTTCTTGCAGACGCAGTAAGATGGGGACTCTGGCCTGCGCTGCGGAATTACGTGATGTGGGACGAGATGCGGATGGACCCCACGGACTTCGCCGACGTCACCGCCTCGACCTTCACGTACCTGATGAATGGATTGCCATCTGCTCATAACTGGACCGGTCTCTTTCGTCCGGGCGAACGGGTGCGGCTGCGTTTCATCAATGCCGCTGCGATGACGTTTTATGATGTTCGCATTCCTGGTTTGACAATGATGGTGGTGCAGGCTGACGGCCAGAACATCCAGCCGGTTACCGTTGAAGAGTTTCGCTTCGGCCCCGCCGAAACTTACGATGTCATCGTCCAGCCGAGTGAAGATCGTGCCTACACGATCTTTGCCGAGACCATGGATCGGAGTGGCTATGCTCGAGGAACGCTTGCCCCTCGGCCTGGGATGGAAGGGGAGATCCCTGAGCGCCGTGCCCGTCCGCTTCGAACCATGGAAGATATGGGAATGGCGGATCACGGCAACGGCCATACTGGCCATGCCATGGAAAAGTCCAGCATGAATCTTCCTGGTGATCCGAACGATCATGGCCCGATGCACGGTGAAGATATGAACTATGCTCCGGAGGGCCATGGTCGAGATCGTTCACCGATCCTAGGTGCGATACCAGTTAGGCATGGCCCTGATCACCACGGAACCGGCAACCAAACGGTGGCTGAGCACTCACAAAACCGGATGCATGAACCAGGAAGAGGATTTGAACAGAGCTCCAGGCGTGTCCTTGTTTATACCGACTTAAAGAGCCTTGTTCCGTATCAAGACCAACGAGCGCCGGAACGGGAGATCGAATTTCATCTCACCGGCCACATGCAACGCTATATGTGGTCATTCGATGGCAAGAAGTATTCGGATGCACCGGAGCCCATTCGTGTTCGCTACGGCGAGCGCCTGCGGCTTACGTTCGTCAACGATACGATGATGGAACATCCTCTCCACCTGCATGGGATGTGGATGTATCTCGAAAACGGTTCAGGGGCGTACCTTCCACGCAAACATACCGTCGTGGTCAAACCAGCCGAACGGCTGTCCGTTGCGGTCACCGCCGACGCCTCTGGGCCTTGGGCATTTCACTGCCATCTTCTTCTGCATATGGAAGCAGGAATGTTTCGCATCGTTGAAGTCTCTGTCTAACGAACGGGAGATTGGGCTGGTGTGTTCGACTCTCAGGAACTGCTGCGTGACGTTCGCAGTCTTCGTGCTGATCGTAGGTCTCGGTGCGGCGAGGGCTGAGGCGGAATCCATGCAAGGGCATGCAGCCGGCATACCAGACAGCTCCTCGATAGTTGGTCCCATTTCAGAGCGAGCCCAGACGGAAGTGCCTGTAGTCTCACAACAGCGCTGGCCTAGTCCTGTCATGGATCGAGAACGCCGACTGTTCACCCTTGTCGACGTTCTCGAGTATCGACCCCGTACAGGTGGAGATGGAAGTAACAGTGACTATCGTTGGGATGTCGAAGGTTGGTACGGCGGGGACTACAACCGGCTTTGGTTTAAGAGTGAAGGGCAACAGGACACTGCCTTCAAGGCGGACTACGATGTGGATTTCCAACTGCTTTATGGCCGGTTTCTGTGGAAACATTACGACATTCAAGTGGGTGGTCGAATGGAAACGCAATCGTTTCGTGGCGGGAATGTGGCGCGTGGTATGGGGGTGATCGGGCTACAGGGAATTGTACCGTACTACTACGAGTTTGAATCGTCGCTATTCATTGATCAGGGTGGCGCTGTATCGGCTCGTCTGTCGTATACGAAAGACTTTCTGCTCACTCAACGTCTCATCCTCCAGGGCCGCTTTCAAACAAATGTGGCTATCCAACGGGTGGAAGAGTTTACAACCGGCTCTGGGTTGAACAATCTGGAATTTGGGGCTCGCCTGCGCTACGAGATTCATCGGAAGTTTGCCCCTTACATGGGTCTGTCATTCGACCGTAGTTTCGGTGAGACTGCCAGGCTCGTGCGCCAACAGGGGGGAGACTCGAGTCAGATCCGATTTGTGGTCGGTGTGAGAATGTGGTTCTGACGGTTTCTGCCAGTCGGGGTATCCTCAGCATCAACCTTGTTGCAGGACGAGGTATGGGCGACAGGCACAGGGCATCTTGTTTGATGCATTTAAGCAACTGTGCTAGCCTACTACTATGAAGGTACCACGGCGTCATATCCTCTCCTGGTCTCGTCTGATGGTCTTGGCCTGGATATCCTTGTGGATGCTGGCGGTTCCTCTGTTCCATGTGCATCCCGAGGCCGATCATCGCCATGGAGAAGTTGGGCATGTTCATGGCGGGACGGTTCACACCGTATGGTCTCTTGACCTCGACTGTGAGTTCGACAAACCAGCGAAGACAGTTCGCGGTCACGCACAATTCGCACATTCGGGTGACAGCCATGCAGAGTTCGGTTTGTCGCTACTGACCGATTCAACCGATCGCAAATCCCTCAAGCCGCTGCTCATTCAAGTGCTCGGGCTTTCGCCGAATGCTGATGTCGGTGTGGAGCACAATCCCTGGATACGGTGGAGCGTCGCCACTCTTCCATCTTCCTTCTTATTTATTCACGCCATTCCATCGCGCGGTCCTCCGAATCGTCTCGCATAGACGTCCTGCACGTTCACTCTATCTAGCTGGGTTATAGACACGCCTTGGACGAAGGGCCATGGTGGGAGGAGAGGTGCCAAGATGGTTTCCTGGAAGGCTATCTCGTCGAAATGTATTGTGCGGCTTGCTGTAGCCGTAGCGATTACTGCCGTATCTGCATCGTGCCAGCCGACACAGGACGAGACGCAGAAAAGGCCTCCGCAAGCGATACCGCCTGCGACTCAAGCAGGTGTGATTGAGCTGCCGGATGGGAGTTCAATGCTCTCACAGATTCATACTGAACGGGTGGCGCACCGTTCCATGCGAATGTCGCTGAAGGCGCAGGGAGGAAAGATTTTGCCCAATGAGAACCGGCTGGCCCATCTCGGCCCACGAGTGCCGGGACGTATCGTAGCCGTCTATGCCAATCTTGGCGATCGGGTGCAATCTGGAGAGCGGCTTCTGTTGCTTGATAGTCCGGCGTTTGGTGAGGCTCAGCTGGAATATCGCAAGCGGCGCACGGCGATGAGAGTGGTGGAAAAGGCCTTTGAACGGGCCAAGGCGCTCTCGGCCGAAGGTGCGATCGGGATTAGCGAATATCAACGGCGGGAAGCCGAGCATGAAAATGCCAAGGCCGAGCTCTACGCAGCAGAAGAGAAACTTCACTTGTTAGGTATGTCGGAACGCGAAATTGAGCGGCTATCTGCTGAACGGTTGCCCCATGCCGAAGTGGCTCAGGTATTTCTGCGGGCTCCCTTCTCCAGTGAAATCATTGAGCGAAATGCGACAGTCGGCGAAGTGGTCGACTCGAGTAAGACGCTCTTCACCGTGGCGGATCTCTCCACGGTGTGGGTCAGGGCGGACTTTCCAGAGCAGCAGATCGGGACACTGACAACCGGACTTGCGGTGGAGGTTCGAGTCGCCGCCTATCCGGAGACAGTATTTCACGGCGCCATTACCTATATCGGTGCCATGATCGATCCGGCCACGAGAACAGTGACGGCACGTTTGCAGATTCCCAACGCGGATCGGCGTTTACGTCCGGAAATGTTCGCCGAGGTGACGGTACGCACGCAGGAACAATCGGTTTTGGCCATACCGCGTACCGCGTTGCAGCAGGTCGGCAACCGCACCATGGTATTTGTCACACGAGGCTCGCGTCGGTTTGAATGGCTCGAAGTCACAATCGGAGAGTCGTCGAACGAATACGTCGGGGTCAAGGCCGGAGTGAAGGAAGGCGATGAGGTTGTGACGGAAGGCAGTTACGCGCTCAAGTCTGAAGCGCTTCGCGGTCAGATGTCGATGGGAGGTCCGCTGTGATCGAACGGCTGATCCGCGCATCACTTGAGCAGCGGGTCATTGTGCTGCTGGCGGCGTTCGGCGTGAGTATCGGCGGAGTGGTCGCGTTCCTCCATGTGCCGATTGATGCCTTCCCTGATGTGACGCCGGTCCAAGTCCAGGTCATTACCCGTGTTCCTGCTCTAGCGCCTCCGGAAATCGAGCGCCTCGTGACATTTCCGCTTGAGATTGAATTGATTAACTTGCCTGGGAAAACTGAACTTCGATCAGTCTCGCGGTTCGGGATCTCAGTGATTACGGTGGTGTTTGAAGAGACGGTGGATAACTATTTTGCCCGGCAGCTGGTTTTCGAACGGCTGGCTCAGGTCCGTTCACAGTTGCCGCCGGGGGCCGAACCAGTCCTCGGGCCTGTGAGTACGGGGCTCAGCGAAGTCTTCATGTATCTTGTGGAGGGGCCATCACAGAGCCTTATGGAATTACGGACACTCCATGATTGGGTGATTCGTCCGATGCTGCGGGCCGTACCAGGACTGGCGGACGTTGATACTCTGGGTGGATTGTCGAAGCAGTACCACGTGCTCGTGGATCCCAATCGCTTGACCAGCCTGGGCCTTACCTTGCGGCAGGTTCAGACAGCGGTGACGGAGAATAACCAAAATGCCAGCGGCAGTTACATCGAGCGAGGCGGCGATAAGTTGGTGGTCTATGGCCAGGGGCTGGCACGGTCGGCTGAGGATTTGGAACGCATTGTCGTGACGGCCCGTCAGGGGACGCCGATCTACCTGAGGGATGTGGCGGAGGTTCGTCAGGGACATGCTGTTCGCTTGGGCGGCGTCACACGAGACGGAACCGGCGAAGTGATGCAAGGTATCGCCGTCATGCTGCGCGGAGGAAACAGCCGACAGGTTGTTTCCGCGGTGAAGGAGAAGGTGGGATTGATCAATCGTCTATTGCCGGATGGCGTCACCATTACGCCGTTCTACGATCGGATGGAACTCGTGACCCGGGCGCTTGAAACGGTCGAGCGGGCCTTGTTGGAGGGGGCCGTTGTTATAGTCCTCGTGCTCTATCTGTTCCTCAGAAGTCTGCGTGGTGCGCTGGTCGTCGCCCTGACATTACCGCTCGCCACGCTGACCACGTTCTTGATCATGCAACGAGTTGGCATCACTGCCAATCTGATGTCGCTGGGAGGATTGGCCATTTCACTCGGGATGATCGTCGATGCCGCAATCGTGCAGGTAGAAAATGTCGAGCGGCATTTGAGCGAACGTTCCAAAGAGCACACCTCGTTCGCTACCGTATCGGAGCGGTTTCCTGTGGTCCTTCGTGCTGTGCTGGAGGTGCGCCGGCCAAGCCTGTTCGGAGAATTGATTATCGCGCTCACATTCATCCCCTTGCTCACGCTCCAAGGGATCGAAGGCAAGATGTTTATCCCACTGGCGCTGACGGTGGTGATGGTCCTCTTGAGTTCGCTGGTGCTCTCGATGACGGTGATACCGGTGCTGGCGGTCTTACTGATGCGGCCTCGATCCCGGGGGGAGGGTGGATCAGCTTTGGTCGCAGGGCGGAGGCTGTATCGGCAACTCCTGGAGATGGCCATTCGTCGTACCACGGTGGTTGTGATGGCGACCGTGATCGTTCTGGTCTGCGGCATCGCCATCATTCCCTTTATCGGGAGGGAGTTTGTGCCGATCATGGATGAAGGGTCGATCGTGGTGAATTTGGTGAGGCTGCCGAGCATCAGTCTCAGTGAATCACTCAAGATTTCTGGACAGGTCGAGCGGCTGTTATTGGAACTTCCAGATGTACGTTCGGTGGTGACCCGCACGGGCGCAAATGAGTTAGGGACGGATCCGATGGGAATGGAGCTCAGCGACATGTATGTCTTGCTCAAGCCTGAATCAGATTGGAAGGCACGCAGCAAACATGAGATTGAAGACCTGGTTCGTCAGCGATTGGGGCAAGTGCCTGGCATTGCGTTCGGGTTGTCTCAGCCGATCGCGATGCGTGTGGATGAGCTGGTGTCTGGTGTTCGCTCTCAAGTGGCGGTCAAGCTCTTCGGAGACGACCTCGATGTCTTACGGGTGAAGGCAGAAGAGATCGCTCGTGTGCTGCGACAAGTGAAGGGCATCTCCGATCTCCGTGTCGAACAAGTCTCAGGACTGTATTACTTGAAACTTGACGTCAATCGATCCAAGGTGGCGCGGCATGGCATCAATGTGGCCAACATCACGGAAGTGATCGAAGCCGTCGGTGCCGGTATCCGTGCCGGAGACGTCTTTGAAGGGCAACGGCGATTTCCGATCGTGGTGCGGTTTCCAGATGACCGACGGGGCGATATTGAATCGATCAAGGCCCTCTGGGTGACGGCACAGGATGGTGCTCGGATTCCTTTGCGGGAGTTGGTCGACATCCAAGTAGTAGAAGGCCCGGCGCAGATCAGCCGTGAACAGGCCAGCCGACGAGTAGTCATTGAGGCGAACGTGGTTGGGAGAGACCTGGTCGGGGCCGTAGAGGAGGCTCAGGGAGCCGTGGCCGGTCTCGTGCAATTGCCGACTGGCTACTATGTCACCTGGGGAGGACAATTCGAGAATCAGCAACGGGCGATGGCTCGCCTGGCCATCGTGGTTCCGGTTGTCATCGGTCTGATTTATCTGCTTTTGTTCCTGACATTTGGGAATTTCAGACAGGCGGCGCTGATTCTCCTCGCGATTCCCTTTGCGATGGTCGGTGGTCTTGTCGCACTTCTCATCGGGGGGCTTTATCTGTCGGTTCCAGCCTCCGTCGGTTTCATTGCGCTGTTCGGTGTCGCGGTACTCAACGGAGTGGTGAAGATCGCCTATATCAACCAATTGCGACAGCAGGGCACGCCCCTCGATGAGGCGGTGGTGACCGGCATGGTCCTGCGGCTTCGTCCGATCTTGATGACGGCAATGGTGGCAGCCCTGGGGCTGATGCCGCTGTTGTTGGCACGCGGGCCTGGTTCGGAAATTCAACGGCCGTTGGCGACGGTGGTGATCGGCGGATTGATTTCATCGACCCTGTTGACGTTGATCGTCCTGCCGGTGTTGTATCGGTGGATCGAGGACCGTGCGGAGAAGAAGAGTCGGGGCGTTGCCCTTTCATGAGGCCTGATAGGCTTGTTTGAGGGGTACGAACACTGATGGTACGGGAGATAGCCATGTCGCTTCCTATTTCACTCGGGCTTTTTGTCCTCGCCGGCTTATGTGAAATCGGCGGCGGGTACTTAATCTGGCTGGCGATTCGAGATGGCAGGCATTGGGGTTATGGTGCGGCTGGCGCTGTCATCCTGGTTTGTTATGGCATGATTCCCACGCTGCAACCAGCTCACTTTGGGCGTGTCTACGCCGCCTACGGTGGAATGTTCATCGTCTTGTCCTTACTATGGGGGTGGGGTATCGACGGAGTTCGGCCGGATCGCTATGACGCGATGGGTGCCGTGCTCTGTCTAGCTGGTACGATGGTCATCATGTATGCTCCCAGGACATAGAAAGAAAAAGTATAGAGGAAGACACATCGACACATGCACCCAATCCCTCGGCTTGGTTCAATCTCCGTTTCAAGGCTATCCCGTACGGCGTACGATCACGAACTTAGAGAACTATTTTGGATTGCGTCATATCGAATTATGAATGCGGGTGTTTGTTCTGCATGATAGGCTGGCCACGGCAATTTGAAAGGTTTAGAACCCGCTCGCGTACAAGAGGCGTACCCGTGAACGGTAGCAGGTGCATGACGCAGATGGCTGTGTGGGGAATTCTGAGCAGCCTGTTAGTCCCCGTTTGGGGTCTAGCCGGAAGCCAACAGGCTCCAGCGGTAAACGGTCACGATTTGCAGAGCCAAGTTAAGGGGACGGCCACTAAAGTCATTCCAGCGGTGGTCAGCATTGCGTCGACTGTCATGGTGCGTGACCAAGCGTTCAGCGACGAAGCCTTGCCGTTTGGGTTGTTCAAGGAGCCTCCGTCGCGTCGCCAATATGGGCAGGGGTCTGGGGTGATTGTCTCGCCAGACGGCTACATCATCACGAATAACCATGTGGTTGCCGATGCCGTCGATGTGGAGGTGATCCTGGCGGATCGCCGTCAATACAAAGGGAAGGTTGTCGCGACGGATCCCAAGACCGACGTGGCGGTAGTGAAGATTCACGGGTCGAATCTGCCCACTGCGACCTGGGGGGATTCGAGCCATCTGGCCGTCGGCGACTTCGTACTTGCCATCGGGAACCCACTGGGCTTGAGCCGCACCGTCACATTCGGCATCGTAAGCGCGGTTGGCCGCGCGGATGTCGGCGTAGCGGACTTCGAAGACTTCATCCAGACAGACGCGCCGATCAACCCTGGAAATTCAGGCGGAGCGCTCGTGAATATCCAGGGCGAGCTGATCGGGATCAACACGGCCATTGCGAGTCCCACCGGCGGAAGCGTGGGGGTCGGGTTTGCGATTCCCAGCAACATGGCTCGTGCGGCCATGCAGAGTCTCATTAAGACGGGCCGCGTGGTGCGGGGATTTCTGGGGGCTTCGACGCAAGATGTCAGCCCGCCGCTGGGGAAAATTTTGCGCCTGCCGGATGTCAAAGGCGCGATCGTGACGGATGTGCAATCCAAGGGGTCGGCCGAACGAGCTGGCTTGAAGCGAGGCGATGTTGTGGTGCGCTTCGACGGGCGAGACATTATGGATAGCGGCCAGCTGAGGAATCTGGTGGCGCAAGCGTCGATCAGCAGCAAACATCGCCTGGATCTCATCCGAGATGGGAAGCTGTATCAGGCTGAGCTAGTGATTCAGGAAGCCCCGCGTGAGCGAACCAAGAAGGCTCAGCCAGCCTCAACTGCATCCACCGTTCATCCACTCGCCGGTGTGGTTTTTGATGATGTGACGCCACCGTTGGCGCGTCAGATGGATTTACCGGTGAACAATGGCGTGGTGGTCACGGATATTGAAGAAGGCAGCTTGGCCGAAGCCTCAGGCCTCCAGCCGGGCGACGTCGTGTTGGAACTCAATCGGCAATATGTAACCAGCTTTGCAAACTTTCAGCGCCTGGCCGATCCACTGAAACCTACCGACCTCGCCCTCCTGCTTGTGAACCGTCAGGGCAACATCCTGTACATCCCAATTCAGGGGGAGTAGTGAAAGAGAAGGCGGCTCGCCAGGACGACAGAGGCTGCGAGATTTGAAGCCCCTACAGGGTCAGAGACTATAGGTACCGATAGTTCCTCATTATTTCGTTCTCAATCACTTACAAAGAATCAAGAGGTAGACGAGGAACCGATGGAAACAGATCGGACACGATAGTTCTGCCACAGTTTAGCCGCAAGGAGAGGAAGTGCTATAGTCTATTCCCCTCGTATTGAGGAAGCTTATGCCTGAAGGGCGATGCCAACTTTGTGGAGTTGATTCAATACTAAAACTGAGCCACATTTTGCCCGCTTTCGCGTACCGTTGGCTGCGAGAAACCTCTAGCAATGGTCACATGCGGAGCGCTTCTTCACCAAATCAACGCGTGCAGGACGGATTGAAGCGATACTGGCTCTGTGCTTCATGCGAAGGTGTGTTAAGTGAGTCCGAAACTCGCTTCGCGAGTGACATGTTCTATCCCTACACTGAGGGTGCATCGAGTCGGATAGTCTACGGTGAGTGGATGCTCAGGTTTTGCGTCTCAGTATCGTGGCGAGTGCTGAAATTCCACAGGGAGGAGGGCGCTCTAAGAGACTATGATTCAGAGGCTGTTGAGCGGATAGATAAGGCTCTGGATGTATGGAAGGATTTTCTTTTACACCGTCAGCCTACCCCAAGATCCTACCAACAGCATATGCTTCCACTCGGTCCCATTGAGTCCGCGAGTAAACCGGGCAATCTTCCTACGAACATCAACCGCTATGTGATGCGTACAATCGACATGGATCTCGTCAAGAGTCCTACAACTAACTTTGTGTATTCCAAGCTGGGTCGCTTCCTGATTCTAGGTTTTATCCGCGAAGATCACCCGAACCGATGGCAGGGAACCAAAATAAATGTCAAAACCGGTGTGGTTGAGCCGCGCAACTATTCATTGCCCAATCAATTCCTGCAGTACATAAACTCACGTGCCCATCACATCGCTAAACAGCAAACTCAACTTAGTGAGCGCCAGCGCCAGAAGATCGATAAAGCTTTCCGATCCAACAAGGGTAGATTGGCTAATAGCGATCAATTCCTCGCAATGCAGAGTGATATGAGGATGTTTGGAGAGGCGGCCTTTAAGGACAGCCGCTCATCGGAGCCAACACCCGAAGAGCATAATGACAAAGACCAGTAGAGGGTTGCATATTCGCAATCTCTGCCATTTGTCACTCTCATAGTGGCATCCATCACCCACCCACTGAGCATTTCGTATGAGTATTCCGTTATATAGGAAACAGCTGAAGATCAAATGCTCGTTCGGTGAACCAGACGAGTGCGATGGCAATCATATCCTGCTCCCCTTGAAATTGAGACCACCTCTACGACATGGTCCTGAGTGGA
>CAKKRK010000150.1 GCA_919902665.1 Nitrospiraceae bacterium
GCTAGGGCAGCTGTCGCGTAACCTGGTGTCCACCAAATCGGGGGAAGATCAGTCAACTCAGATTGAAGTGATGCTAATAGAGTTAGCCGCGCTTGGACATCAATACTTTGGCTACCAGCAGTTATGAGTTCGGTAGTTGAGAGAAGTTTGTTAAAGTTGTCGTCCTTGATGAAATAATCTAGACACTTATTGGCTGAAGGAGGAAGGACCAACTCATATCTTTCTTTAAGCTTCTTAACGGCTTCGTATATCCCTTTTGCATGTGGCATGATACGCTTGCGCGCAATGCTATAGGGGTCCTCGTTTCGAATACGTAAGGACTCAAGATAGAATTTCCCACCGTCAACCAAACCCTGAATTTGGTCAGATATTGCCTTCCACTCAGCTCGCCAACTCATAAGGTAGGATCCTCGCTCTGGTCGAACTTGCGGTCTAATGCCGGTGTTCACGCGCGGGCCGAGCCCGCAGGGCAAGGACCGTCGCGTGGGACACCTTGTTGGTCCTCAAGTCTTCTATTTGCACGTGCCTGTAACAATGCCAGCGCCGCCCATGGACGACGCGATGAATGGCTTTGCTGCTCCTGGCTTGAACTCCTGCACCTCAAGAAGTTGGAACTGTTCACCGAAATCGGCCACCGCCTTGAAAGAATTCTCTTTTGTACCTTTGTTCACGACTCGCGTGGACTTCGCCAATAAGGTCGGTACAACCTCACCAATGATTTCGCCCGTGACGCGCGACACAGAGAACGAGCTGCCCTTCATCTCCTTCTCGAACCCAGAGACTTCAATCGTGGCACTGTCCGTCAGGGTGTAAACGTGCGTAACGGTGCACGTATAGGCCAGCGGGCCGGCCTGCGTGGCGCCGGCCAGAAGAAACGGGACCAGCCCAATGAGACGACCGAAGTGGGTCATGTGTTCTTTCCTCTTGAGGGCAAACTATGTTTAGGCCGATCCGCATAAGAGCGGGATTGGCCGGTTGCTGTCCATCTCATGAGCGGTCGGTCTGTAGCTTCAAGTTAGGCGGAAATGGTCTGCACAAGCAGTGGCAGTTTGCTGAGTGTGAGCTGTTTCAGCTCGACCTTTTGGCTCGCGTTGTCGATGTCGATCCCCACAAGATGTCCCGCGGCATCGTAGTCGAGAACGATACCTTCAGTGATCTCTCGACTTTCGACGCTCGGTTGCTCTGAAAGATCGATATACAGCGAATCGGTATCAGGATAATAATTGAGCTTCATGGCTTGAGCCCTCTGTCTGGAAAAGCGCTGTGTATTGCGGTCTTATCTTCGAGGGTGATCACCCTCAATATCCTTCCCTCAAGCCCCTCAATCCTACCCCAGAATCAGTATCGATTTCTCTCTTGAGGCTCGCTTCGTAGCGAGTTCTCAAGAATCTGGATGCACCACTCCTTCTGCAGGTACGGACGTTTCCGCAACACTTCCTTTTCAAAATATTCGGTGAAGGTGTACCGCACCATCGACCACACAATAGCGCATTCCTACAGGACTCGCCAGTCTTCGGCCTACCGTTGCAGCTCACCTGCGCCTGCTATAGGAACGAGGATAGACAGGTTTCTCAGATGGGCGAAGATCTATGTCGCATCCATTGCCTGGCGGCCCTGAGCAGACGAGGATGAGCTGCACGGTTTAACAACAGTGGCTTCTTGCGTAGGCGGGTGAAGTTGAAAAGAGCCTGAGACGGATCAATTCATCGGAATGATCGTCGTGGAGACTTCGTTGGGGAGCAGTAGAGTCGCCACCGCGCGGTTCTGTTCATCCGGCTGAATCAGCGCGAATAACGGCACCGGCTGAGGGACCTCTCCTGGCGGCATCGACAACATCGCCGGAAAATCTATCAGCGGTGAGAGTGTGGCCTGGCTGGCGATACGGAGCCGAAAGGCCATCAACACATCCCGCAACCGTTGGGTCTTCTCTTCTTCTGATATCGACTGATCAGGCGCGATCCCGACTTCCCAAAGCGGCTTCGTCACCGTGACCGGGAAAGTCAGGCCAAGTTTTTGCGCATCCGTTGACACATCGATCAAAAATCCATCTTGAATTGCCTGTTGGCGATTCGCGATCAGTTGGTTGGCCGGGATATCGGTCCGCATCTCCAGCGCATTGCCTGAATGAATTGGGTTTTCGAGTTTCGGTTCTTCTGCTGTCGGTAACGCTGGAACCGCTTCAAGCGGCGACTTTTCGCCTGGAGCGTTTTGATTGGGTGTCACAACGGTCTCATCCGGTAAAGCGGGAAGCGCATGGATGAGGCCTTCATACACTCGCTTGGCTGCTTCAGACCAAACGGGATTACAGGGTCGACCAGCGAACGCTGCTTCAGCGGCTTTTCGCTCGTCGTGCGTGAGGACTCGCGGGGTACGTGTTGTATCCATGATCAATTAGATAAGCCCGGGCTCTCACAAGTCAAGAGCTAGCCAGGAAGGCATCTGCCTTTCGTTTCTAAGGAGAACAAAAGCACAATAAGTTCGAGAAGATAGGTCAACTCAACGGTGCTGGCTGCATGTCCCAACATGCCCACTGGTGTGACCAGCCAACCGATCAGAAGGAGGGAAGCCAACGCCAAGACGCGCCCGCGTTAAAACAGAATCCGGCTCCTGTCGCTCGTCACTACATCGGGTACAGTCGGAGTCCAGGTGAAGGACTTTGAAGCGCCATGTTATAGTTCCGCGCATGCTTCGAGTGGACTACTATCAGGTGCTGGGAGTCTCCCGCGTCGCGTCTGATGACGACATCAAAAAAGCCTACCGCAAGCTTGTTTTTCAGTACCATCCAGATCGCAACCCCGACAGCAAGGACGCCGACGCCAAGATCCGCGAACTCAATGCCGCCTATGAAATCATCGGTGATGCGGAAAAGCGCCAAAACTACGATCGGTTGTCTTGGGGAGACGAGCCGCGCGCGGAGGCGGTTGATCTCAGCCTCATTCTCCACGACATCGAACAAAAGCTGTTTGATGAAGGTCGGAAAGAACTGTTTTCAATCTTGATGCAGAACGTCGCGCGAGTGCGGGCGGAATTGGGCGTGATTCGAGAGCGAACCATCCGAGAACAGGGGTACGATTCGTTCCTGGAACCAGTCGTGGCGGCAAGGGCATCTGAAATCTTGGATGAGTTCGTGACGGCAGACATGAATCAGCGGAAACAACGGCTTGTCGAGGTCGCCACGGACATGCTGGTGTCTCAGGGACTCGCCAAGCGAAGCGACGAAAGAGAGATTCGTTCACTCCGATCTCGTCTGGAAGAACGTTTTCACAAGGGCCGCATCCACGGCGTGGCCTCGGCGCTGGAGCTGTTCTATGAACGCAAATGATCGCCGACAAGTGACGCTAGCGCGAGAGTGGTCCCGACACAAACTTGCCGGCCTTCATCACACCCACAATTTTGTCCTGGTCTCGTAGGACCTCGATCCGTCGAAGTGGGTTTCCTTTCAGGATCACAAGATCAGCGTCCATGCCCTTAGTCACGGTTCCGACTGAGTCCTGAATCCCGATGAGACGGGCTGCCGTGGCGGTTGAAGCGACAATGGCCTCCATCGGTGTCATACCAAACGCGACCATCCGTTCAAGCTCCTGCGCATTGTCCCCATGGTAATTGAATGGGGTTCCGGCATCAGTACCCATGGCAATGGCGATACCACTCTGATGGGCGGCTTTAAAGCTGGCTCGATGGCGCTTGGTCATCGCTTTGGCCTTGTCGAGTGCACTATCCGGGATGCCGCAACCGGGCCGGCTGGCCGCCGTCGTCGCCAGAGCTGAAAGGGTCGGGACCATGTAGACTCCATACCGCTTCATGAGTGCTCCCGACTCGTCGTCCAACAAGGTCGCATGTTCGATCGATCGCACCCCTGCATGAATCGCGTTCTTCATGCCGGCGGCGCCGTGGGCATGGGCGGCGACTCGTTTCCCTGCTTGCTGTGCCGCATCAACCGCTGCCGCCAACTCCTCCATCGTCATTTGGGCCTCATCCGGCGAGGTGCCGGGGGTCAACACTCCCCCCGAGGCAATGATCTTGATGACTCCCGCGCCGGCAGCGACCTGTTCCGCCACAACCTTCCTGACTTGTTCGGTTCCTTCAACCTCTTGGCCAATGAACCGTGCGTGGCCACCGATCATGCAGATGGCGAGTCCTGCACCGACGATGCGTGGTCCGGGCATCACCCCAGATTCGATGGCCTGTTTCAACGTGAAGATCGAATGATCCCGAGATCCCACGTCGCGCACCGTGGTAAATCCAGCGTCGATCGTCGCCTTTGCATGCCGAGCCGACTTCAACAACGTATAGGAAGGCTGCTCCGATTCGAGTGTGGCAACAACGTCCGGCTCTCCGCCCAAGCACAGATGGACATGACAGTCGATGAGTCCTGGGATAATCGAGAGGCCACGGCCGTCGATACGGACAGCTCCTTTAGGAATTCTGACCTCGTTGCTTGGGCCGACTGCCGAGATTTTTGCACCGCGCACGAGGAGCGTTGCGTTATCGTGATGGTCTCCCGTTCCATCGATGAGGCGCACGTGATGAATGGCAATCGTCACAACCTACCGTCCTCCACTATAGACATGCGCAGCCGCTTGCAGCGCAACGCCAGGAGTTGACACCCAACCGCGACGAATACCGATCTCCTCCAATGCGTTGAGAAGAGTCAGGACATTGGCCTCCGTCGACGATTCTCCCATCAGTCCGATTCGCCAGACCTTTCCCTTGAGTGGGCCAAGGCCTCCGCCGATTTCGATGCCGAACGTTTCCAACAACTGGGAGCGGACGGCTGCCTCATCGATGTGCGCTGGAAGGGTCACGCAGATCAGCATCGGAAGCCGCCGATCAGGGGGAGGCAACGGGTCGAGCCCGAGCGCCTTCAGTCCTGCGAGCAGCGCACGACTATTCAGTTGATGGCGGGCAAACCGGGTTGGAAGCCCTTCTTCCTCGATCAGGCGCAATGCCTCCCGCAGCGCATAGAGCATCGAAATCGGTGCCGTATGGTGGTAGGCTCGGTTGTGCTCTGTCCAGTACTCCGCAATAAGGGACAGGTCCAGATACCAACTTTGACAGGGGGAGCGGCGATTTTTGATGACAGAAAGGGCACGGTCACTGAGCGTCAGAGGAGCCAAGCCAGGCGGGCAACTGAGACACTTTTGCGTGGCGCTGTAGCACGCATCGATGCCCCATCGATCGACCTCCACGGGGATTCCACCAAGCGAGGTGACCGCATCGACGATCAGCAGCGCATTGTACGTGCGACACAGGGAACTGATCGGTTCGAGGGGTTGCCACGCCCCCGTCGACGTTTCTGCATGCACCAGCACAACGGCCTTTACCGGATACGATTGCTGGAGCGCCGCGGCAATCATATCGGGCTCGATCACCTGCCCCCACGGAACTTCCAGTCGAATGGCCTTGCCTCCGCAGCGCTCAACGATTGTGGAAAGTCGAGTGCCAAACACACCGTTAACGCCCACGATGACGGCGTCGCCTGGTTCAACAATATTGACAATCGCCGCTTCCATTCCGGCCGATCCAGTCCCTGAAACGGCAATCGTAAATTGATTCGTCGTCGAGAAGACGCGGCGCAAGAGGATCTGAATGTCGGTCATCGCTCCCAAGAATGCCGGGTCCAGATGTCCGACAAGCGGAGTGGCCAAGGCTTGGAGTACCCGAGGATGCACCATGCTGGGGCCGGGCCCCAGAAGCAGTCGTCGCGGAGCGAGAAAACTCTCCATCACCAAATAGGCTCCTTCCATCTGTGCAGTTAGTATAGCCAAGTTGAAGGGGCAAGGCTATGTGAGAAATTGTCGCTGGAACTATGCTGTAGCCACTTTGAGGGGATTTAGAGCCTCAGGAGCGCATGGTATAGTCACGAACCTATGAACGACCAGGCACTGTCGATCGAACGATCATCGGATTTCCCGCAGCACGACCCGCCTATAGTTCCCAAGCCATCGATTGCCCCGTATGGCTCTCGATGGTCGCTGGTTGTGAGCGGGGTCTGCGCCGGCATCCTGGTGGCGGCACTCGGCACCGTGCTGTGGTTTTCGGTGACCCTTCCCAAACTCCAGCGATTTGAGAACCCAGATCGAGCACTTGATCTGATGGTCAGCCGTACGTTGGACACACAAGACAGCCTTCGTCGAGCGCCGACATGGCAGCAATGGATGGCTGACTGGACGATGGGTAGCGATGAGGAAGCGAGAGAACAAGCAATTCAATGGTACCGGGAGCTGGTTGAGACGACCGATGATCCTCTCTCCAAGATTCGGCTGGCCATCCTACTCGGGGAGTCCGGGCAGGAAACGGCGGCACTCGCTGAGACCAAGGGGTGGCAAGGCCGTGGTACCTCTGCATTGCTATTTGGACAACTGATCGACGCGGCGTATGGTACCCAGCCACTTGATAGGACCCAAGAAACAGAATTACAGGCAGTATTGGCAGAGACGTTGCCGAGCGGATGGTTCTATGATCACCTGGCAGCACGGCTGGCACGACGAGCGGGCAATCAGGATCTCCTCGTGACGGTTGAAGAGCAGAGTGCACGCAGAGAAGATCGGGTTCAGCAATGGATCCGCCCGTTGATCTCGTTCGAATCAATATGCCTGGTGATGGGGTCGCTCATGCTCTTGGGTGTTGCCAGACTGCGGGGACAGCGGATGAACATCCTGCGTCTCCATGGACCCGGCGTTCCGCCTCCTTGGTCTGGAGAAACTGCCGGCGCAGTCATCCTCCGTGGCGGTGCCTTAGGAGTCGTTACGACCGCCCTGATTCTCTCTACTCCGTCATTTCAGCATGTGTCGTTGCGTGCATTGGCCATTCCATTGGCGAACCTACCGCTGCTCGTCCTTGCCTATATCCAATTGCTTAAGCCGGCCGGCCTAACGTTCACGAACGGCTTCGGTCTCGGAATCAAGCGAGAGGACCTTGGACGCCTAGCCTGCACCGTGCTCGCAGTGGTCGCAGCCGGACTCTGGGGTGAATGGGTCATGGGACGTGCCGCCGAGTTCCTGCATTTAAATAACCACTGGACGGAATGGTTTGATCAGGATCTCGTGTGGGGAACTCCACCCGTCATAGCCGTGAGCATACTCGAGTACGTCGTCTTCGCGCCGATCTTCGAGGAACTTGCGTTTCGTGGATTGCTGTTCGCGATGCTTCGTCGCCGGTTGGAATTCCTTCCCGCCGCCTTGATCAGTACCAGTCTCTTTGCGCTGGCCCATGGCTATAGCCTGATTGGATTCATCAGCGTGTTTTGGAGCGGGTTCCTCTGGGCGTGGATCTACGAACGGACGGGGAGCCTTATTCCCGGCATGGTCGCCCACGCGATGAACAATTTGCTCGTGTGCCTCACGGTGATGGCGTTGCTTCGTTGAGCGAGTTTCTCTGTATCAGTTCAAGTACCTCGAAGAGATCCCCATAGCGCAAACCTGTACCACTCAACTTCAGTAACTCGCACATCCGCTTGTTCGACACCCGCTTCCCTGTTACGTGGGCCTCCTGAGAATCAGAGGATCGAATAGCCCATCGTTGCTCGACCATCTGACAGATATCGATCCAGGTTCTCGGATGTCCATCGCTGCTGTTGTAGACCTCGCCGGAGTCGGCATGCGTGAGGGCTGCGAGGCAGGATGAAGCCAGATCCTCCACGTGAATCAGATTGACATATTTGCGCGAGCGTTTCACGCGGCCCGTTCTAATCCATTCGACGGGATTGCGGCCAGGACCATAGATTCCTGCAACTCGTAAGATAATGGCACCATATGTAGTTCGTAATAGTTCCTCACCTTGTACGCGAGGTTTTCTCAGGTCGATTGGGGCTGTTTCGTCAACCCAGGACGGGGGGTACTCAGCTGAGGCGTCGACGTCGTAGGCGGAGGTACTGCCGAGCACCACCAGTCGACGGGTATGAAGAGATGCGGTGTCAGCAAACTGCCGAACCAATTCGATCGGTACTGCTGGAAAACACCATACGATATCAGTTGTTGTCGGAATCGCCTGCCAGGTCTCAGGTTGTGCCAAATCGAATCGTATCCGTTGATCAGGACTCAGATGGCCGAGATGCCGCTCGGGGTCCCGACTGGTAGCGAAGACATGAGTGTAGCGGTGCAGGGCAAGCGGCAGGAGGAACTTGGCCGTGTAACCTGATCCGAGAATAGTGAGTGAGTGATGCAAAATCAGTTGTATCTCGCGCTGATGTGTACGCAGTGTGCCAGCGAGCACCGATCAGAGTCCAACAAAAAACGTCATTTCAGTTGGTGTGCCAAATGCCTCGTGCTATACGAGAACTAGGTATCGTACGTAGCATGCCAAGAAAAGGACATCATATGAAAACACAATCGTTGTCATGGCTCGCGCTTCCAGTACTGCTGCTTCTTGGTGGGTGTCCGGAGGGTGGTGGCGGAGATGGGGGATTTGGAAACGGCGGTGGAATAAGCTCACGAATAGCCTATGTCGCGAATAGCGGGTCCAACAATGTGTCTGGGTACACGATCGCAACAACCGGAGCTCTGACGACCATTGGTGGGTCTCCATTTTCCGGTGTAACGGCCCCATCTGCGGTTACCGTGTCCGCCGACGGCTCATTCGTCTATGTGACAAATCATGGTGGTGCGAACAGTGTATCGGCATTCACAGTCAACAGCACGACGGGCGCGTTAACGCCTGTGGCAGGTTCACCCTTTGCGGCTGGGACCACCCCCAATGCGGTGACGGTCTCCCCCAATGGAAGTTACCTCTATGTCGCAAATGGGGGCGGAAATGTGTCGGCCTACACGATCACGGCAGGCACGGGCGCACTCACGCCGGTGGCAGGGTCACCCTTTGCGGCTGGGACCACCCCCAATGCGGTGACAGTCTCCCCCAATGGAAGTTACCTCTATGTCGCAAATGCGGGCGGAAATGTGTCGGCCTACACGATCACGGCAGGCACGGGCGCACTCACGCCGGTGGCAGGGTCACCCTTTGCGGCTGGGACCACCCCCAATGCGGTGACAGTCTCCCCCAATGGAAGTTACCTCTATGTCGCAAATGCGGGCGGAAATGTGTCGGCCTACACGATCACGGCAGGCACGGGCGCACTCACGCCGGTGGCAGGTTCACCCTTTGCGGCTGGGACCACTCCCAATGCGGTGACGATCTCCCCCAACGGAAACTTTTTATATGTGACGAATGGCAGCAGCAACAATGTGTCGATGTTCACAATTGATGGGACTGGAGCATTGACATCACCAGCCACAATTGCTGCTGACACATCGCCAAGCGGAGTTTCCATTGATCCGAATGGTCTGTTTTTATACGTTGCCAACGGTGGCAGTAATAATGTGTCAGCTTATACCATCACAGCAGGAACTGGCGCTCTGACTCCAGTCAGTGGCGCGTTGGGAAACCCGTTTTCCGCAGAAACGACACCGTCTGGTATCGCCACGCCCGGTCGGCCGTAAGGCTTCTTCTATCAATGAATAGTAGCCTGCAGCGCATTAACTGCGTCGCAGGCGCCTTGCGCACAAAGAAGCTGAACTTGAAGGTGGCAGTCATTGCCGCCGATATACAAGCAGCGCTCCACCTCTTTTACTCCCACCTCACATCGACTCTGTGTTGATCGCACGTGACAATCGTACAACACTCGCAAACTGCGTCGTTGTCAGTGCTTCGTGAGGGTGATATAAAACAAATATGGTCCGCCGAGACACTCACAACATTTTGATTCTGAAGAGGGCACTACTGGGAGGGCTCTTTTCATTGGTAGTGCTCTCATCAGGCTGTGGCGACGACGGAGGAGAGGGTGGGGGATTTGGAGGAACCGGGGGGACGTTAGGAGGACTTGGAACAACCTCCATCCTCTATGTCACGAATAACGGCTCTGATAATGTGTCGGGGTACAGCATCAATGCAACAAGCGGAATCCTCGCAGCGATTCCCGGCTCTCCGTTCTCGAATGTCTCAGGCCCTTCCGCCATGGCCGTGTCCTCCAATGGGTTTTTCGCCTATGTGACGAACGGAAGAACAAGTACGGTAGCGGCATTCAGAGTTTCTACAGAAGGCGCACTCCTATCTGTCCCAACGACGCCATCCAATCCCAATCCGGCGCCGGTCGAAGCAGCTCCAGGTGCACTGGCCATTGCTCCAAACACGAAGCATGTGTATGTGGGGAATAGTGGCACGGACAAGGTGACCGCGTTCAACATAGAGGCTTCCGGCGCCTTGACCTTGATACCGCAAACAGCCGGCACCACGAATCCTGTATCAGTCAATGGAGCAGATCCCGCAGCCATCGCGATCACTCCAAGCGGAAAATTCCTCTATGTCGCCAACAGTGGGTCCAACGATATCACGGCGTTTTCGATCGGAGCCACCGGGCTTCTCAGTCTGATCGCTCCGTCTGGAGCAAACACCAACCCTATCAAGACCAGTGTGACGGCCCCAAAAGGCATGGCCATCTCGCCGAACGGATCGTTTCTCTACGTGGCCAACAGCAGCACTCATAACGTGACGGCTTTTCAGATCGGAGCGAACGGCCTCTTAACGTTAGTGCCGCCTGCAGGGGGCACGACAAATCCGATCCTCACGGGCACAGGCGCTACGACTCCCAACTCCCTCACGATCTCCCTTGATGGACGATTTCTTTATTCCGCCAATGGTGGCGGCACTGTATCGGCATTCACCATCGGGAGCGACGGACTCTTAACGCTCGTATCAAGCGCGGCGGGCAACCTCAATCCCATTTCAGCCGGGCCAAATGCAACTCCCGTAGCCCTGACGATGTCACCAGATGGACGATTCCTGTACGTGGCAACCAACGTGACGACCCTGGGGGGCCGTGTGTCGGCTTTTACCATCAACCTCGAAACAGGGGCGCTTGTCCCGTTGACAGGGCTAGTAGGTAATCCTTTTCTGGCGGGAACCGCGCCCTCTGCGATCGCGACGCCTGGTCGTCCATAGGTTAGCTGTCGAAACCTCTCCAATCGCTGCACCGTTTTTCAGCTGGCCAGGCGATTTCGGAAACGCTCGGCTGCCATCGATGCCTCTTCGGATCGGCGATCTCGCAGTAGATGCTGCAGCTGATTCGCGGGGACCGGTTTGCTAAACAGGTAGCCTTGGTACGCGGCACAGCCTTGCATGCGAAGAAATGCCAGCTCGTCGCGAGTCTCCACTCCTTCGGCCACGACGTGAAGCTTGAGTGCGCGACCCATGCTGATGATCGCTCGTATGATGGGGGAATCGACTGTGCCGAGCTTGAGATCCTTGACGAACGCCCGATCGATCTTGAGCGTGTCGAGGGGAAACCGCTGAAGATACGCGAGCGATGAGTATCCCGTGCCGAAATCATCGATGGCCAAGCGAAACCCGAACTCCTTCAATTCCCTGAGCGTGGCAATAGTGGTCGAGGCATCGTTCATCAACACGCTCTCCGTGAGTTCGAGTTCAATATCCTGAGGATTCCCGCCCTGCTCATAGACGAACGATTTGATATGACCGGCGATATGGCGTTGTCGGAAATGCAGCCCGGAAAGATTGATGGACACGGCTGTCGGAGCGAATCCTTCTTTATGCCACATCCGCTGCTGCTGCACCACGCTCGTGATCACCCATTCACTCATCTGGATGATCAGATCCTCTTCTTCGGCGACCGGAATGAACTCAGCCGGAGAGATCAACCCACGAGTGGGATGTTGCCATCGGATGAGCGCTTCAAAGCCGATGACCTTCTCCAAAAGAATATCGACCTGTGGTTGATAGTGGAGAACGAATTGATTCGCGGCAATGGCGGCGCGTAAATCCTGTTCCATGCTGATCCGGGCGGCCAGTGAGGTGTTCATCGCGGAGGAGTAGTATCGGTAACTGTTCTGACCCGTGGTTTTGGCGGCTTGAAGGGCTGTGACGGCATTGCGCAGGAGAACATCAGCATCCACACCGTCGGCTCCAGGTATCGCGAGTCCAATATGTGCCGAAAGCGTCACGCTCGTACCGTCGATCACAAACGGAGTTCCGAGAGCGCTCATCAATGGGTGAGCCACTTTGGCAGAGTCCTCAGGCGCAGACAGATGGGTGTACAGGATCGCGAATTGATCGTCACTCAGACGCGCCAGGACGGGAGTCTCAGCACCGGTGGACGGTACATGTGTGACGCCAGCCGAAAGGGTGTGCTGGAGGCGCTCCACGACGTCCTTGATGAGCTGTTCTGCTTTTCGCGAGCCATGCATGTCACGCAGGCGATGATACCGATCGAGACCTACGACGAGGAGTGCGCCGATGATATGGCTGCCGGCGCCACAGGTCATCGCCTGTGCCACGCGATGGAGGAATAAGCTTCGGTTGGGGAGATGAGTCACACTGTCATAGTTGGCGAGAAAATAGATCTTCGCTTCCGTCGTTCGCATATCGGTCACATCTTGGACCGTTCCCACCATACACTCCGCCCGCCCGGTGTCGTCCATAATGGTCTCCCCGAGGACGTGGACGATGCGTTCGGTACCATCGTTCTGGACAAGGCGATGGTCGAGATCAAATTCTGTTCCACTAGCGACCGCCTCTCGCATGGCCTCGGCAACCAAGGCTCGATCCGCTTCGTGCACACGAGCAAGATACGAAGCCTGGGAGTGATCACACAAGGCTGGAGCGATTCCGAGAATCCGGCACGCCGCATCCGAGACGTGCATGAGGTCTTTGACGAGATCCCATTCCCATCCGCCTAATTGAGCGATTCTCTGGGCTTGAGCAAGCCGGGATTCGCTGCTGCGAAGGGCGTTGAGCATCTCACTTGCCCGAAGCATGTATCGTACGCGTTGGTTCAGGATGAGCCCAGGACAAGGCTTCACGATAAAGTCGGTGGCGCCGACTTCGTATGCCTGCGCGATCGAATCGATATCATCCAGCCCCGTCATGATGAGAATAGGCACAAATTCCCCGCGCGGCAGCTGCCGGAGTTGCTGACATGCAACAAACCCATCCATGCCCGGCATTTGCAAGTCGAGGATGATGATGTCCGGCATCGTGACCGCGGCAATATCGATGGCAGCTTGCCCCGACGAGGCTTCCTCCACCCGGAGATCCTCTTGTTCCAGGCTCATCCGTGATAAGGCGCGCAACGTTGGATCATCGTCGACGATCAGTGCAAGGGGAAGGGATGGTTGGCAGGGGACGTCATGCGGCTCTCCTCTTGTTGAGTTCAGCTCCAAAAATCTGGCTGGCGTGGTCAAATGCCGCATCCAGTTGATTCAACAGTGGTTCAGCCTCGTTCAGCTGCCCCTGGCGACTGAGGGTCTCGAACTGCTGACAGAGCGTTGCGAGAGAGAGGGCGCCGAGGACCGCGCTTCTGCTCTTCAAGCTATGCGCAGCCTGGTTGACAGCCGTGGCATCTCCAGCAGCCATACCGTGATGCAGCGTATCGACAAGTTGTTGTGAGTCCGCCAAATACAACGTCAGAATTTTTGCCAGCATATCCTCTTTGCCTGGCTTTTGAAGGCTCGTGATTGACTTCCACGCCTTCACATCGACAATCAAGGACGTCTCTACCTCTGGTTCCGGCGTCGCCGGGACCAGCGTCATGGTCGGCTGTGGAGCAGGCTGATCGACCGTTGATGGTCTCGGAGCTGGTTGCAGCCAGGAGGTCAGCACAGCCTGCAGCCGTTCCATCGAGAAGGGCTTTGCGATGTAGTCGCTCATGCCGGCGGCTAAGCAATGTTCGCGGTCACCCGGTGTCGCATGGGCCGTGAGCGCAATGATCGGAATGGCAGGCCGAGATCCAGCCGTTTCCCATTCACGGATCACCTTGGTGGCTTCAAAGCCGTCCAGCTCCGGCATCTGGCAATCCATGAGAATCAGATCGTAGGGGGTTGTCTGTGCCTGATCAACCGCTTCGCGGCCGTTCTCAGCCACGGTGACAGAACAACCGAGAGTCTCCAGCATAACCAGGGCAATCTCCTGATTCACTGGGTTGTCTTCAGCAAGGAGGACATGACCGGACAACGATTGCGTCGCCTGGGCAGGGTGTATCTGCTGAGGCGCCACAGGCTTCATATCGAACAGGGTCAAGATCGCATCACGGAATGATTCGTAACGCACCGGCTTGGTCACCAAGTGCATGCGTGTACTATCGGGCTGTTGCGCCACATCCGCCCGCCGGATGAACGAGACCAACCGCACGATCCTGACCTCTTGCAATGCGGTGTCGGACGCCAGCGCTTCGAGTAATTGTGTGTCTGTCGTGTCGGCAAAGGTTTCATCGACAAGCGCGACTACCCGATGCTCATCTGTCGCGAGCTCGGTCATGACCAGTTCGAGGAACTCTGATTCTGTCGCGGCCATGCGTGGGATGATTCCCCAGTGCGAAAGGTAGCGAGTCACCAGCCGACGAGTTACTGGGTGGCTGATTGCTATGCATACCCGAAGATCGGCAAGCGAAGAATTCGTCGGAATCGCAACCGTCGCCTCGGCTTGTAGCGGCAGGGGAAGGACGACCCAAAACGTGCTCCCTTGTCCTAGAGTGCTTTCGACTCCGATCGTCCCACCCATCAGTTCGCTCAGTTGTTTACAGATGCTCAAGCCAAGACCGGTCCCTCCATGGACTCGGGTCGAAGACCCATCCACTTGGGAAAACGATTGAAAGAGTTTCGCTTGGCCTTCGGCGCTAATGCCGAATCCTGTGTCCCTGACGGCCAGTCTGATCTGAGGTGGAGACCCCTCACCGAAAGAGGACGGATCAAGTCCAACGGTCACACTCACGTCGCCAGCTTGCGTGAATTTGATGGCATTGCTTAATAAATTGGTGAGGATTTGTCGGATTCGGATCGGGTCGCCCATCATCGCGGTTGGGAAGGTTGGATCGTACTCCACCGACAGGGTGAGGTGTTTGCGCTGTGCGCGCTCAGCTAACTGCTCAACGGTTCGCTCGACGAGATCTCTGAGATCGATCGGCATCGACTGGATGTCCAGTTTGCCGGCTTCGATCTTCGAAAAGTCCAGAATGTCGTTGATCAGTATTAAGAGCGTGTCGCCGGAGTTGTGAATCGTTTCCACATAATGGCGTTGCGTGTCGGATAGGGGAGTGCGGGCGAGAATTTCGGTCATGCCAATGACACCGTTCATCGGCGTCCTGATTTCGTGACTCATATTCGCCAGAAACTCTGCTTTAGCCTTCGTCGCATCCTCCGCCGCGAGCTTGGCGAGGGCGAGGGCTTCCTCGGACTCACGGCGCCGCGCAGCTTCCAACACGAGCGTCATAAAGTTCGCCAAGGCCTGTGCGAATTGCTGTTCATCCGGTGCCCAATCTCGAGACGAGCCGACATGTTCTATCGTAATGACACCTGTCAGCTTGCCCTGGGTCTGAAACGGCGCGTCGATTCTGGCACCGATCTGCTGAGGTGCAAGACTCCCTGTGACCAGTTCTTGAAAATTCAGGTCTTGCTGCGCCTGTGATGCGGCGAGAAGTTGTCCGCGGCTCAGTGCTTCAAAATAGATGGGATAGTGTACGCGGACTAGTTTTCCGCCGAAGACATGCTTATTAGCCGGTCGATCGTGAGCATCAAGACAATACAGGGACTGTGTGTGTTCTTCAAAAATCCACACACTGACACGATCGACGACAAGCACCTCCGCAGCAACGCTGGTCAGCTGTTTGGCCGTAATCGGGAGAGACCCCTCAAACACCGTGCGGTCCTGCACCAGGGCCAGTGTGGCGCTCTGCTGATAGCGAAGCCGCTCTTCCTTCGTGTGCAACGACTGATTCGTGACCTCAAGGATTGTTGCACGTTCCTCTGCCTGCTGCTTGTCATCGACGGCTCCAATCAATTCGATCTGCGCCTGTATCTGCGCTTTGATGGCTCGGTTCTTGGCCAGGGCTATAGCCACCTGATCGGCCAGGTGACGGGCATGGGCCAGACTGTCGGCTGGTGGCTTGTGTCTCTGGCGATAGGCCAGCACCAACGCGCCGCTGACGATCTCGTTCACGATGATTGGAAACGTGACAAAGAGGGAGAGATCCAGCTTCTGCATCGACGTCAGGTATGGCGGCAGGGTAGAGGACGTTGCGATAAAGTGGTTGGAGTGGGCCTTCATAACGGCGAGATGGTCGTCGGAAAACTGGCACGGATAGGTCTGAGACTCATGATCTGATTGCCCGGTAATAACACGCACCCATAGGACGGCGGAGCCTCCCTCTTCAGGATCGACCAAGGTCATCCCCACGGCATCGCACGTGATGGTGTCAGTAATGCGTGACTGTATAACCTTGATCATGGCCGCTGGTTCATGGCTCGACAGAATCGCTTGGCTGATCGCCGAAATGGTCTCCAACATGTGAAACTGTTGGCTGAGTTTTCCGGTCATACTATTGAATGCGCCTGCGAGATCCTGGAATTCATCGTCGCTGTTCACAGTAACTCGAGTCGTGAAATCCCCGGCGGCGAGCCGAGCGGTGCCTTCCTGCAAGAGTGCAACCGGTCGGAGACTGCGACGGATTTGCGCCAGGCTGAGCAGAACGACTGCACTCAACGAGGACGCAATGACGAGCAAGAACGTGTGGCGGAACTGCTCGATAGGAGCCAACGCCGATTCACGGGTTTGGTTCAGGACGATGACCCATGGTTCGACAAGAAACGTATGCCGGAGCGGCATGGTCCAGGCCCCTGCGACATACTCCTGTCTGCCAAATCGCCACCGGATCCCTTCCCCCATCGGAGCCGCCACGTCATGTCTGCGAAGATCAGGGAGCGTCACCGGTTGAGGAAAAGTTGAGTAGAGGCTGTGTCGCTGGCCGTCTTCAACGATGAGATCCGTATCGCCCGGGAGGGTATCTTTCACCTGAGTGCTCCACAGCGATGTCTCATCGATCTGGGCGATGAGGAGCCCTGCCTCCCATCGGCCTGGGTTCACGATGCGGGTGAGAGTGAGGCGAGAATCGCGATCGGGAATAGCCTGAATCTCCAACAAGGCCTTCCCTTCTTGAAGGTGGGCCACCTGTGCCGGCGTGAGGTGGCGTCGACTGGGATCGGAAGCCGCAAGGAGACGAATCTCTTGGAAGCGCCGACCCAACTCTTTTACCGAGGCCGTGATGGTTGTGTCTTCGCGGACTATTCCAGTCTGCGGCAATTCGGAGGCGATCCGATCTAGATCGGCCGTCAAGGTCATGAGATGGCTATACAGCACCATCCCTTGGGATTTGCTCTCCTGTTTCAGTCGGGCCGAGGTTTGAACAATCAGTTGTTCCGTGACTTGGCGATAGGAAACCCATCCGAGAATGGAGGTCGGCACGAGGGCGCAGAGCACGAACAGACCAAGAATCCGGCGCGCGATTCGGCTGCGAAAAAGTGAGCGAGAAAACGTCACCTGCATGTGCTTCACACGTCAGAAATTTTTGGCCAAGCCGTAAAATCCGCCGTCACTCGCGCGAATGATATCATCATGACTTTTAGGCGGATTCAGTGGGGCAACGGTGTCTTTATCCTTTCCCATGCTGTAGATATCAAAGTCCGAGTTGATCGGGACGAGGAACCGGTCCTTCCGTGCCCCTCCGACACCTCCACAGGGTGGGCCACCTCCGCCACCATTCCCCCCGCCTCCATTGCCACCTCCATTACCACCACCAGCACCTTGAACAAAATGGAGAAGATGTTGATGGCCCCCGT
This sequence comes from Nitrospiraceae bacterium, assembly GCA_919902665.1. GTDB lineage: Bacteria > Nitrospirota > Nitrospiria > Nitrospirales > Nitrospiraceae > Nitrospira_D. The sequence continues at coordinate 17,616 of CAKKRK010000150.1, forward strand.
TATCAATGGCGAGAGAAATATGCCCATTGCTATGCGTAAAGAGGGAGTCGGCGGCAGGAATGACTCGAGGACTGTCCTTCTTACGTAATTTCAATCTGGCCAAGCTTCCAATGTCATTAATGATCCCGCAGTTGATTTTGTAGTACTGATACGGGGTTCCCCATGGATCCAGCATGGTGCTTCGCCCGATATCCGCCAGTGAATTTGGATATTGTTGAGCGCCGAGCGCAAACCCTTTGATTTCTTTCGTGAGGCCGTGGAGTTCCGAGATGGTCTTGGCCACACGTGCCTTTTCGACAGAGTCGAGATAGTTGGGGACAGCAAGGGAAGCCAACACCCCGACGATCGAGACCGCGAGCATGAGTTCAATGAGGGTGAAGCCTTTCGCCTGCTTGAGCATAGACTGCGGCGCCGCACGAGATGGGTGCTTTCGTATGATCCGCACTGTTTCGTTTTCCATCCTGACCGTCTACCCGCTGTAGGTTTTGAATGTATCGAGGGAGGTCTTCAGGCCGGCCAGGTTCTGTTCCATTTGCTTGGCCAGAGCCGTCAAGGCTGGATCGTTCTTCATGACGGCCACTTCTTTGAACCGCGCGGTATCGAGTGCCAGCATAACCTGTGCATGTTTCAGCGTGTTGATCTTCGTTTGCAGCTGGGCGGTCATTTGATTCACGAGATCGGCTTCCGGAACGAGATAGTCCCCTTCTCGAAACGTGGCCCTCATACACAAGTTCCCGTCACCGATTTGGGGAAACACCCGGGTGAGACGATAGAGCGGGCCGGCGACACGTTGCATGAGCAGCAAGGAATGAACGCAATGGATCAGAACCACGACGCTCGCGCCAAGCGTCCAGGGCCAGAATCTGGCATGCAGACTGAGCAAGTCGTTGGCCACCACGGCGCGCTCCTGCCAGGAGAGGGCTGGGTTGTCGAGCGACTGCAGGAGTGGTTTGAAAACTGGGATGGCCAATAACACGAACACGATCAGCGAATAGGCAATCACGTGGCCCAACACGCGCGCTTGGAGCGGATGGACGAAGCCAATCAATCGGCGTTTGTACGTGCGACTGCTGCTCGGCTTCGTTCGCGCGTCTTGCGATGGTACTGACACCAGTACCGGACGTGGGCCGGAGGATTCCTTGGAAACGTTGGTGTCGGTGGGAGTTTCGGCACGTTGGTCGGATGGGCTTGTCGCTCGAAGTGGTTCTCCCATGATTACGCGGCCTTCATTGCATTGGAGGATTGACTAGTGCTCGATTCGGCCCGTTCAGAGCACTGTTGTGCGAGTGGCTGCTGTGCCTGTAGCTCAAATTCAGCCAGACAGGTCTTGAGGCGATGGATTTCCTCTTCAAGCGTCTGCAGAGAAGCCGTGATCTGTCCTGGCGCTTGCTCGCGAACTTGCAGGGCAACGGTTTCGAAGGCTTGTGTCACGAGTGCAGAATGCAGGTTGATGGTCTGCATCTTGTTTTCCAAATGGTCCAGCATGCTGTTAAAGGCCTGTGCTTCCCGATGCAAATAGTCATGCTCCCGCAAGCGTGCACGCTGATGCAGTTGACCGGTTCCAATCGACCGAAAGAGTGCCGTAAAACGATAGAGCGGGCCAGCAATGCGATGCATGAAGTACACGGAATGGAGGAGCAACACGAGAAATGTGATGATCAGCCAGGGCCAAATCCGACCATTCAACTCGAGAAACTGCGTCGCAATTTCTGCACGTTGTTCCCAGGAAATAGACGAATCATGGAGCGGCAGTGCCATCGGCAGGAACACCACGGCATAGAGTGTGAGCAGGAGACAGGCAAAGTAGAGGAGGGTGGTGATCACAAACCAGTATTGAACCGGATGAACGAAGAGCTGTCTGCGCTGAAACACTCCCTTCATGATTGCAGCGCTTTTCTAGCCCAGACGAGATGCGACTGGTTTTTAAAAGTGATGGTCTGTTCCTTCGTGTGGTAGTAGAACGATAAGGCTTGCTCGTCGCGTCGCGAGTCGCCATAGATCACCGTGTACAACGTACGAAGTCCATTGGGAATCGTCTCCAGACCACGGACGGCCTGTGCGTCTACGTGTTCTGCCCCCACGCTGAAGATCACGTCGGTCTTGCTAAACACCAACATGCCGTCTTCGTATCCTCTCACCGATGTTTCCCATGCGCCGATCAGTTCGTTTGGACAAGAGACGGCTTCGTCCCGTACCACCACGGCATAGATCAGGCCGGCCAGCATCACGCAGGCTATTGCAAGGAGGACCCTGGTTCGTCGATCGGATTCTGTGTCGACAGGCAACGCAGTGGCTGTCGTCGCTTCTCTCATTGGAACCTCATCTCGTCGGACTATGAATGACGTAGAAGGAATTAATTGCATACTAACGCGTTTGTCTTATTGGTCAACAACTTGGCTACTTTCAGCGGGATAAGACAGCGGTAAGAAGTGACGTAGACTGTGGAGGCTTTCACTCGGCCCATACACGGCTGGAATTGGGCGCATGGAGAAAGGTGAAATCATGAGGAGGCACGCAGTCGAATGAGGCTTGCACGTTGACGCACATCAGAAGGAGAAGGTGGATGGCAGTTCGATGAGGAAGGTCAGCTATTGCGTCAATGAATCAGGTCCGCTCGTGATGCTGCAACCACATCAATATTTCGCGCGTGACCAGTTCCGGCTTGTCCTCATGCACGAAATGTCCCGCGTCGGCGACCCTCACCACCGTCAGGTCGTCGACGAAATCATGCAATCCATCAAGATTCTCGCTGACGAGTGCTTGATCTTGTACTCCCCAGATCACCAGCGTAGGAACGAGGACAGGAGGATATCCCAACCTTCGCTGACGCAATGCCCCGCCGCCGCGTAGGGCCGCACGATAGTAATTCAGCATGGCTGTGAGCGCACCCGGCTCGCAAGCTTGTCGTCGATACAGTTGAATGAGATTATCTGGCATCTGCTCGGCCATACGTCGAAAGACCTCACCGATCACATATCCATGACTAGCTGACAATGCCGCTTCCGGAAGCCAGGGCATTTGAAAAAAGCCCATGTACCAGGAACGGTGCAATTGCCGCCAATGTCGTACTTCCCGTTCGAAGCAGGCCGGATGGGGCGCGTTTACAATGATCAAGGCTTCCACGCGATCGGCATGCCGCATCGCGTAGTACCAGGCGATGATTCCACCCCAATCATGCCCGACCAGGATGGCGCGTTGAA
>CAKKRK010000151.1 GCA_919902665.1 Nitrospiraceae bacterium
CTTATCCGCTCGCATGTGATCGAAGCGAGCGGTTCAAGCGAAGCTTGGTATGTACCTCCTCGCCTCTTCGCTCGCTGCGGCCTTGCTGGGCGGCCTTTTTGAGCATTCTGAGATACAGCATGCCACAGTCCTTTCTGTCACCGTGCAACGGTGCGCGAAGCAGAATCCGAGTTTTTCAGCAGACTGCTAGCGCCTCACCCTCACTGAGATCGCGCGGCGAAACCTATTTTATCCTATCGTCGCTTTGACGGCACTGTACAGGATGATGACCTCAATAGCATGGGCCACAATCGTAATCCAGAGATTGCGGGTTCTGAGCCAGATGGTTCCCCATATGAGTCCATCCCAGAGTGCGATCCAGTGGAGATGTTGGAACGTATTCACCAGGAAGGGGTCGAAGGCAAATGTGAGTGAGCTGACTGCGAGGGCGAGGAGGGCCGGGCGTGGGCGTGAGTCGGTCCCCCACCAATGCAATTCGAGTTTGGCCAGTCGGCCCAAGAGAAAGCCGCGAAAGTTCACCTCCACGAACAGCGCAATCCCGCAGATGAGCCATGGCACCATGAGCAGGACAGGAAGCCGACCATGGGGCGTCTGCTTTAGGAACGTGATGTCGTAACCGAGATGCGGATAGACTGCCAGAATCACGAAGGTATTCAGACTGCCTAAGAATAATCCCGTCAGAATTCCCCACTGCAGGCCGCTCCGTATCTTTTCTTTTTCTAACCCGAGTTGAATTGTGACCTGCGTGGCACGCGTAGCCCAGAGACCAAGTACGATATAGGCGAGGACTTGCGGCGCGAATTGAACGAGGAGCAGTTCCCTGAAGGAATCTGGCAGACCGTAGTAGCCGAATGTTGCTGCGATGGGGAGCAGCGGCAGTGCTGCTCCCACAGTGAGCATGTGATCTGGAGCCAGCCGATCTGGCCCGGACGCCATGAGAAGGTTACGAGAGCTCGAGGTGATAGCGGTCCAACGTGGTCGCTTTATGCCGTGCGAGATTGGATAGCGACTTATTGTAATCGACGACGGCTCGTAGTTCGTTCCCCTGAGCCGTGGCCAGGTCTCGTTGGAAATCGAGCACGAAGCGAGTCGTGCTGAGGCCGACCTTCAGCCGTTCCTGTTCGGCTTGCAACTGTTTTTCGGCCATGATGCGTGCCGAACGGGTGGTCTCGATGCGCTTGAAGTCGGTTTGGACTCGACGCACCGCCTCACGAATACCGACGATGATTTGTTGGCGCACGTTGGCGAGGGCGACTTCCGCATTCTTGGCCTCCAGCTGGCGCTTGGAATAGGTGCTGACCGCGGCGCGGTTGCCAAGCGGATAACTGAGCACCAGTCCCGCTCCATAGTTGTAGAAGTCGCCGCTGAAGTTTCTGGTAAAGGCTTCGCCGTAGTCGCCGCCGAGCCCGGCGAGTCCGAGGGTGCCTTGAAACGACAGCGTCGGCAGTAATTGGTTGCGGGCGAATTGCTTGTTGAGTTCACCGGACTCGATCTGCTTTTTGGCCTGGGTGATCTCTGGACGTTGTTCGATCGCGATGTCGATGGCCTCCTGGAGGCTAAGAGGCTCCAAGACTGTGACGGGGGCATCGGCGGGTGTCAGCCTCACGTCTTGACGCAACTCTTCCTCGCCCGGATTCAAGAGACGCCGTAATTGATCTTCCTGGTCACGAATAGCTTTCTCCGCCACCAACACCTGCTCTACCCTGGATGCCATCGCGGCTTCGGCTTGGAGCACGTCGACGATCGACATGATCCCCGCTTTCGCCTTGGCTCGGTTTGTGGCTAAGAGTTCTTCTGCGGCCTTTAACGCTGCCTGTGCAACTTTCAAGTTTTCGTTCGCAAACACCAGCTCCCAATAGGTTTGCTCCACCGTGGAGACGACGGTCATCACGCGATCTCGAAATACATGCTGCTCAACCTCGGCATTGTTTTGAGCAACCTTAATGAAGGTCTTGTTGATCGCGATCCCAGCGTTTCTGAGTAATGGCTGCGTGAAAGTGAAGGCCAGGCCGCCCGTCCACGAGGGATTGAACAGGAATCCTCTGGCGACATTTTGATTCACGCTGCTTCGTGCCGGGGCATAATTCACATCGAAATTACCGCCGGTGATGAGGTTGGTCGAGGCGTCTACGGTCACGGAATGGTTGCGTTGATCGAAGGTTGTGATCTGACCGAGGAGGTTCGGATCAGTTCCTCCGAACACCGGTCGATTGAGCGGGTTCACCGTTCGGTTATATTGACCGTTGATGCTGAGGTTGGGGTCGAACTTGGATTGTTCGATGATGATATCGGCCAGCCGACTTTCACGATTCTGACGGCTGATGCTGATGTCGAGATTGTGTTGCAGTGCGCGGATCGCGGCTTCAGCCAGGGAGACAGTTTCACGTCGTTCAGCGGGAATAGGCTGAGTCACATCGAGGCTCCAACTTTGAGATGGTGACACGACGCAGCACAGGCCAGCGATCACGAGATTCGCGAGGTTGTGGCGAGGTGGAGATGTGCGATTCATACATGCCTCCTTGATCGACGATCTGAGCAAGAGCATACTATAATGTGTCCTATGGACGCTGTCATGAACATTAATGCTCGTCTCATCCAACAAGTAGGTAACCGCGTGCGACGCGTGAGGGTCATAGGTGGTTTGCTGGGTGTGCTGGCGGTTGTGGCGCCTTATGCTGATCGGGTGGCCCTCGCACAGAGTACCGCGGGCGCATCGAGCGTCCGGTCGTTTGGTGGAGGAGTCTCTCCGCTGTTTAAGTTCGGCGGCGGCAGTCTATACATCGATAATCAGGGAACCCAAGGGTTTCTCTACACACCAGCCCCGAACTTTCAGTCCTTTAACTTTCGCAATCCAACGACTGGTCAGGCGTGGAGTGGCGCGATGATGACCTTCGGACCACAGCTGTCTATTGGGCTGATCCAAGGTGCGAATCAGGTAGGCAGCCCCACCGTCCTTCCTGGGCCGCCACGCGAAACCGCTCCGTTGCCTCCGATCGAGTCTGGGCTACTCGACGAGATGCCGTAGGTGCGCAAGCTGGTTGCTCCTGCGTTGTTGTATTTCCAGCAGCAGCATCAATGGTCAATTGCAATGGGCGGATTGACCGATGTTTCTGAATCTACCTACTTGGCCCTTGACGATCGCTGCCGGTCGTTTGTGAAACGATGTGCAGCCGTTCATGGCCCGTAGGCCAGCTGCCAGGTCATGGCCAGCACGTACCGAGCGGTGGCTGTTAAGACTCCTGACTCGATGGTCTCGGCGGTATCCGTTGGTTGGTGAAAGTGTGGATGCACCCCGCCACTCACTACCGTGACGGTCGGTACGCCAGCTTCTTTGAACGGCACATGATCACCGCCGGGGAAGAATCCATAGAGATCCAGTGTGTCGTGAATGCCCGCAGCTTTCCCTGCCGCGAGAGGGACGTCCTTCTCTAACCCTGTCACGCCGACAGTGAGTCGTCCATTGCCGACGCCCGCATGATCGATGTTGATCATGGCCGTAGTGGTGTTGAGTGGAATGATCGGCCGAGAGGTATAGAGGCGTGAGCCGAGCAGGTCGCGCTCCTCACCACTAAATGAGATGAAGAGGATTGTTTGGGAGGGACGCACGTCAATCTTAGTGAGCGTCCGCGCCACCTCCAAGATGACTGCCGTTCCGGAGGCATTGTCATCCGCGCCAGGGAACAGCATCCCTCCCGGACGACCGAAGTGATCGCGATGGGCTCCGACAATGACGGTTTCGGTTCCGGTTCCAGGGATCATCCCCAGCACATTGACCAGGAGGCCGTCCTCTGTGGCAGTCTCCCAATGAAGCGAGGCAAATCGGTGAGTGCGTGTGGCCTGTGATACGGCTGCATGGTTCAGTCGTTCTTGAAGCGTGCGAAGGTGATTGGGAGCGGCTCCGTTCAATTCGGTGAGAAGGTCTTGGGCGAGTGCCGTGCTGATCCATGCGCCGGGAATGGCTTGATCAGGCGGCAACTGTCCGTAAAAGGCGCTGGGGCTACCAGTCACGCCTCGGCGGATCTCATAGGGGTGGAGCAGAGGACCGGTCGCCGTCAGATAGCCGAGCGCGCCGCGATGTCGTGCGACCCTCACCTTGTCGGCGTGGGTGACGGTACGTGGATAATGCTCTGGCTTGCCCCGCAGGAAGAGCACGATGCAATTGTTCACATCGACGCCGGCATAGTCATCGATGCCGTGCGCCGTATCGACAATGCCATATCCGACGAATACGATTGGGGCCTGGATGTCAGCTGATGGCGCATCAAAGATCGGGAGATAGTCTGAGCCAAGGTTCCTGGTGGCCAGCTGATCGGCGGTACCGACTCGCAACGCCGGATCGGGCGCCATGAGGGGAGTAGGTATTATGGCTGTCATCGCACCTGATGAGGTGTTGCCCTTTCCGCCTGGGAAAGAGAGTGTGGGTGAGTTATTGCGAATGAGCGGCAGCCTCAGGCCTGCCGAGCGAAATTCTTGCGCCACCCACTGTGCCGACCGCAGGTCGTCAGCCGTGCCACTTTGCCTTCCATTGAATGCTGGTCCGCTGAGGGTTCGGATATCTGCGAGCATCCGATCTGCCGAGAGCGATTCGATGGCAGCCTCAAGCGTCGACATCGATACTTGAGCCAGACTGGACCGAGGCTGCACTCCCAGCGCTAGCACGGTGCAGACCAGGACCCAAGCGTGCCAGGCATGCGTGAACGGACAAACACGTTTCGATGGCGAGCGTCTGATCATAATCAGGCCATGACGTTTATGTGGCCGATCATAGCACAGTGGGCAACGCCGCTTGCAGAGCTGCATTGAGCCCAGGTAGTATTCGCTGCATCAGCGAGTACGATCGTTCAGTGCTTTATACCTGGATGGACGTGAACGAGCTGGGATAGCGTGAACGCTTCAATCAGTGATGGAGTGGATATGGCAGGTGGTGAATCAGGGAAAGGCTTGTACGATCATTTGTACCAGCGATTTTTCGAGCAACGTGACAGCCATGACGGCTATTCGTTTCAGGAGGCTCCTGGCGGTAGCGCTCCGACTCCGACGGTGAGCTTCAGTCAGAAACTGCGGTGGTGGATCTGGACTCGAGGTCAACGGAGGAAGAAGATACTGGCCGAGCGGGACCGGCTGCAGCGCGAGATTCTCCAAATCAAGAACACGGGAAAATCGAAGCAGTGAGGATGCTGTCGGTGTGTGAGCCAACTCGACCGTGTGTCGTTATGAAACGAATTCCCAGGACAATCTGTGTTTCCCTTGTCACGGGCCTTAGTCTGATGTTGGGCTCTATCTCGGCGTACGCAATTCAGAATGAAACACACGAGGAAAAAACTGCCAATCTCAAAAAACAGGCGGTGGGGGGGCTTTTCAAAAAGTGGACGTTCGACCAGGATGTCCCCAACGGTCAGCCCACCAGCTTCGTTAAGGCGATTTCCACTGACGAACCGCTTGCGGAGTGGGTGGTCCAGGCTCATGCGACGGCACCTTCTCCGCCGCACGTGGTCGCTGGCTCCTCGACCTGTACTCAGAATTGTTACCAGCTTCTATTGGCCGAGGGAATGCAGTATGAATATCCTGACCTGAGCGTTCGATTTCATATGCCGGAAGGGGCCGTTGGATCCGGGGGGGTTGTCTTGGGAGTGCGTGATGCAAGGAATTTTTATACGGCGATCGTCGACCCTCTCGCTCGACAAGCCCGATTTGTTCGGCTCTCTGACGGACTGACAACGGTTCTCGGCCAGGCACCGGTCACTCTGAAACCGGTTGAGTGGCATTCACTCAGGGTGCAGCGGAATACCATTATCAGCAAGGACTTTATCGAAGTGTTTGTGGATGGAGTGCTCGTCCTGTCTATTGAAGACCAAGTGCTTGGGTTGGGGCAGGTCGGGTTAGCGGTTGCTGGAACATCGACGATGTGGTTCGATAGCTTTCATGCTGTTCCTCTCTTTTCCCACCGACCGTTTTCCTCGCCGCCAGCCTATTAACCTGGGTTCACCAGCGAGCTGGTTTGGCCTCAAACTTGCCTTTTCTTATCTGCCTGGAGTAGCATAAGTTAGTCGGTATGCTAAAGGCCTGGCAAAACCGGCGCGGAAAGTGACAAGGCCTGAATAGATGTTGTATTGGGCCAGCCCGGGAATCTGAATCGGAAGCCAGAGCTAAGCCGCCGCTGTGTTGACGTCTTCGGCCCATTCCTTCCTCGTTGCTTTCTCGAGTCCAAGACAACATTATTGTGTCAAAGGAGGAGTCCGATGGGTGCGAAGATTTATGTCGGTGGGTTACCGTATTCAACAACCGAGCAACAGCTAAGCGATCTGTTTGCAGCGCATGGGGCGGTTGCCTCGGCGCGGATTATTACGGATAAGTTCACTGGGCAGTCTCGTGGGTTTGGGTTTGTCGAAATGTCGTCTGATGCTGAAGCACAAGCGGCGGTTGCCGCATTGAACGGCACCCCCCTTGGTGGCCGGACGTTAACGGTGAACGAAGCGCGTCCTCAGGAGCCCCGTTCAGGTGGAGGTGGTGGGCGTGGAGGATTCGGAGGCGGCCGCGGTTAACGGTAGATTTGTTCTGCTGCGAGTAAGGGCTGCCGGAACTTCCGGCAGCCCTTTTTACTTTCGAGATTGGGACGTCCCCAGTCATTGGTGTGTATCCGGATGTCCGTTCACATGGCTTCACCGGAGGGATCGTGCCGCCCTTTAAGCTAGAGGCTCCCTTTCAAGCCTGCGGGGATCAGCCTCAAGCCATCGCCAAGTTGACGGCTGGAGTGCAGTCCGGGAAAAGACACCATGTCTTGCTCGGAGTGACGGGGTCCGGCAAGACCTTCACGATGGCCAATCTCATCGAGCGTGTTCAGAAGCCGACGCTTGTGCTGGTCCACAACAAGACGTTGGCCGGTCAACTCTATCAGGAGTTTAAACAGTTTTTCCCTCAGAATGCCGTCGAGTACTTCGTGAGCTATTACGACTATTATCAACCGGAAGCGTATATCCCGCAGAGCGACACGTATATTGCGAAGGATGCCTCCATCAACGATGCGATTGATCAGATGCGCCACTCCGCCACGACCGAACTGTTACAACGAAACGACGTGCTGATCGTGTCTTCGGTGTCCTGTATCTATGGGCTTGGGTCACCGGAGGTCTACCATGACATGCTGATTTATTTGGAGGAAGGCGTCGAGACGAGGCGAGAAAAGATCTTATCGAAACTGGTGGAGATTCAATACGAGCGCAATGATGCGGATTTTCATCGAGGGACGTTCCGGGCGCGGGGAGACGTGATCGAGATTTTTCCTGCTTCGTCTGAGGCGAAGTCGGTGCGCATCGAGCTGTTCGGCGACGTTGTGGACGCGATTCATGAAATCGATCCGCTCACGGGGAAATCGCTGGGTAAGCTCCCCAAGATCGCGATCTATCCGAATACCCATTACCTCATTGCCCCCGATCGCTATGAGCGGGCCATTACCGGCATTGAGGAAGAACTTGACGAACGCGTGATGTATTTCAGGAAGGCGGGACGCCTGCTGGAGGCCCAGCGCATCGAGCAGCGTACGAAGTTCGACCTGGAGATGATTCGAGCCATGGGCTATTGCCATGGGATCGAGAATTACTCACGCCATCTCAGTGGGCGAAAGTCGGGTGATCCGCCTCCCACGCTGTTGGATTATTTCCCGAAGGATTTCCTGTTGATCGTCGATGAGTCCCACGCGATGGTTCCACAAGTCGGTGGGATGTATGAGGGAGATTACTCTAGGAAACGGACGTTGGTGGAGTACGGATTTCGACTGCCGTCGGCGGTCGACAACCGCCCGTTGAAGTTTTCCGAGTTTGAGGGCTGTCTCAATCAGGTGGTGTATGTGTCCGCAACACCAGGGACCTATGAACTAGAGCATGCCGGCCCCGATGTGGTTGAGCAGATCGTTCGTCCGACCGGTTTGATGGATCCGCGCATCGAGGTCGTGCCAGCCAAGGGCCAGGTGGACCATCTCCTCGGCCAGGTCCGTGCGGAGGTTGCGAAGGGCGCCAGGGTGCTCGTGACGACCTTGACGAAGCGGATGGCGGAAGATTTGACAGAGTATTACCATGACTTGGGGGTCAAAGTTCGCTATTTGCATTCTGATATTAAGACACTTGAACGCGCCGAGATCATCCGCGACCTCCGGTGCGGGACGTTTGACGTGCTGGTCGGGATCAATCTTCTACGTGAAGGGCTTGATCTTCCCGAAGTGAGCCTGGTCGCGATTCTTGATGCCGATAAAGAAGGGTACCTGCGTTCGTACCGCTCATTAATTCAAACAGCGGGGAGAGCCGCACGTCACCTCGAAGGACGGGTGATTTTTTACGGAGATGTGGTGACGAACTCGATGAAACAGGCGATCGAGGAAACGAACCGACGTCGTGAGATTCAAGCCGAGTACAACCGAGTGCACGGCATTACCCCGGTCGGTATTACGAAAAGTATTCCTTCCCTTGAGTATGCGGTGGCCGACATGGACTATGTTCGGTTGGACCTCGCAGCGGAATCACTCGAAC
>CAKKRK010000152.1 GCA_919902665.1 Nitrospiraceae bacterium
CCACCGGTCTCGACTGTTGGTCGCTCGGTCGAATCGCGTACACTCGCGCTCTCGAACGCAATGGACTTCGCGTGATCCGCACGCATGTCGATGAAGGGGAAAATAATTACTATGAAGCCGAAAAGATCGGTGAAGCTGCGTGGTAGTGAGACAAGGCCCATTATGCCTGTGAGAGCCGGTTCGACAAACAGCGGGTTGCTGCTGAACCGGAGCGTTGGCCTGTTCAGGGAGGCGGTATGAATTTTGAGGATCTGTCAGACACGGACATTCTCGAGATCGCAACGCCGATCATGGATAATCTGATGGAGGCTTCTACCCGGATCGATTACGAGGCGCATGTCAGGGATTTCAGTGATCGGATGAAGAAGGTCGTGAGCAAAGAGCATCTCCAAAAGGTGTGTCAGCAATATCAGGCAGAGAAAGGATTTTTCGCTGAGCGTCAACTGGTCGCCGTGTTCAAACGGCCTGAGTCGGCAGCCATCGTGTGGAAACAGCGCTTTACCAAAGCCAAGGGCGAGTTTGTGGCGGAACTGGTATTGGTGCATCAAAATGGTCGATATCTCTGCGATCATGCCATGGTGTTCTAAGCCATGCCGTGAGTGCTAGCGTGAGTATTTGGTTGTGGCGATGAATCCAAGTCATGATGAGGCCGTTGGTTAGGTCGTCAGCCATCCACTATGTCCCTCATACTTCAACCTCCGTTCGTGGCCATGCTCGTTGTTCTGTCAGCTTGGCTCATCCATTCCCAACTCGGTCCTTGGCAGGATATTCTTCGCGTACCACTCCTCGGAGGCGCGCTCGTGGTGGCCGGATTTTCATTCATGATGTGGGCGCGCATCTTCTTCACGTCCAGAAATACCACTCTCTTTGTCGACACACTATCCTCTCAACTGGTGTGTGACGGTCCATTTCGATTCTCACGTAATCCAATGTATGCCGGAGTCCTCGTGTCGTTACTCGGCGTGGCCTTGTGGATTGGCACGGCCCCAATGTATATGGCTGTGCTTAGCACGTTCCTGGCTTTCAACTTCTTTCACATTCCACGTGAGGAGGAGATGTTGCGTCAATCGTTCGGCGAGCAGTACCTTGCCTATTCCAAGGACGTTCGGCGGTGGCTCTGAGGACCATCATCGCGCTTCCGCTCATTGAGTATGAGGCCTGTGGGGTTTGGGGAGCACATACTCATTAATAGAGGAACTAACCAGGGCAGAATCCAGGCCTCGGTCTCCATGTGTCTCACTCAGGGCACAGAGGAAATCAGGAAGACGCGCAGCGGTCTTTTCTGGTAGACTCTGCCCGTGACAATGACGGAGGAATCAAGAGTGGCATACGATCTTCCCAGGAAGGCATTGGAGGCGCTGTCGCAAGGCGATCGCAACAAAGCGGTCGATGAGGTTCAGCTTGAGAGAAACATGAGCCGGGAGGACGCCAGGGAAGTGGTCGCGACCTTTATCTTCTCGCAACCTTCTCTGCAAGCGGCCCTGAGACTGAAGGAGGCCAAGGCGGAGACCAAATGGGGTCTCATGCGTTGGTTGATTCTGTTGCAAGCAATTGTCGTCGCGATCGGATACTTCCTCTTTTTCCACAATCAATGGTGAGCCTTGACAGGCTTGCATTGATTGCGACAGACTGGGAACTCATTTTTTCTATGTGTAAACGAGTCCCTCTGCCATTCATTGCGCTGGTGATTATTTTCACCTTCTGTCAGGTGATTGGGACGATGTGCGCCTTGCCCGATCTCCCTAAAGCACAGGAAAAGGCCATCCTGGTGGAGGAGAATATGGTCTGCCCGATGGACGGGACCATCATGTGTCCGACGTCGCTGACCGCCTCTCCTCAACGTCAAATAAAAAACAGTGCGGTTGCGGATGTTACTCTCGCTCCGATTTCAATCAGTAGTGCCGCAACTCCGGTTGGTTTCTCAGACCTCATCATTGGGTCTTTGACCAGCGCTGATTCCATTGTCCCTATCTCCATAGCCTCGCCCTCGGTCCTGCGAATTTAATTCACACCTCCAGTGCGTTCACTGCCACTCCGTTTTGTGTGCGGAGGCGGCATTGATTTATCCGTTCGACTTGGTCTGGAGGTGTCATTGTGAACTCCTTATCCAACCGATTTCCTGAAAAGGTGATCCGCATACTGATTTCTTCGATTTTTGGCCTTATTCCGCTCGTAATAACTGTCTCGGGCTCCGCTGTGGCAGACGAAGGCCAACTCTCTCTTTCTGTCCTCGTCGACGAGTTGGTTGCTCGCAGTCCGGAGATCAAGGCGGCGCGTCACCGCTGGGAATCCGCCAAGGCGGTCGTGCCCCAAGTGCAGACCTTGCCGGATCCCCGCCTCCAGTTGGGCTATCAACGCATGCCGATGGTCCCACCTGTGGTGGAAGGGGTCATATATGGAGTCGGGCAAGACATCCCCTTTCCGGGCAAGCTCAAGCTGAGAGGAGAGGTCGCTCAGCAGGAGGCGGAGCGACTGGAACAAGAGTATCTTGCCGCCCGTTTGAGGCTCGTTGCCGCGTTGAAGCAGGTTTATTTTGATCTCCACTTCGTCCACAAGAGCATCGCCATCGTGGAGAGGAACAAGGCGCTGCTGACGCAATTTGAGAAGACAGCCAAAGCTCGATACAGTGTGGGGCAAGCCGCCCAACAGGACGTGTTCCGGGCCCAAGTCGAAATTTCACGTGTCCTGGATCGGCTGGCCGTCCTTGACCAGCAGAAGGAGAGCCTACATGCAGCGATCAATCGTCTCTTGAATCGTCCACCGGACGGCCCGTTGGGCACGCCGGAAGAAGTACACAGCACCCTTCTGACGCTCCCGCTCCAAGAACTCAACAGGCGGGCGAACGAATTCTCCCCCGCGTTGCTTGCGACGGCGAAAAGCATCGATCGCTCGGAACGGTCCGTCTCGCTCGCCAAGCGGCAGTACTACCCTGATTTCGATGTGACGGCCCTGGGGATCCGCAACGACAAGATCAATGACAACGGGTATCAGATCATGGTGGGCATCAAGATTCCGCTGTTCTATGAAACGAAACAGAAGCAAGGCGTGCACGAGGCTGTGGCAAATCTCGAAGGCGCCCGGGAAGACTTTGCCGCCGCCAGGCAGGATCTTTTGTTCCAGGTCAAGGACGGCTTCGTCCAGGCGCAGCGGGCCGAGCGGCTGATCACCATCCTTCGCGATGCCATCATCCCGCAAGCCACCCTCGCGTTGCAGGCGGCTCAAGCCAGCTATGCCGTGGGCAAAGTGGACTTTCTGACACTGCTCAACAGTCTTTTGACACTGCAGGATAGTCAACTCGAACTGCACAGCGAGATGGTCAATCACGAAAAAGCGCTGGCCAGGCTTGAGTCCGCTACCGGCGGACTGTTGGATGGGTCGGAAAGGAAGCCAAGATCATGACTCGCCGCAGTCAAATCAGAAGGGGCTCACTCCTTATCGTCACGGTAGTCGGTTTAGCGTGGCTGCTCCCGGCCGAGTCCAGACCAGACGGAATGGCTGGAATGCAGATGCCGGGAATGAAGCTGGAAGAGAAGAAGCCCGTTCCGGCTGAAAAGCCAGCATTTGGTCGCGAGCCGCAAGGCGTTCCCGGCATCGTGGACATTCCGCCAGAGCGGCTGCAAACGATTGGAGTGAAGTACCGGGAAGTAACTCGTCTTCCTTTAGAGAAAACTATTCGCACCGTGGGTCGCGTGGCCGTGGATGAGCGAAGACTCGCCAAGGTCACCATCAAATTTCACGGGTGGATCGAAGAGCTGTTTGTCAGTGCGTTAGGTGATCATGTCAAGAAAGGCCATGAACTCTTCACCATCTATAGTCCGGATTTGGTGGCGACCCAGGAAGAGTATTTACTTGCGCTCCAGGGACGAACGCAAATGGGTGCGAGCGAATTTCCAGAGGTTGCTCAAAGTTCTCAGGACTTACTGGAGGCGACACGGCATCGCCTCCATCTATGGGATATCAGCGAGGGACACATTCGAGAGTTGGAACGCACGAAGCAGGTGTTAAAGACCTTGCCCATTCATTCGCCGATCACTGGCACAGTGATTCGCAAAGAAGTGGTGCAGGGCGCCCATGTCGAACCAGGCCAGGAACTCTATACCATCGCCGATTTATCCCGCGTGTGGATCTTAGCGGATGTCTATGAATATGAACTGTCCTTCGTGAAGGTCGGCCAAAAGGCGACCATCTCCCTTTCGTATGATCCAGGCACGACGTTCACCGTTCGCGTGGGATTCGTATATCCCACCTTGGACCCGAAGACCCGAACAGCGAAGGTGCGGTTCGAATTAAGCAATCCCAATGAAAAGCTCAAGCCAGAAATGTATGCCAACGTCGAGTTACAGGTCCATTTAGGAACCAAGCTTGCCATCCCGCAAGAGGCCATCATCGAATCGGGCCAAAAGCAAATCGTATTTCTCCACCTAGGTGGCGGGAAGCTCCAGCCTCGGCAGATCAAAACCGGCGTCAAAACCGATGAATGGTCTGAAGTGCTGAGCGGTCTGAAAGAAGGGGAGCATATTGTGACCTCCGCCAATTTCTTAATCGACAGTGAGAGCCGTCTTAAGTCGGTTGTGGAGAGCATGCAGGGCATGCCGGGCATGAAGATGAAAGAGTAATCGGCCATGGTTGAACGGATTATTGAATACAGTGCAAGACACCGCTTCATCGTCTTCCTCTTGGTCTTCTCGTTGTCTGCCGTGGGACTCTGGACCATGTGGCAGACGCCAATCGATGCCCTGCCCGATATCTCCGATACACAAGTCATCGTCTATACGACCTGGCAGGGCCGTTCGCCAGATCTGGTCGAAGACCAAATTACCTATCCCATCGTCACGGCACTCTTATCCGCGCCCAATGTCACCGTTGTTCGTGGCTTCTCGGACTTTGGCTATTCCTATGTCTACATTCTCTTCAAAGACGGCACGGACATCTATTGGGCCCGGTCGCGCATCCTCGAACGATTGAGCCAACTCTCTGGACGCATGCCGGAAGGGGTCACCCCGCAGCTCGGTCCAGACGCAACGGGCGTGGGCTGGGTCTTTCAGTATGCCCTGGTCGATGAGACCGGACAGCATGATCTTGCTGCCCTGCGGAGCTTCCAAGATTGGTATCTGCAGTATTGGCTGCGAGCCGTGGAAGGCGTCGCGGAAGTGGCCAGCATCGGCGGCTTCGTCCGCCAGTACCAAATCAACTTAGACCCCACGAAGGTTTCGGCTTATCGCCTGTCCCTCCCTTCCATCATCGAAACGATCCGCGAAAGCAATAACGATGTCGGTGGGCGCGTCGTAGAGTTTTCCGGGATCGAATATGTCGTCCGTGGACGCGGCTACATTAAGAAGACCGACGACATCGAAAAGATCGCCGTCGGTGTCAATGAGAACGGCACGCCGATTCTGTTGCGCGACGTAGCCACGGTCCGGCTCGGGCCGGACATGCGACGAGGGCTGGCGGAGCTCAACGGTCAAGGCGAGGTCGCTGGCGGCATTGTGATTATGCGGTTTGGCGAGAATGCGCTCACTGTGATCGAACGAGTCAAGGCGAAGCTGAAAGAGATTGAGCCATCCATGCCGAAAGGCGTGAAGGTTGTCTCGGTCTATGACCGGAGCGACTTGATTCGAGAATCGATCGCCACGGCAAGCGAAAGTCTCCTTGAGGAACTGATCGTCACAGGTGTGCTCATCATCGCCTTTTTGCTCCACGTCCGCTCCGCTATCGTGCCGATCCTCACCTTGCCCATCGCCGTGCTGATCGCGTTCATTCCTATGTACCTGATGAATATCGGCATCAACATCATGTCGCTCGGCGGCATCATCGTGGCGATCGGTGACATGGTGGATGCCGCCATCGTGATGGTGGATAACGCCCACAAGCGCCTTGAGGAATGGGAACGGGATGGCAAAGTCGGCGAGCGACTTCAAGTGCTCATCGATTCGGCCAAGGAGGTGGGGCCGGCAATTTTCGCGTCGGTCCTCGTGATTGCGATCTCCTTCATTCCGGTCTTTGTGCTGGAAGCGCAGGAAGGGCGGATGTTCAAACCGCTCGCGTGGACCAATAATCTCGCCATTGCCATGTGCGCGGTCTTGGCCATCACATTGGTCCCGGCCTGTCTTCCAACGTTCATTCGCGGCAAGATTTTTCCAGAGCAACGCCACCCGGTCAGCAGAAGTCTCCAGCGACTTTACGCGCCTCTCTTGCGATGGACGCTACTCCATCGAGGAACTGTGGTGGCCCTCGCCATCGGACTCCTGCTCAGCATCGTCCCGGTCTATCAGCGTATGGGCTCCGAGTTCATGCCGCCGCTCTACGAAGGGACGATTCTCTACATGCCGACGACCCTGCCAGGACTTTCCGTCACGGAAGCGGGCCGTCTGCTCCAGATCATGGACCAGAAACTCAGTTCTTTTCCTGAAGTGGACCATGTGTTCGGCAAAGCGGGACGAGCGGAAACCTCCACCGATCCTGCACCCTTCAGCATGATCGAGGTCATCGTCGAACTGAAACCGAAAGATCGGTGGCGACCCGGTATCAGCTATGAGGGATTGATCGATGAGATGGATCGTGCGCTCAAGATTCCTGGTGTGACGAACGCCTGGACCATGCCGATTAAGGCAAGGATCGATATGCTCACGACCGGCGTCCGCACCCCCGTGGGGATCAAGATCTTCGGGCCAGACCTAAAGCAGATCGAAGAGATCGGGAAACATTTGGAGTTGGTCTTGAAGGATGTGGCTGGCACCAGAAGCGTTTATGCGGAGCGAGTATCCGGCGGGTATTTCCTCGATTTTGATATCAATCGCGAGGAGATCGCACGTTATGGGCTGAAGCTGATGGATGTCGGAAAAATCATCGAAACGGCCATCGGTGGGGAGAACATCGCGACGACGATTGAGGGCCGCGAGCGGTATCCAATCAACGTCCGTTATCTCCGTGAGTTGCGGGATGATCCTGAAAAGCTGAAGCGCGTGCTCGTGGATACGCCGACCGGCGCACAAGTGCCGCTCGCGCAACTCGCGACACTACGTTTCGTTAATGGGCCGCCGATGATCCGTGACGAAAACGGCATGCTTGCCGGCTACGTGTTCCTCGATATGACGGGCCGTGATATCGGCAGCTATGTGGAGGATCTCAAGAAGGCCGTGGCGGAAAAGGTTCAGCTACCGGCTGGGTATACCCTCGTCTGGTCCGGCCAGTACGAATTCATGCAGCGGGTGAAGGAACGGCTGAAGTTCGTGGTCCCGCTGACGCTCGTGATCATTTTCGTCACCTTTTACTTTTCATTCGGGTCGGTGGCCAAGACCTGCATGGTGATGGTAGGGGTGCCGCTCTCATTAGTCGGGGCCCTCTGGTACCTGTCGATTCTCGGCTACAACATGAGCATCGCGGTATGGGTGGGACTCATCACGGTCGTGGGGACCGCGGCGGAGACCAGCGCGGTGATGTTGGCGTATCTGGACGAAGCCTGCGCGCGACGTAAAGCCGCGGGCGGGCTCACGACGCTGCAAGATCTGATCGACACTGTCCAGCTTGGCGCAGTCGAACGCATCAGGCCCATGGCGATGATCGGCTTGGTCGATGTCATCGGGTTGATCCCGATCATGTGGGCTACGGGAACCGGGGCGGATGTGATGAAGCGCATCGCCGCGCCACAGGTCGGCGGGGTGTTCTCGGCCATGATCCTGACACTGTTTGTCATTCCGCCAGTCTATGTGATGTGGCGGTGGTGGAAAGAGCGACCTGAAGCGCGCGACTGAGCGTAGGCGGGCATAGGAGGACAATCATCACACGAAAGGAGCCAATCTCATGATGGGCATGTGTTGGATTAATTGGCTGGGTTTGGCAATGCTGATGTTCTTTCTCGTTATTCATGAGCCGATATGGCTGCTCCTCGGGTTTGGTACCACGGCGGATGGCAGCATGACATTTGACAGCACGAAGATCCTGTGGGTTATTCCGGTCGTCGCCTACATCATTGTTGCGGCTGTGTTGATAATACGGGGAGGTCTACAACGCGACGAAGCTTGATCGTCTTTCACGTGTCCTCTCAACAGAGGCAGTGAAATGGGTCACTGCCTCATATGGAAGGAGGGATTACGATGCGACAGGTCTCTGAGCCTGGGATTGACAAGGGCAATCAGGAGGTGTTTCCAGGGCATGCCGTCTATGGCGTTACGAACAACGTTCACTGGGTAAGGAGGAACTGACCGTGGATGAGACGCGTCACCAGTACATTCCTGCGCTGAGGTTTGGTTGGCTGACTCGCCTATACGATCCCGTCATCCGTTGGACCATGCGGGAGGACCTGTTCAAGCCTCGTTTGGTCGAACAGGTGGGGATGCAACCGGGTCACCGGGTGCTGGATCTCGGCTGTGGGACCGCCACGCTCACGATTCTGCTCAAGCGGCGTCAGCCTCAATCTATGGTTATAGGACTCGACGGCGACGCAGTGGTGTTGGCACGTGCTCGGGAGAAAGTCGCCGAGGCGGGCGTTGATATATCCTTCGACGAGGGGATGGCCTATCGGCTGCCGTATCCAGATCGTTCCTTTGACCGTGTCGTCGCCAGTCTGCTCTTGCACCATCTGACCTCGGACAACAAACGTCGCGCGCTGTGTGAAACCTTTCGCGTGCTGAAACCTGGTGGAGAGCTTCACATCGCCGACTTCGGCCGGCCCCATACCTTCCTGATGGCCTGTGTCTCGCTCATCGTGCGTTGGTTGGAAGAAACATATGAGCATGTGAAAGGGCTCATGCCGGGGCTGATTCGTGACGCCGGATTTACTCATACAGAGGAAACGGGCTGCTACACGACAGCGTTCGGGACGCTCGTCCTCATTCGTGCGGTCAAACCAGAGGGAGGAGCGGGTGGTAGTGAGGGGAGAAACGGGACATCGTGAATTTGAGCGTTGCATGCTCAATCGAAGGCGATGGTTCCGCGGAGTCAGAGTGATGTTGAGCCACTTGCTCCATCGGCGGCTCATCGTTCTCTTCGGTCTTGCCGTGGCGGTCAACTATCCTTGGGAACGGGTCCAATCCCTTTTGTACGTCCTGCCTGGTGGGGTAGAGGTTGAGTGGTGGATC
This sequence comes from Nitrospiraceae bacterium, assembly GCA_919902665.1. Lineage (GTDB taxonomy): Bacteria > Nitrospirota > Nitrospiria > Nitrospirales > Nitrospiraceae > Nitrospira_D. The sequence goes on from CAKKRK010000152.1 coordinate 9,078, forward strand.
TGTGTGGCGGCGAGTGTCGTGGATGGCCTGGTGGTTCTCCTGATCTTCCAGATCAGCCGGCTGATGATTGGACAGCGTGACTGGTATCTCCGGCCGGGAGCGCGAGGGTATGCCGTACTGCTGCTGTCGGGAGCGGTCATCAGCGTCACGGTCGAGTGGATCGCGATCTATGGCGCACATTAGGTGGGCCTACAGCCCGCGCATGCCTGTCGTGCCGGGGTTGAACATCGGGTTGGCTCCGCTGGCGCAGATGCTGGTGCTGCCGCCGCTGATTTTTACTCTGCTGGCGTGGTGGCATCGCAAGATGGGGAATACCGCATAAAAGATCTGCGCTGTGGCATGAACGTCCTACAAGAGCAGGTCTTTTATTACCCTTCTTCCACCGAGAGGCTGGTTTGGATCGGGTCGAAGAGACAGTCATGTTTCATGACGCTGTGCGGCACGGTGTCGTTGTTGAGGGGACAGAAATCTGATTAAGGCATATCACCTGTCCAGCCAGACCCGGATGGACATTCGGGTCTGCTTTCACTACTGTGAAGCCTCAATGATCAGGAGATACGGCAAAAAGGAATGAGCATGATCCTCCCGTGGTTTTTCTTCGTCGTCTCCGCCGGCGCGATTGTCTTCGCAGGGACGAAACTCTCACGCTATGGGGATCAAATTGCTGAACTGACCGGCTTGGGGCGATTGTGGATCGGCGTCGTGTTGATGGCAGCTGCCACGTCCCTTCCGGAAGTCTTTACCACGATGAGCGCCGGATGGATCGATGCTCCGGACCTGGCGGCCGGCAACCTCTTCGGGGCCGGGATGAGTAACATGCTGACGCTTGGGCTTATCGATCTCCTGTACCGTCAGAAGCGGGTGTGGCAGCAGGCGGCCTTGGGGCATACGTTGACGGCGACCCTTGCCATGGTGTTGACGGCTCTCGCGGCGTTTTTCGTGCTGTTACGGGTCGAGGTTGTCCATTTCGGCGTAGGCTTTGAGTGTGTGATACTCCTGATCCTCTATGTGTTAGGGATGAGGCTGGTGTTTCGGCAAGAGGACATGGCGCGACGTCAACTCGAACACAAAGCCGTTGTGGAGGGTCTGGCTGAGGAGCCAGGTTCCGACGGGAGTCGACGTGATGCGCTTCGTTATGCCGTCAGAGGGTTCTCCATAGGCGCCCTCGTCTTGCTGGTCGCGGCGCCGGTGTTGGCCTGGTCGGCTGAGCGGATCGCAGAAGAAAGCGGCATGACCGCCACTTTTATCGGAACGTCACTGGTTGCCATCACCACTTCGTTGCCTGAGCTGGTCGTCTCGATTTCCGCCGTTCGATTGGGCGCGTTCGATCTGGCGGTCGGCAATCTGTTCGGCAGTAATGCCTTCAACATGGCGGCGTTCTTCTTTGCGGATCTTGCCTATCGAGGGGGAGGGTTATTGAGCACCGTGAGTTCAACGCATGCGCTCACGGCTTTGTGGGCGATCATTATGATGAACATCGGGTTGATGGGGATCATTTACCGGGCGGAACGACGGTTCAGGCTGATTGAGCCGGATAGCCTGTTGATGATCGTCGTCTACGTCCTGGGGCTCTGGCTTCTCTTCAACGGATAACCAGCAACCAACCACTCCTCCAAGTACTCCCACCTTCTTTGTGTTGCATTTGACCACCATGGCCCTTTGCTGTCGTGGCATAACGCCACAGTGAACAGCACAAGGACGTCAGATAGTCGAATGCTATGCATGGCATGCACCCTGCTGTGAATGGTCCTAACGAAAGGGATGTTATGGGGATTGAGAAGAGGCTACCGGTACCCGGTGGGACAAAGAGCGCAATGGCATGGTATGCCAAACCGACAGAAGCTCTGGCTGGTGAACTTCAGATAGACCTCAGCGTTGGTCTGAATGCCGATGAAGCGACACGCCGGCAAGCGCAAGAAGGTCCCAACGAACTGCCTGACGCTCCTCCTCCCTCGCTGCTGAAACTCTTTCTCTCGCAGTTCTCAAGCCTCATCGTGTGGGTGCTGATCGGGGCGGCCATTGTGTCGGGGTTGCTGGAAGACTGGATCGATGCGGGAGCGATTCTGGCCATCGTGTTTCTCAATGGTGTACTGGGGTTTGTGCAGGAATTCCGAGCCGAGCGATCGTTGGCGGCACTGCGCAAGATGTCAGTCGCGATGGCCCGCGTCATTCGTGGCGGTGCGTTGCAGTCCATTCCGGCACGGGAACTGGTCACAGGAGATGTGATTGCCCTCGAAGCGGGTGACCGCATTCCTGCGGATGTACGCCTGTTCTATACGACGAATTTCCAATCTCAAGAAGCCTCGCTCACTGGCGAATCGACACCTGTGCACAAGCAGGCAGAGCGACTCGATACCGCCGAGGTGCCGCTCGCCGATCAACGCAACATGGTCTTCATGGGTACCGTCGCGGTCTCGGGTAAAGCCCGCGGGCTGGTGGTGGCGACTGGTCTCAATACGGAACTGGGCCGGATTGCTGCCATGATCCAAAAGGCTGCTGAGGCGGAGCGTGCTGAAACCCCGTTGCAGCGGAGGCTGGAACAATTCGGCCAGACACTTCTGTGGCTGGCGCTCGGCGTCGTCACGGTGGTGTTCACTCTCGGATATCTCCGTGGGGAGCCGTTGGTCGAGATGTTTCTTACTTCGGTGAGCCTCGCCGTCGCAGCCGTACCAGAAGGCCTTCCTGCTGTCGTCACGATTACGCTGGCCTTGGGCGTAACCAGGATGGCCAAACGACATGCGCTGATTCGCAAACTCCCCGCAGTCGAAACACTGGGTTCCGCCACCGTGATTTGTACCGACAAGACCGGCACCTTGACGAAGAACGAGATGACCGTGACGCACGTGATCATGGACAATGTTCACTTCGAAGTGACCGGCGAGGGGTATGAACCATCTGGAGAGATCCGCCCCTCGCCCATCAGTCATTCACCCTCACCCCTTCCAGCAGGCATTCATCATCTGCTCACTACGTCGGTTCTCTGCAATGGGGCGGCCTTGCGACAGGAGAACGGAGTCTGGCAAATCATCGGCGATCCGACGGAAGGCGCATTGCTCGTGGCAGCGGCGAAGGTTGGCCTGACGAAAGATGAGCTGGAGCGCCGGGCACCGTTCGTACGCGAAGTGCCGTTCGATGCTGAGCGGAAGATGATGACGATCGTCCGCCGAACAGAGCAAGGCCCGGTGGCATACTGCAAAGGAGCGCCTGATGTCCTGCTGAACCGTTGCACTGGACGCGTCACGCTGGAGGGTCGGACTGAGGCCCTGGACGAAGCGCATCGGCAGCTGATCAGCGAAGCCAACGCCTCGTTGGCTCAACAAGCCCTCCGCGTACTAGGTGTTGCGTATAAGCCCATTGGGCAACCGGCAAGTTCAGATGAAGAAGTTGAGCGCGATCTGGTCTTTCTCGGCCTCCTCGCGATGAAGGATCCCTTGCGGCCCGAAGCGGCAGAGGCGGTGCGCCTCTGTCGGGATGCGGGCATCCGTACTGCCATGATCACTGGTGATCACAAGGAGACCGCGATCGCGATTGCGCGTGAATTAGGCCTGCATCGCGATGAGGGGGTGGCGTTGTCCGGGGCAGAGCTGGATGGCTTAACCGACGAGCAATTGACGCAACGGGTCGAGTGCGTGAGTGTATACGCCCGTGTGTCGGCCGAGCACAAGCTCCGGATCGTCGAGGCCTGGAAGCGGAACGGGGCCGTTGTTGCCATGACGGGCGACGGAGTGAACGACGCGCCCGCCATCAAGGCTGCCGATATCGGAGTGGCCATGGGCATCGCCGGCACGGATGTTACGAAGGAAGCGGCCGATATGGTCGTTACCGACGATAACTTTGCTTCGATCGCCGCAGCGGTGGAAGAAGGCCGAGGGGTATTCGACAACATCCGGAAAACGGTACATTTTCTCCTGTCGTGCAACGTCAGCGAAGTGCTTGTCATGCTGTTCGCGACGCTCTTTGGCCTGCCGCTTCCGCTCCTGCCGATTCACATTCTGTGGATGAATCTCGTGACGGACGGATTTCCTGCTCTTGCGTTGGCGGTCGATCCGAAGGCGCCGGATTTGATGCGGCAGCCGCCGCGACAGGCCCAGGCCCGCTTATTGGACGGTGGGCGGTTGTGGGCCATCGCCGGCGAGGGGTTGATGTTGTCGGTCATCGCCCTAGGCGCGTTCTGGTGTAGCCTATTTGTGTGGCAACAGCCGATTGAGCAGGCACGGACCGTGGCCTTTACCGTGATGGTCGCCGCGCAGCTGGTGCATGTCTTCAATTGCCGGAGCGATCGCTGGTCGCTGTTCCAGATGGGCGTGACGACCAACCATGCCCTCATCTGGGCTGTGGTGGTATCTGTTGCCTTACAAGTCGGTATTCTGACGATCCCGTTCATGGAGCCTATCTTCAAGGTCGCGCCGCTCCCGATTGAAGATTGGGAACTGATGGCCGCCATGGCGCTTCTGCCGTTGGCTGTCGTCGAAGCGGTCAAGTGGTTTCAACGACGAGCAAGCGCCAGGCTATAGAAGGCACGAACCGATCACTGAATTCCCCAGTGTGGGCCTTCCACGGTAGATACAACCCCTCTTTTGTGGGTGATCCACTGGACCAGTATCAACCGGCAGGGCACTAGCAATTACTCACCCCATTCTGGTTAATTATTATATGGAGTGTGGAATAGCTATGTCTCCGACGGTCGGGCCCTGTCCGACCTGCTCCCAGAGACTATCGGTATTCAGAAATGGTTCTTCAAAAGCTTTCTGGTGTTCCTGCAACACATTCCCTTGCATACGTAGATGAAGAAAGTGTCACGACAACTGATCTGGATGATGCGGCCTCAGAGTTGGGTTCCCATAACATTGGAGATAGGGCCTGTGATGGCCAGGTTTTTTCGTCGGTGATGACATTCGGACGAAGGGTAAGGGGCACGATCACGCTGTCGGGTAAGAAGCCTGCTCCTCGTGAGCAGCGAGAGGGGTTAAAGAACGTTGAATGGTTGGATTACCGTTCAGCTAGTCCAGTTCCACCTGGGAAAACCGTAAACGGAAATTTTGTACCAGGAGTGCGAGGATCGGAGCAATGGACAAAACGAGGGAGCGAGTGCGGGTATTTGTCCAATGCTCTCCGGTGTCGATGGAGGCACAATGGCTGTGACGAGAATGCACAATACGCTCAGTAAGAGCCACGTGATGGCTGATCGTATGGCAACGGTGAACCGCCTGGAAGAGGTGGTCTCGACATCGGATGAGTTTGATCAAGTCGTCTCCCAAGCCTTGCCGGTTCTGTTGGATCGGGCCACGGGTTATACGAAGCGGTTCTTACGGGAGACCGGCCAATGGAGCGACGACATCGAACATGAAAAATTTGCGTTGCGTTGGGGTTCTGAATATCTTGAACGGTTTCTAGTCTGTGGACGTAGTGAAGTCCCATGTCGGCCCTTGTTCCTGTTCGACTCCTTGGTGGCCAAACAGCACAGTAAGCCGGAACCATTTTGTTATCACCCCGACTTACTGCGGCCGCTCGGTCGATATCTCGATGGGCTCGTCGCGAGGGCGGTCGTTAGTCGTGACGCGCTGATCGCGCTCTATCATCATTCCTATGGATGGGGCGCAGGGGACGTGATTGCGGTGACCGGACTCAATGGGTTGGAAAGCCAGCGTATCTACA
>CAKKRK010000153.1 GCA_919902665.1 Nitrospiraceae bacterium
TTCTTGGCGAATTTCTTCTTGATCGCTTCATCCAAGGAGGCGGTTCCACCGGAGGCGACGAACTTCTTCCCGAACCGTTCCTGTAAGGCGCCATCCAGAGCTTCCATTGAGACGCACTTGGTGATGCCCGCGACCGATCCGATCATCGACATATTCGTCGATAACTCAGTGCCGGCCACCTCGATCGCGAGTTCGGTTCCTGCAATGTAAAATACCTTTACGTTCAGATCCTTGAGCCGTTCAATGTCATCAGCCGAGAGAAGCTCTTGATCAGAGTTGATCACCACGAGGCCGCCCTCTTTCACGCCTGAATAGAAGGGCATGGTGTAGCTTTTGCCCATAGTGATGACTTGTGGATGAAAAACCTGGATGACATCGGGAAATACTAACTCGCCGCGGTCATAGATTCTCTCGATGCCAATACGGCAATAACTTTCCGCTGGCGCCATGCGCTTCTCGGCGCCGAAGAACGGGTTGGAGATGGAGAACTTTCCGTCCCGGTTGGCAGCCATGGCCAAGACATGTGCTGCGGTGACCGCACCCTGTCCGCCCAAGCCTGACATCCGGATATTCAATCGTCTCTTAATCATGTCTGCCTCCGGTCTGACTATGCTGACGCTTGTCCTGCCAGCTGTTTGGCGGCTGCTTTCCGTTCCTTATCCTTTGCTGCCAATTCAGCCAGCAATTGCTTGGCTGGCTCACTGATGTATTCCTTGTAGGCGAAACGTTCAGTTGGTTTTTCAGAATCACGCATTTCCTGAAGGCCTTCCATGCTGTTCTTGCCGATTTCAAGAATGCATGGGGTGTAGAGCTGGAGATAGGTCGGGCCAATTTCACGGGCAATATGCACGGCATTGCGGATGACCTTCTCGACCAGTGACGGCTTGCTGACCGTGCAGTTGATCACGTAATGGCAGCCAGATTCACGAGCAATTTCAGGCAGCCGCACCTTATCGAATAATTTTCCGACTGGTGCCATCTTGGCCACAAAGCCCTTTTGCATCAATCCACTTTCCTGGCCGCCTGTATTGGCATACAGTTCGTTGTCAAAACAAATTGTTGTGAACTTCTCCTGCCGGAACCAGGCCTGCAGCGTCATATCCAATCCGATGTCGACAGTTGCACCATCACCAGCAAGGACAACGACATCCTTGACACGACCGGGGAAGCGGACACTCAAGGCACGTTTGAGGCCTGATGCGATGGCGTTCTGGTTGCCGAACAACGAGTGGATGTTATGAACCGCCACCATCGGGAATACTAGGCTGGTACAACCAGTTGATCCGACCATGACCGTATCTTCTGGATTCGGGAGAGATGCCAATATGTATCGGAAGGCCATCGACTCAGGACAGCCAGCGCAGAGTGAGTGTTGCTCAATCAGTTCCTTTGATGTGCCTATATCCTTCCAGCCACGATCTTCCTTGCCATATGTGGCACTCTTTACGAGGTCTTGATAATCCGGTGGCATGATATCGTATAAGTCTTCGGAGATTTGTATACGCTCTTTGCTCATATCGCCTCCTCAATATCGCTCATAAGAACGACATAGGTTTGAAGTCAGTACAACTCAGCTTCCACGACCGGCCAAGGAGAAGGTCTTCATCCCCAGGGCTGTTTTAATCTCTTGCACGATTATTTCCGGTGGCATGGTCATGCCTCCGCAGACACGAGGTCCTGCATGTACTCGTTCAGGATTGGGGATCGTCGCCTTAATCTCTTTTGCTAGCCAGCCGGTCACATTGAATTCCGGAACGAAGATGTGCTTAGCGTTCTTCGTCGCTTCTCGGATTTCCTCTTCTGGCCAGGGACGCAATGTCTTCACCTTGACAAGTCCGCAGCGCACCCCTTCATCTTCCAAGAGGCGGATCGCTTCGCGGCCCTGCGAAACGGCAGTGCCGGATGCCACGATTATGATTTCCGCGTCGGTGTTCTCTGTGTCGATGAGGCCGTTCAGCCAGTGGATCGAATGCTTGCGCGAGCGCTCTACTGCGGCCCAGATTTCTTGCTGCCAGGACGCGTGGGTTGCATAGCTGATGTAGTTGCTCTTCATTACGAACGGATCACGCATCATGCGGACTGGTGGACATTCCATATCCATGCAAGGCACCGGTGAGCGATAGGGATCGTATGGTGGCAAGCACATGTCGGCCGGTGTGAGATTGACGACGTCCTTTGTATGCGTCACGAAGAATCCGTCGCAGCACAGTGCAAGCGGAAGGTGCACATCCGGCTCCTCAGACACCATGTAGCCCTTTAAAATCCAATCAAAGAAGTCTTGAGCCGTTTCTGCATGCCACACCAACATGCCGGTATTCAGTAAATAGGCAATCTCAAGCGTGTCTGGCTGAATCGAGAGGGGTGAGTTAATACCGCGGCAGGTGACGATCATTTGGATCGGTAATCTTGCACCAGACCACATCGGGAAGTTTTCCATCGCACGCATCGTGCCAGGTCCCGCAGTCGTCGTAAATACACGGGCTCCGCCAAACGCAGCACCAGCGCACTGCGACATGACGGCGAATTCGCTCTCACCACGGAAATAGTCTCCGATATAGCCTTCAGCGAATAGTTCGCCGATCAATGCGGCGGCTTCACTCTGTGGTGTGATGGGATAGGCGATCATCACATCGCAGCTGGCTCGGCGAAGCGCTTCCTTGATGACCTCGGAGCCCGTAAAGAACGATGGGGTCCGAGGAGCCTCGTTCATCAATTTCCACGTGTCTGTATAGGTCTGACCTTTTTTATTTTTTGTGCCGATGACTGAGTGTATATCCGCCATGGATCCAGCCTCCTTTTTACAGGCCCGAATTTACAGGCCCGAATGGTCTCAGGTCGTTAACTTGAAACCCCATTTCTAGCTGATTCTAGCCGTGGTTGGACGGTTCCTTTCAATCGCTTGACCGTATCGGCCAACTTCATGATCTTCTCAACCGACGCATCCCGAAATGATAGCATTGCATCTTCATGCCCGGCTTGTGCACACATTGCGATCGTATAGCAAGAAGTGCCTCCGCGAATGATCTTCAGGGACAGGTTGGCTTGATGACAATGCACTCCGATAAACATGCAGCAGTCGATTCTGTTGTGCCAGATTGTCAAATTTGGATGGTTTGGATTAATCTCGACTTCAGGGTTAATCTTTGGGTATTTGGGACGGTAGTCAGGCATAGGGATCAGCATTGGTTTTTGCCCAGGCTGAACGCATTCGACAAGCGTATTAAAAAGATGTCGAACGGCGGTGGCTTTCTTAGCGGCCTTTTCGTTCCAGGCCCACAATACGAGGGGCCCGGGGAAAATTGTTGGTACCTTCGCCATTAAGAATTGACGCGCCGCTTCCTCATAAGCCTTTTCTTCTGGAGCGATCACACCATTAATATGGGCTTCTCCAGGATTTGGCAAGCAAATCCCCATACTGGCAGCAGCTGGCGGCAGAAAGTGTTCTGGCCCTGGAAGCACACGATAGTCACTCATCACAAGCTACACTCCATGAAAATTATAGTTAATGGAAGAAGCGTTTGTTTCTTTTATAAAATACGTTTAGTTTTCTCTTACTACTCTAAGCTGTTTTCCTACTCGTGTTCAAGGTCGCAGAAGACTCAACTCAAAGAGATTTCGGGTCACTATTGAGCAGGTAGTGTAGGCCATTTGCTCTTCGTGTGCGTGTTAGTGGAAGCTGCTCAAGGGCCGATGAACAAAACCCAATCCATTATAGGTGTCGCTCTTTTGGATTGTCAAATGAGCGTGTAGGGTCAGGTTATTATGAGATGGCTGGCGAAATGCTGAGGTGATGCGCGCGCAGCTTGGCTGCAGTCAAGCCTGGCGTGGGAATGCGAAGTGTGACGACTACGGAAGCTGTTCGCAGGCGACCGTTGCTCCGAGCATGCACGCATGTTCAAGATCGTCTTTTGCAGCACGCCCTTGCAGTTCTTCTTGGTAAAGCGCGGCTCTTGCGAGCAAGGCCTGTCTATCAGTGGGATCGGTTCGCAGGATCGCACTAAGGTCGTCAATTGCTTGTGCGGGCAGGTTCAGGTTCTTGTAGATCTCGCTCCTGAGCAAATAGGCCTCCTTTTGATATGGAGTCCAACTCTCAGGCGTTTGCGGGGGTAAGCACTTTTGCAAGACGGTAAGGGCAGGCGACAATTGCTTGAGGGAGACCAATTTGCGAGCCTCGGCGGTATACAGATTGATGAGACGATAACGTGCTAAATCAAAAAAATGATCCAACTCAAGTACTTGTTCGAATGCGTGGGCTGCCTCGATGGGCCGCTGTAACCATGTGCTGACGTCTCCTCGGCCAAGAAGGGCCCAGGTATTCTTTGGATCAATGAGAATGGCTCGATCGAAATCCATTCGGGCACTGTCGATATATTCGGAGTATTCACTCTGTCTGGATTTGTTGGCGTAGGCTGCGGAGGCGAGCCGTAAATACGTTTGTCCACGTACAATCAAGGGTTCCACAGACTGAGGGTCTAGAGCAGCCGCCCGTGAGGCTAAATCGAGTTTCTGGGGAAGGTGATGAGTCAGAATCGCTTTCTCGACCAATATCCGAGCCTGCTCTCGACTTTTCGTGTGACCAAGCGGCCCAATGGTGAGAGTTCGCACGCCCGTCGGAGCGGTTCGTAACTCATGGAGCTGGACCTTGAGTTCAGCATTCTCGCTCTGCAGTCGACGGAAATGTTCAGCAAGTCGCTCTTCGGATTGCCATCGCCGAACGGCTGCTTGAAGATTGTCGAGGTCGACGATGGCGCGGATTCGGATATAGAAGCTTGGTCGATCATTTTCGATGGAACGCCGTGATT
>CAKKRK010000154.1 GCA_919902665.1 Nitrospiraceae bacterium
CAACGTCGCGCGCGCTTCGGCATATTGTTTGTGCTTTAAAAGACTCTCTCCTTTGACGAAGTCCTGCTCGCCAGCGTCGGCTGCCGGAGCTGCCATGGAGTTGGCGGTCATGTTCAGACATATGACAAAACCCAGCACCCCTAGCGTCTGTCTCATCAAGGCGTCCCTCCTACTTGTGACTGCCTTATGGCAGTGGGTCTTGTTTCCTGGTACAGAGCACCGACCGCCGTCGTGAACACAGCCTTCATGGTCGGAAAGATACCATAACGTGACCTAAGCATAAAGAAGACTGAGCGAGCGACCACATTTTGGCGGTTGATGAATGTGGGTTCGCTATAGGGCTTCGGCGAGTATAGGAGTCTCTCCCGGTTGGTCTGCAGCATGAAGGGGACCAATCACCCTGAGACGGAACACCATGCCGGCTATGAGAGCCTTATCTCTGTTCTTCATATCTGGCCTTCCCCCTCCAAACTCAGACTGTCGCCTTCTGGGACAAAGGTTCGGTGGCTCCTGTCGCAAAGGGCGACTCTTGTCGATCATTGCTGGTATCGTTCTGCGGAACTGGTCAATTTCAAAGGCTGAATGTCAGGTGCTCTTGACCCACCCCACGGTTCCCTCCTTGCAATCTACACGGACTGACTGGTCGAAGAGCTGGCTTAATTGTGTAGAGAGATGACGGGTATTGCTCCGACAATGAGCAGAAAGGCAAAGCAACAGACATGAAATCGCGCTGGTGCATGGTGGCCGTTGTTCTCTGGATCATGACCATCGCTGTTCTGGGATGGTTCTTTGTTAAGGGTTTGACGGCGAAGGGAAGCGACGGCCGAACGGAAATACTGCTGGCAGCCGCTGAACGCGATCACATCCTTGCGGAAATGCGGCAGCTCTTGAAAGCGGTGGACGGCGTCGTCAGGGAACTGGGAGAGCCGAAGCCTGATCTGAAGCAGATGGAAGCAGCGGCTAGAGAGGTCGGGATGCACATGGCCGCGGATGTAGAGCCGGCCATCATGGCCAAGCTGCCGCTGCCGTTTAAGCAGATGGGCATGTCGATCCACAAGGACATGGATGCTCTGGCCGATGCGATTGTACAGAACGAGACACCTCAACAGATCTTACGACGGCTGTCGAGCATGACGGCCCGCTGCACGGCCTGTCATGATATGTACAGATTCAAAGCGAGCGAGTAGCTATCAACGATGGACAACCAGGAAGAGAGGAGAAGAGCCAAAATTTTGAGAAGACGACTCTCGATGCAATCGGTATGGAGAAGTGAGAAATCATCGGGTTAAGGCCCCTCCCAGCCTGAATCCTTTCCTCAACCGGTGCCTCACATAGGCGAGAGGAAAGGAGGGCGCTATGAAACTCAATGAACGTTTACGATTGATTGCTGGTATCTTTGTGCTGGCCGCGGTGATCCTAGGCGCAACGATCCATCCGTACTGGAACTACTTCGCCGCCTTTGTGGCGGTGAATCTTGTGCAGTCGGCCTTTACCGGCTGGTGTCCGATGATGGCGCTCTTACGCCGCCTTGGGGTACAAGAATAATCGTGACTTTCTAACGAGTTGCCTTATCCTGAGGGGGCTGGGTTCCTCCACGGGTGATGAGACAAGATGGCAATACTGCTGAATCTGACGGATGCATTCGCAAATGAGCGGGATCTACGCGACATGATTGCCACGCGGAAGGTGTGCTTCGACCACGATCCGTTCTACGTGAAGGACGGATCAAATCAGATCGTGCAGATTGGGTTTCAGCTCAACCTCTACGCCGCTTTTCAGGACCCTAAGCATCTGCCGTCTGGTGAGGACACCGAATTGCGTGACCTTATCGGTGACCTTCGACGGCTTTGCCGTGTGTTCTTTCAGTCTCTGGATCTTCTGAAGCCCTGCGAATATCCTGAATCTCCGATGCATCGCATTATGTACGCTCCAGAACGACAGTATCGAGCGGAAGTCTGTCTTCAAGTTCCCATCTTCGACCGGGGACACTATGGGGCGAAACCAGATCGTCGCTTAGAAGAGCTGCTCAAGACAGCCGAATGTCTCCTTCGACAGCTAGGGGCCAAGCGCGGGACATGGGATGATCAGAAGAGTGCTCACGCTCAGGATCAATGTGAAGACCATGCTCGAGCTGCTGTGGGCGAAGACTGAGTCCTGAGAAACACATCACACACATGAGGGTCAAGCCAACGAAATACATCGTCCTTGCGGTCCTGCTCCTAACCGGCTGCGGATCCAATGAAGAGCCCGCCACCACGGTGTTTTCAGCTGCTCCACAGAAGACCATTCAGGTTGCAGTTGTCGAGGCCCAATCTACCTCGGTGCCGATTCGCGTTGAAGTGACCGGCCAAGTCGCTCCGATCTTCCAAGCCACTCTCTCTAGTCGCATCCAAGGCACGATCGACAAGCTGTTAGTCCGCGAAGGTACGAAGGTCTCCAAGGGGCAACTGTTGATCCAGCTGGACAGCAGAGACCTCCAGGCAGATTTGGCCCGTGCCAATGCGGAGGTCGACAATGCGAAGGCACACCTCGACCGTATGAACCAGCTGTATGCCCAAGATGCGGTCTCGAAGCAGGAAATGGAAAATGCGACCAGAGGGAATCGCGTGGCGGACGCAAATCGCAGGGCGGTGGAAGCTCAGCTCAGCTATACGATGGTAAGAGCTCCCTTTGAAGGGGTGATCACCGAGAAGAAAGTTGAAGCGGGGGAGTTGGCTTCGCCGGGTCAGCCACTGCTTAAAATGGAAGATCCTCAGCGCCTTCGGCTGGACGCCACGGTAGCGGAAGGAGATCTGAAGTCGGTTTCTCGCGGGGACAAGATTCCGGTCGTCATTGATGCCTTGGGAGGCCAAGCGTTGACCGGCCTCGTCAGCCAAATTCTCCCTGCCGGCAACCCGCAAACGCATACCTTTATGGTCAAGGTGGATTTGCCGAAAACACCCGGACTCAAGACCGGCATGTTCGGCCGGTTCCAGCTCGACAAGGGCTTGACTCAAACCATTCTTGTCCCTTCGGCAGCCGTTGTCGAGCGGGGTGAACTCAGCAGCCTCTATGTTGTTGGATCGGATCAGACCGCCCGCCTCCGTTGGGTCAAACTCGGGCGGCGTTTCGAGCAACAGGTGGAAATCCTTTCAGGGCTCAATATAGGCGAACGAGTCTTGGTCGACGGAAGCAGAGGAGTTGATGGGGCCGCCGTGCAGATCGTCGAGATGGTGGCCTCGCCGGCTGGAAAAACTCCGTGAAGTGTCCCTCGTGAAACGTGAAGCGCAGGATGGATTGCGAGACACGCTTCACGAGATACGAATGACGGTTGACCAATGACAGACTACCGACCAGGCCTTTCAGGCCGCATCGCGGCCCTCTTTATCCATAGCAAGCTCACGCCGCTCATCATCCTTGGCGTGTTGTTGCTGGGCGCATTTGCCGTGGTTGTCACGCCTCGTGAGGAGGAACCGCAGATCGTGGTTCCGATGGCCGATGTCTGGCTGCCGTTTCCCGGCGCGTCCGCCAAGGTTGTCGAAGAACAACTCACTAAACCATTCGAGCGTAAACTCTCCGAGATCAAAGGCGTCGAGTATGTCTACTCGATCTCGCGTCCCGGCGGCGCGCTGATTATCGTCCGGTTCTACGTCGGTCAGCCGATGGAACAGAGCCTGGTCGATCTCTACGACAAGTTGATGTCGAATCAGGACCTGCTGCCGCCCGGCGCCGAACCTTTTCTTGTTAAGCCGAAGGACGTCAACGACGTTCCGATCGTCACCCTCACGATCTCCAGCGAGCGATACGGAGAATTCGAGCTCCATCGCCTGGCCGAACAGGTATTGGAGGAGACCAAGAAGGTGCCTGGTACGTCGGCCGGGTTCATCGTCGGCGGACGGCCGCGCGAGCTGCGCATCCAGATCGATCCGGCCAGATTGAAAGCCTATGGACTGACGCCGTTGCAGGTTGCGACCGTCGTGCGAGGAGAGAATCGGGCCTTGTCGACCGGCCGCTTCGAGAGCCGCAATCAAAGTTTGCTCGTGGAGACTGGCCGATTCATCCGGTCACGCGAAGATCTGGAAAGCTTGGTGGTCGGTGTCAGTGAGCAGCGCCCGGTATACCTACGCCAAGTGGCGGATGTGACAGACGGTCCGGCGGAAGCGACGAGCTATGTCTGGTTCGGCTTGGGCGCCGGAGGTGCCGGTGAAACGTCACACGTCAAACGTGAGGCGGAGCTGACAGACGATGCTTCACGAGATTCGCTCGCCTCGCTGAGCGCGCGAAGCGGGCTTCGCGAATTTCCCGCAGTCACCGTGGCTATCGCCAAGCAGGTCGGCATCAATGCCGTCACGGTTGCCGCCGAGGTGATCCGTAAGGTCGAGGGGATGAAGGGAGTGACGATTCCCTCTGATGTGCGCGTCACGGTCACCCGAGACTACGGAGAAACGGCACAAGAGAAGGCGAATGAACTCTTGTGGCATTTGCTCTTCGCTATCGTCGCGGTGGTCGGCTTCCTTGGAGTTGCCTTGGGACCGCGACCGGCCCTTGTCGTGTCCATTGCGATCCCTCTCACGCTCGCCTTGACGTTGTTCACCTCAATGATCATCGGCTACACAATCAACCGCGTGACGCTCTTTGCCCTCATCTTTTCAATCGGCATCCTCGTGGATGATGCGATCGTGGTGGTCGAGAATACCTACCGGCATCTGAAGATGCGTCTCAGGCCCCATGACGAAGCCTCGATCCATGCCGTCGACGAAGTTGGGAATCCCACGATCCTGGCGACATTTACCGTCATCGCCGCCCTCCTGCCCATGGCGTTCGTGTCCGGGTTGATGGGACCATATATGAGACCGATTCCCGTCAACGCCTCTATCGCCATGTTTTTTTCGTTGTTGGTCGCCTTTGTCGTGATCCCCTGGTTTTGCCGGACTTGTTATCGTCCCGGAGTCGCGTTATCAGGGATTGACCATGAAGGTGACGAGAGCGGGCTCACAGCTCGGATCTATCGACGAGTCCTTTCTCCGTTACTGGCCCATCCGATGCTTGCGTATGCCTTTCTAGGGATTGTTGGACTGTTGCTCGTGGCGTCGACCCTGTTGTTCTACACCCGTCATGTCGTGGTGAAAATGCTCCCCTTCGACAACAAGAGTGAACTCCAACTGGTGATCGACATGCCGGAAGGGACGACACTTGAAGAGACCGCACGGGTCACGCAGGCGCTGGGACGATACGTGAAGACTATACCGGAAGTGCGGGATTATCAGGCCTATGTCGGCACAGCGTCGCCTTTTAACTTCAGCGGACTGGTCCGTCACTATTATCTACGGGAGCAACCTCATGAGGCCGACATTCAGCTCAATCTGGTCGCGAAGCATGAGCGAGCCGCCCAAAGTCATGAGATCGCTCAACGGATTCGCCCACCGGTGCAACAGATCGCTCGTGAATACGGAGCGAACGTGAAGATTGTCGAAGTGCCGCCGGGGCCGCCTGTGCAATCAGTTCTGGTCGCGGAAGTTTACGGTCCCGATTACGGCAGACAACTCGCTGTCGCTGGCGAGATTCGAACGCTGTTCGAATCCACGCCAGGAGTGGTCGATGTGGATGATTATATTGAGGCGGATCAAGTGAAATACGTCTTCGCGGTCGATCGAGCGAAAGCGGCCCTCGCCGGTATTCCATCAGAGGAAATTGTGAACACACTGCGTATGGCGCTCCAGGGGGCGAAGGTCGGGCTGGTCCATATTCCTCAAGAAAAGAGTCCGGTTCACATCGTGCTCCGCCTGCCGCTTGCCGAGCGAACCGGCCTAGAGCATCTGGGCGAGATTGGGCTGCGGACGAGCACCGGCGGTATCGTTCAGTTGTCGGAACTGCTGAGGATGGAGCAAACCGTCCAAGACAAGGCGATTTATCATAAGAATCAAAAGCCCGTTGTCTATGTGGTCGCGGATGTCGGCGGCCCAGGAGCAGAGCAAGCGGAAAGTCCCGTGTACGGTGTTCTCGGAGTAGGAAAAAAACTGGAAGAGTTTCGACCGGTAGAAGGGTATCAGATCGAGCAGTCCTATACCTCACAGCCGTGGTCGGAAGAGAAGATCGCCATGAAGTGGGATGGCGAATGGCACATCACGTATGAAACATTCCGTGACATGGGGATCGCGTTTGCCGTGGCTATGTTGCTGATCTATCTCCTGATCGTCGGGCAGTTCCAATCGTTCATGACTCCGTTGATCATCATGGCTCCTATCCCGCTCACGCTGATCGGCATCCTGCCTGGGCATTGGCTGACCGGATCGTACTTCACTGCTACGTCCATGATCGGCTTCATCGCGCTGGCCGGCATCATTGTGAGGAACTCCATCCTCCTGGTCGATTTCATTCAGCTGCAAGAACGGGCGGGGGTTGCGTTGTCAGAAGCCGTCATTAAGGCGGGCGCGATTCGAACGCGTCCTATCGTGCTGACTGCGGCGGCATTGATGGTAGGGGCCTTCGTCATCATTCTCGATCCCATCTTTCAGGGGTTGGCCGTCTCGTTGCTCTTCGGTGTTGGCGCGTCCACATTGTTGACCCTCGTCATGATTCCAGTCCTGTACTACCATGTGATGGGGAGGCCACGAGGATCAAGTTCCGAGGGTAATCGCGCGACGCTAGGAAACGGAGAGATGCCGTCCCTCGCCGCGAACGGTCACGGGTAGTTCCAGCCTCGTATAGCCATTAGAATTGGAAAGAGGCAGCTGCGATCGGGACGCGACTGTGGAGAAGCTAGGGATTGGCCTTGGTTTGGTCGATTACCTTACTAGGAACGAGAGTTGTTTTTCATGATGAGCCTCCACGCTCTTGTTCAGCCGTGACTCCAGGCCTAGAATTGGAGGCTGGCCTATGCCCTCCAAATCCACAAAGAACAGTCCGAGCCGACGAGCTGTGCGTGGGCGAACCAGCACGCGCCCGCACTCCGGCAAAATCGAGCCGAAGGAAGACCTCTTCGACAAGGCCTTTCGTTTAAGTCCCCACCCGATCGGCATCACGGAACTGGACACCGGGCGCTGTCTCGAGATCAACGACGCCTGCCTCCAGATCTATGGATTTCAGCGACACGAGGTGATTGGGAAGACGACGCTGATGTTGGGGATCTGGCCCGATCCTCAAGAACGAGCCAGGTTGATCGATCGACTTCGATCGAAAGGTTCGATCAGGAATGCTGAAGTGTCGATGCGGATGAAGAATAAAGACCTTCGTCACTTCCTTATCTCCACCGACTTGATCACCCTCAACGGAAAACGATGTCTGCTGACGATCGGCAGCGACATCACCGAACGCAAACAAGCGGAGGGAGCACTGCGCGAGCTCAACGAGCTGCTCGAACAGCGAGTCGCTGAACGCACGGCGGCCCTGTGCACCGTGCAAGCGAGACAGCAGCTACTATTACAATCCACCCCGATGGTACTCTATGCACGTCGAACCACCGGTGACTTCAGCACGACGTTCATCAGCGAGAATGTCGTCGAGCAACTCGGCTACAGCCCACATGATTTTGTGGAACATTCGGACTTTTGGGTCACCCGTCTTCATCCTGACGATCGTTCTCAGGTGCTTGCCAATTTATCAACCGTTCTTGAACAGGAGCGGCATGTCTATGAATACCGATTCCGCCATCGGGACGGGAGGTATCGCTGGTTGCACGATGAGGTGCGCATCCTTCACGATCAGGCCGGCGCACCGGTTGAGCTCATCGGTTTCCAGATCGACATCAGTAGGCGCAAGCGAGCCGAAGAGGAATTGCGCCGGCATCAGACGAAACTGGAGGAGCTCACCAAGAAACTGCTCATGGCGCAAGAGCTCGAACGACAACGCATTGCGCGCGACCTGCACGACGATGTGACGCAACGGCTTGCGAGTCTGGCGGTCGATGCCGGCTCGCTCGAACGATTGTGTCAGTCTAAGCCGGACCTGCTGCCGCACTGTCGGAGTGTTCGAGAGGCTGCCGAACGGCTTGCGGATGACGTCCACGGCTTCTCCTACCGGCTCCACCCTTCCAGTCTGGAACATCTAGGCCTGGAAGCGGCGATTCAGGATCATAGCCACGAGTTCGCACAACGCACGGCGCTTGCCGTTCGGTATGTCGCGCGAAACGTGCCGAAAGCGATGCCCATCGATATAGCCACCTGCCTCTATCGCGTGACGCAAGAATCCCTCCAGAATGTGCTGAAGCATGCCGAGGCCTCGACAGTCGTGGTGCGACTGCTTGGGACTTCCCATGGAGTCGGGGTCTGCATCTATGACGATGGGAAAGGGTTTGAGGAGAAGGAAGCCCGCAGTCGGGGGCTCGGACTCCTCAGCATGGAAGAGCGGATTCGTTTGGCGGAGGGCACGTTCCACATCCGGACGCGCCCAGGCGACGGGACAGAAGTGCACGCATGGGTGCCGCTTCCCGATGTCCGGCAGGAGGTGGCACCATGACGCGAGGACCTCGAGCGAGCAACGTGTGCCAATCCAGGTGTGAGCCACGACCATGGATGAGGTGACGCGGAGGCCGCGGGTGCTCTTAGCCGACGACCACAGCTTGATGCTTGCTGGTCTGCGCCGACTGGTTGAAGAGACCTGTGATGTCGTCGGCGCGGTAGAAGACGGCCGGGCACTGGTAGAGGCGGTTCAGCACTTGGAGCCCGACCTAATCCTTCTGGATATCAGCATGCCGCTGCTCAACGGTATCGACGCCGCGCGTCAGATCCGGAAGCTCCATCACCCGGCCAAGCTTATTTTCCTGACCATGCACACGAGCCCAAGCTATGTGACGGAAGCGTTCCATGTCGGCGCGAGCGGCTATCTCCTGAAGCGGTCGGCGCCCATGGAGCTGCCGCTGGCGATTGAGGCCGTGCTGAAGGGGCAGCAATATTTGACGCCCTCGATC
Organism: Nitrospiraceae bacterium; assembly: GCA_919902665.1. Classification (GTDB taxonomy): domain Bacteria; phylum Nitrospirota; class Nitrospiria; order Nitrospirales; family Nitrospiraceae; genus Nitrospira_D. The sequence goes on from CAKKRK010000154.1 coordinate 8,885, forward strand.
ACCAAGCCGGTGCTTGCGCAGACGATGGAGCGAGAAGAGGCACCGGTGCTCAAAGGTTCCGCAGTAGCACTCACTCCGAGGCAGCGTGAAGTCTTACAGTTAATCGGCGAAGGCAAGGGGACTAAAGCGATCGCCTCACTGCTCCATGTGTCCGTGAAAACGGTAGAATTTCACAAGACCTGCCTCATGAAACAACTGGATCTTCACACGACGGCGGAATTGATGCGCTACGCCATCACGCAGGGCCTCGCGAGTGATCAACTCTAACCCGCATTATTCATGAATGCTTCTACTGCAACCGTCGAGACGCGGCTATGACAAGTGTGGCCGCGAGCTTCGCACGGCCAGCGGACAGACTCGCCCTTCTCGGCCTCGACATACTGTTTCAAGTATGCCTCAGCCTCTCAGGGCTCCGCGTACCCGTCTCGCATGGCGTCTCGGCGGTTTCGTCACGAACCATCATGAACAATGCGGGTTAACCTCTCCCATAGTCCTATAGACTTCACGATAGAAGATCGTCGACATGGGTGCGTCCAGTAGCAGATAGGTTTTCTCCGACTACGCCCCTGGCAAGAATCCCATCGTAAACTAGGTCCTTTACCAGTTCATAAGGAGTCCTATTTGTTCTAGAGTGTTAAGTCGAAACACAAGGAGGAGACTCCATGGACACGACAACACTCATTGATCGAGTCAAGATCACCTTGGAGCAAGTGGGTACGGACTGTCCGCTGGAAGAAATGATGGACCTCTGTCCTGATTTGACTTGGAATCAGATGTTTCTCGCCATCGATGACTTGAGTAGAAGGGGAGAAGTGCAGGTGACGATAGAAGCCGACAGGACTTACAGGGTACAGGTCCGTCGTTCTGAGGCGAGCTAGGGCCTGAGTTACGAGTACAGGAGGAGTCCGCTCATCTACAGGAGTTGAGATAGTTCCCGGAGGGAACGGAGGTGTGTATGTACATCCAGGTGCTTCAGAACACGGAGGAAGAAAGCGGCACAACCACCCTCAACAGTGCATGCGCTCATCAGCGTCTTATTGATGATATTTTGACCAGAGGTGGCAAACGCACAGGCAAGGTTCGTTGTCTTGAATGTGGCGCTGAGATCGACGACCCATATCGCGGTCAGAGATAACTAACTTGTTCGAAGGAAGCGTTCTTATTCCAATGTCTTAATCTCCTTCTTCAAGAATTAGGTTGACGATTCTTCTGAGGAAAGCACCAGATGAACCAATAGGAGTGCCGTATGTCGATAGGTTCAGTCTCTTATACGCAGAGTTCCGTCGCTGACCGGACGAAGATGAAATCTATTCGCGTGCTTCTGGTGGACGACCACTTCCTCGTCCGTCAAGGATTACGGAAGTATTTGAGCCATCACCTCGACATTGAATTGGTGGGTGAGGCCAGGGATGGGGAAGAGGCGGTGAAGCTGACAGACCTGCTCAAGCCCGATGTCGTGGTGATGGACATTCACATGCCGAGAATGAACGGTATTGAAGCGACAGAATCCATCATGCAAAAGCATCCACACCTACAGGTCATTGGCCTCTCATTTTACGTCGGAAGTGGAAATCGAGAAGCATTCTTGGATGCCGGTGCCTGCCTGTTGCTCGACAAGGGAACGGCGCATACACATCTGCCCCATGCGATTTATCAGGCGGTCGACAAGAGTCTCGATGCTGGCTTGCTCGGTCACCGATCCCTCGCATAGCGGAAGAGCCGCCAAAAGGGCGCGCACAATTCTCCTCCAACTCCACACATCTATCCCTTGACCTGTTGTCTTCTGCGACAGTGGTGGGTTTCTCTCTGTCGCACATTTCCCCTTGCGCTCAGGCCTACCGCGCTCTGTTGTTGCTCAACTCATGAACGTTCAGCTCCAAAGTCACTCTATCGACCCAACTCTCTGACCGCTCTTCTCTCTGCACCAACTAGATCTCCGGGTAATCCTCGGAAGCATGGAATGTAACCATGATATCGTTCATGGGAATAGGACGGCTCCACCTAGTCACAGGATGCATCCCTTTTCTCGCCCCAGCGCACTCATTTGTGCAATCTTCACAGAGGTTGCTGCTGGGGAGGAGCGTGGGGCCAATCCACCTGCACGGAAGCTCAGTCTACGTGATGCCATCAATGTTACCTGCGGGTGTTGGGAGTATCGATATCGCAGTTGAAGCAGGTACTGTATAGACTAGGCATCGAGGATAACCATGCCACAGCTTGATCCTATCGGCTCGATTTTGGTGATCAATGGAGGATCATCGACGCTCAAGTTTGCGCTCTTTCGCATCGGGACGGCTCCAGTTCGTGAGCTGACGGGTTCGATCGATCGCATCGGATCACCGGAAGCAACACTGAGATGGGCGCCTGAGGGAGCCGACACCATTGGGCCTCAGTCGGTAGACGCTCCGAACCATGCTGCCTGCATTGAGCTCCTGCTAACCTGTATCGCCGACCGGGTGAGACACTGTCCAGTGGTCGCGATCGGACATCGGGTCGTGCATGGTGGCCAGCACTATCGTGCTCCACAACCACTGACGCCGGCTGTGATGGACGAGCTGCAGCGATTGAGTTCCAACGATCCAGAACATCTCCCGGGTGAGATCGAATTAATCCGGTGGTTTGCGCAACGGTACCCTCATCTCCCGCAAGTCGCCTGCTTTGACACGGCATTTCACCGCGACATGCCACGTGTGGCTCGTCTCTTCTCGATTCCCCGGCGGTATGAAAAGTTGGGTCTTCAACGATACGGATTTCATGGCCTGTCCTATGCCTTTCTCATGAGAGAACTAGAGCGGGTCGGTGCGCCACACGAAGTCAGCGGTCGCGTCATCATGGCCCATCTTGGCAATGGCGCGAGCATGGCGGCGGTCAAAAATGGACGAGCGATCGACACGACCATGGGTTTTACGCCGACCTCCGGCCTGCCGATGAGCCGCCGATCGGGGGATCTCGACCCTGGCCTTGTGTCCTATCTGGCTCGGACGGAAGGCATGACCGTAAATCGGTTCCATCGGATGGTCAACGCCGAGTCTGGCTTGCTCGGGGTCTCGGAGACCAGTTCCGATATGCGCGATCTCCTTAAGGAGGAACAGAACGATGCGAGAGCAGCCGAGGCGGTCGCGCTGTTTTGTTATCACGCGAAAAAAGCCATCGGTTCATTGGCTGCGGCCTTGGGCGGCTTGGATACACTGGTATTCAGTGCGGGTATTGGAGAACACTCGCCGACCGTACGAGTGAGGATCTGTGAAGGATTGGAATTTCTCGGTATCGTCATCGATTCTGCGCGCAACGAGGCTGGCGGGGCCGTGATTTCTAGCGAAGGCAGTAGGGTGACTGTGCGAGTCATTCATACGGATGAAGAAAGTGAGATTGCCCGGTCCGTGCTGGAGATGATCGGAGCCGAGTCGTGACGAAGCAGTAGGAGGGGACGATGCAACGAACAGAGCCGAAGATGTTGAATCAGGACCAACTAAAGAAATTGGACGCTTATTGGCGAGCGGCCAATTATCTGTCGGTCGGACAGATCTATCTCTACGACAACCCGTTACTAAAGAAACCGCTCGCGCGGACTCATATCAAGCCACGCCTGCTCGGCCATTGGGGCACGACACCGGGCTTGAATTTTATCTATGCGCACCTCAACCGCATCATCACGCAACACGATCTGAACATGATCTATATCGCCGGGCCTGGCCACGGAGGGCCGGGGCTGGTTGCCAATGCCTACCTCGAAGGGACCTACAGCGAAGTCTATCCGGATGTGTCGCAAGACGAACAGGGCCTGAAACGGTTGTTCAAACAGTTTTCGTTTCCCGGTGGTATTCCCAGCCATGTGGCGCCGGAGACGCCTGGTTCCATTCACGAGGGTGGTGAATTGGGCTACTCCCTCTCGCATGCCTATGGGGCAGTGTTCGATAATCCTGATCTGATCGCGGCCTGCGTAGTGGGAGATGGCGAAGCGGAAACCGGCCCGCTCGCCACCAGCTGGCATTCCAACAAATTCCTCAACCCCGTCACTGACGGTGTGGTCCTGCCCATTCTCCATTTGAACGGCTACAAGATTGCCAATCCTACAGTCCTGGCCCGGATTAGCCACGGCGAGCTGGAGCAACTGTTCCGAGGCTATGGGTATATCCCCTATTTCGTCGAAGGCCACGATCCGCGGACGATGCATCGGCTCATGGCAACCACACTCGATACGGTTGTGAAGGACATTCAACGGATCAAGGCGGATGCGTGCAGACAAGGTATTACACGAAGGCCGCTCTGGCCCATGATTGTGCTCCGAACACCCAAAGGCTGGACCTGTCCTCCACAGATCGACGGGAAGCGGACTGAGGGTTACTGGCGTTCGCATCAGGTTCCCATGAGCGACATGGACAAGCCGGCACATGTGAAGATTCTTGAACAGTGGATGAAGAGCTACAAGCCTCAGGAACTGTTTGACAAGTCCGGGCGATTCAAGCCCGAACTCGCCGAACTGGCGCCCAAGGGGGATCGGCGCATGAGTGCCAATCCTCACGCAAACGGTGGGCTGCTGTTGAAAGATTTGCGGCTGCCGGATTTTCGTCGGTACGCTGTCGCGGTGAAAAGGCCTGGTGCCGTTGAAGCCGAGGCGACCCGCATCATGGGAGCGTTTCTACGGGACACGATGAAGATCAATATGGAGCACCGGAACTTCCGTCTCTTCAGTCCAGATGAGAACAATTCCAACCGTTGGCAAGACGTCTTGGATATCACCAACCGTGCCTGGATGGCAGAACGCCAGCCCTACGACGACCACCTGGCACCGGACGGTCGGGTGATGGAGATGCTCAGTGAGCACCAGTGTCAGGGGTGGCTGGAAGGCTATCTGTTGACGGGCCGGCACGGATTCTTTTCCTGCTATGAGGCCTTCATCCACATCATCGACTCGATGTTCAATCAACATGCCAAATGGCTCAAGGTCTGCAACCACATCCCGTGGCGACGACCGATTGCCTCGCTGAATTATTTGTTGTCCTCCCATGTCTGGCGGCAGGATCACAATGGCTTCAGCCATCAAGATCCTGGGTTTATCGATCACGTGGTCAACAAGAAAGCCGAGGTGATCCGGGTCTATTTGCCACCCGATGCCAATACGTTGCTGTCTGTCACCGACCACTGCCTACGCAGTCGCAACCATGTGAACGTCATCGTGGCCGGCAAGCAGTCGGCGCCGCAATGGCTCGACATGGATGCTGCAGTGAAGCATTGCACAGCCGGCATCGGCATTTGGGAATGGGCGAGTAACGATCGGAATAGTGAACCGGACGTGGTCATGGCCTGTTGCGGCGATGTGCCCACGCTGGAAACGCTGGCGGCCGTCTCCTTACTGCGGACGTATCTGCCGAACGTGAGGGTAAGGGTGGTCAACGTGGTGGATCTGATGAAACTACAACCATCCGCTGAACATCCGAACGGATTGTCCGACAAGGACTTCGATGCCTTGTTCACGACGGACAAGCCGGTCATCTTCGCGTTCCACGGCTACCCGTGGCTGATCCACCGGCTCACCTACCGACGGACGAATCACAAGAACCTGCATGTGCGCGGGTACAAAGAAGAAGGGACTACGTCAACCCCGTTCGATATGGTGGTGATGAATGATCTCGACCGGTTTCATCTGGTCGCCGATGTCATCGACCGGATCCCACTACGCGGCTCGCGGGCCGACTATGCCAAGCAGGCCCTCCGCGACAAGCGCATCGAACATAAACAGTACATTGCCGAACATGGAGAGGACATGCCGGAGATCCGTGAATGGAAGTGGAACTGGAGCCAGAAACCTGTGCGAGGGACGCGCGGATAAACAGTGAACGGCTCCCGGACGGACACAACTTGCCGTGCATAGGAGCGTGACTCCGGCCGATGATGCTTCTCGATCTCTATGAATTTCCTCCCACAATATGATATCGAAGGGACCCTATGAAGGGTGTCCAGCTCGCTTCATACAAACATGCCAAAGGAGAGGAAAGGTATGGGCCGGAGGGTGTTGTTTTGCGTTCGTTGGATTATCGGAGCATTTTCTCTTATGGTTCTGCTGGTAGGACCAGCCTATGCGGATGATTCAGATAACAAGAAGCCGGATGATCTGAAGCCGAAGGAGCTGCTCGATTGTCGGTATGGGCAAGCCTATGAGAAAACCGATGGTGAAACCATTGGAGAGGCCTTTCCTTCCGACGACGTCTTCCGTCCCCTGCTGGCGGATCCCAAGCAGCCGCAGTTCTTTGCGACCTGGCGAGCGACGCGATCGCGTACTGACCGCACCTCCTCCAACATTGGGTCCGTGGCGATCGGAGAAAACTTCGGCTTTTATACGAGGCGGGAAGGATGCAATGGGTGGCAGATCAGCCTGCTCACCGGCATTTTTGCTCAATTCGACTTAGATGAAAAGAACGCCCAATTGATCAACACGGACTTTAATGTCGGGATCCCGATTACATGGCGCTCTGGAAATTGGTCCGCACGATTGCGCTATTATCACCAAAGCAGCCACATCGGCGACGAATTCTTGGCGGCCAATCCAGGGTTCAAATCGATTACCTTTATTCTTGAGGAAGTGGACGCGATTCTTTCCTATGAATACCGATGGCTACGTCTCTATGGAGGAGGCGGGTATCTCGTGCACCGCGAACCAGCAACGTTCGACCGAGGGAAGATCCAGTGGGGATTTGAAGCGAGGGCGCCGTCGATTCGGACACGGATCTTGGGATCGTTCCTCGACCGGTTGGTCGTCACGCCCGTGCTGTCTGCAGATTTCAAGTCGACCCAGGCACATGAGTGGATCATCGATACCAATGTGCTCGGCGGATTCGAATGGTCCCGGACGGGCTCCTTTCGTCGTTTTCGGATCATGGCAACGTATTTCCACGGTTATAATCCCTATGGGCTGTTTGCGATCAACCAGAAGATCGAATCGATAGGGCTTGGGGCCTACTTCATGTTTTAGCGGCTCTCAGGTCGCGACCCCCATATTCTTGAAAAGGAGCGAGAATGATGAATAAAACAACCTCCTTTTCCATTTGGTACGTGCTCCTCGCCATCATGGCCGTGGTGCTCGTACATGATTTCATTCTAGCCCTGAATAAGGTCGAAGAGCTCCCCTACAGTCAGTTTAAGAGTTTGGTGGTGACCGGGAAAGTGGCGGAAGTCTCCGTAACCAGCCACATCCTGACCGGCAAGTTGAAGGCCGAAGGCGAATCCAAGGAGCAGAAAGCCTTTACGACCGTGCGCGTCGACGATCCGGACCTGGTCCGCGAACTCAACCAACATGGGGTTACGTTCACCGGTGTCATTGAATCCACGTTTTGGCGCGACCTTCTATCCTGGGTGATCCCGGTCGCCCTGTTCGGGGGCATCTGGTTCTTCATCTTTCGCCGGTTTGGCCAGGCCCAAGGCGGCTTCATGCAGGTGGGGCAATCCAAAGCGAAGATCTACGTGGAGAAGGACATTAAGGTCACGTTCGCGGATGTCGCCGGGGTGGACGAAGCCAAAGAAGAACTGGGTGAGGTGATCGAGTTCCTGAAGACGCCGGAGAAGTTCACCAAACTTGGCGGCAAGATTCCCAAGGGCATACTCCTGGTCGGTCCACCCGGGACCGGCAAGACGTTGCTGGCTCGTGCGGTGGCCGGTGAGGCCGGGGTGACGTTCTTCAGCATCAGCGGCTCGGAGTTCGTCGAAATGTTCGTCGGGGTCGGGGCGGCCCGGGTCCGTGATCTCTTCGATCAGGCCAAACTGAAAGCCCCCTGCATTATTTTCATCGATGAGTTGGATGCGCTCGGAAAAGCCCGTGGCGCGGGGCCCATGGGGCATGAGGAGCGGGAGCAAACGCTCAATCAGCTGCTGGTCGAGATGGACGGCTTTGATCCTCGCATCGGCGTCATTCTCATGGCTGCGACCAATCGCCCCGAGATTCTTGATCCCGCGTTGCTGCGTGCCGGCCGATTCGATCGTCATGTGGTGGTGGACCGTCCGGACAAGATCGGTCGCCTTGCCATTCTTCGTGTGCATGCCAAACAGGTGACACTGGGCCCCGACGCGGATCTGGAAAACATCGCTGCGATGACGCCCGGGTTCTCCGGAGCAGATTTGGCCAACATCATCAATGAGGCGGCGTTGCTGGCGGTGCGGCGCGGCAAGGATCAGGTCGGTTTTTCTGAATTGCAGGAGGCGGTCGAGCGAGTCATTGCCGGTTTGGAGAAGAAGAACCGCGTCTTGAATAAGATGGAGAAGGAGCGGGTGGCCTACCATGAGACGGGCCATGCCCTCGTCGCCATGTCTTTGCCGGGGATGGATCAGGTACAGAAGATCTCGATCATTCCGCGCGGTGTGGCGGCTCTCGGCTATACCTTACAGCTTCCGACAGAAGACCGGTTTCTGATGACGAAATCGGAATTGGAGAATAAGGTCGCTGTGTTGCTCGGTGGGCGGATTGCTGAAGAAACAATTTTTGGGGAAGCCTCCACGGGGGCGCAGAATGATCTACTCAAGGCTACCGACATTGCGAAAAGTATGGTGAAGGCTTATGGAATGAGCGAGAAGCTCGGTACTATCAGCTTGGAGCGAGAACGACAGTCTCAATTCCTCCAACTTCCGGTTGCGTCGGAACGAGGGGACTACTCCGAAGAGACTGCGCGTGAAATCGATTGTGAAGTGAGGCGGATCATTGACGAGCAGTACGGACGGGTGAAGTCCTTGCTGGAGGAGAACAAAGCCGCTCTGCAACAGGGGGCCACACTGTTGTTGGAACGCGAGGTGATTACAGGGGCTGAGCTGAAAGCTATTATGGGGAAGCTGTGAGCGGACGTGATGGCCTTCTTGTGGTTTTCAGGCAATGGTCATCATGAGGCATGGCATTATGTGTGACGGCGTGACGAGTCGAAGCGACTGACGGAGTGAAGCCGGTGGAACAACAGGCAACGATCTCTGTCGAGGACAATGTGATTCACTGCCGGGGGTCTTGGACTCTTCCAAATTTGTCCCATCTGGAGCGGAAAGGCCGAGCACTTCGATGGCCTGATACCCCTACCGTCCTCTACGACGCCGGCGAAGTGACGGCCATGGATACGGGCGGCGCGCTCATACTGCAGCGCTGCATCGACGGCGTGCGGCACAAGGGGCAGCAGACTGCACTCCAAGGGCTGAAACCTGAATTCGACGAGTTGCTCAGGAAAGTAGAAGTCGAGTGGTCTCGACCCGAGGGAAGCGGTGCGGGTCGCGGGATGAGCTGGGTGGAACGTCTCACGCGTGCTGTGCAGTCCCGGCAGGTGTCCACGATTCGTGCGCTCGCATTCGTCGGAGAAAGCACCATCGCATTCGGTCGAGCACTGATACGGCCACGCTCCATTCGGTGGCGGGCGCTCTTGCGGATCGTGGAAGTGGATGGTGTGCGGGCCTTGCCGATCACCGGCCTCCTGACGTTTCTGGTCGGTGTCGTGATTGCCTATCAGGGCGCAGAACAACTCCGTAAGTTCGGTACGAACATTTTCATCGTGGATCTGGTGGGTATATCCCTGTTGCGAGAAATCGCGCCGTTGATTGTGGCGATCCTCATTGCCGGGCGGTCGGGATCGGCCTATGCTGCCGAGATCGGCACGATGAAGGTCACGGAAGAATTGGACGCGGTGCGGACACTGGGTATTTCGCCCATGAACTTGCTCGTGCTGCCGCGAGCGTTTGGCCTGGTCATCGCTCTCCCTCTGTTGACGGTGTATGCGGATGTCGTGGGCGTATTCGGTGGCATGTTGATCGCGTTGGGGGAACTCAATGTGAGTTTCGTCGAGTTTGTCGCTCGATTCGAGGAAGCGGTTCCTGTGCGACACTTGCTGATCGGATTAGGGAAGGCGCCATTCTTTGCGGCGATCATCGCCTTGGTGGGCTGTTATCAAGGATTTCAGATCAGAGGTGGTGTCGACGACGTTGGCCGACACACCACCATCAGTGTCGTGCAGGGGATTTTTCTCGTAATCGTCTTCGACGCACTCTGCAGTATCTTGCTCAATTGGTGGGACCTGTAGCGGCTATACAGACAGATGTGAAGGGTAGTTTCTGATGCCGTCGGCTACGAACATTGAGATACCGGTGATCGACGTGAGCCACGTGGCGACGAAGTTCGGACAGGCCGTGGTGCATGAAGACGTCACTCTTTCTATTCACCGGGGAGAAATTTTCGCAATTGCTGGTGGCAATGGGTGCGGCAAGACCACGTTATTACGAGAGATCATCGGTCTGATCACGCCCTCGGCCGGAACGATTAGAATTCTTGGGGTAGACAGTCGGCAGCTCGAAGAGGGCAACGGCCGACCGATTCACCGGCGGTTCGGTGTGATGTTCCAGCATGGCGCGTTGTTCAGCTCGTTCACGCTGGCGGAAAATGTTGCCGTGCCGCTGCGCGAGCATACGACGCTGAGTGAGGCACTAATCCGTGATATTGTCGCTGCCAAGATTGCCATGGTGGGATTACCGTCGGAGAGTGCCGTGAAGTATCCCAACGAACTCAGCGGAGGGATGCGAAGAAGAGCTGCGCTGGCCCGAGCGATTGTGATGGATCCGGAATTGTTGTTTCTCGACGAGCCGACCGCTGGGCTCGATCCGATCATCGCTGCAGGATTTGATGACCTCGTACTCTCATTGAAAAGTCTCTTGGGGCTGACGGTGGTGATGGTGACACATGATCTGGATTCACTGTGGCGGATCGCCAATCGTGTGGCAGTGCTCGGTCGCGGAACGGTCCTGGGTATCGGAACCATGCAGGAGTTGTCCCGATCAGACGATCCCATTATCCGTGAATACTTCCGTGGCCCACGTGGAAGGGCGGCAAGCGAACAGGCGGCGTGGAACCACAATGGGCCGCACACGTGAGGCCCATTGTCAGAGGAACACGGTTCGTCTCTGAAATTCGAGCGGCGAGATAGAGACGAATAAAGGCACAAAGAGATGGAACCAAAAGTCAACTATATCTTGGTCGGGTCGTTTGTCGCGTTTCTGGGAGCGGCTGTCCTAGTCGGCATTTTATGGCTAGGGAAGACCGACTACCGTGGTACATACGACCGATACGAGGCCCATATGAAGGAGTCGGTCGCAGGATTGAGCGTCGATTCGACCGTCAAATATCGTGGCGTCGATGTGGGCCGGGTCAAGGCTATTGCCTTGAATCCTAATAATCCGGAGGAAGTTCTGCTGACGATGGACATTGTGCGCGGAACGCCGATCAAGAACGACACAATCGCCGTACTGGAAACCCAGGGGCTGACCGGGCTAGCCACCATCAATTTGACCGGAGGGAGTCGGGATGCGCCTTCGTTGCAGGCCCAGGAGGGACAAGCCTATCCGGTCATCAAGACCGGTCCCTCACTCTTTTTCCGCTTGGATGAAGCAGTGTCCCGCTTACTCTCGGAGGAAGGTCTGGCTCAACTGTTGGTTGATCTTGATTCCGCGGCGAAAGGAGCAGCAAAGGTTCTCGATGAAGACAATCGCATACTGCTGAAGCGGACGATCAAGGATGTCTCGGATGTAGCCCAGACCATTGCCACTCACAAGGCTCAGATTGAGCAAAGCTTGAACGGTGCGGCCAGAAGTGCCGACAACCTAGTCAAACTCACGACATCACTGAACGAGCAAGTTCCAACTCTGCTCGCCGGTCTCAACAAGAGCGTCGCTGCGTTGGGTACAGCGACAGATGAACTGGCTCAGACCAGCAAGACCATTGGAACCGTTGTCAATGAAGCCAGACCAGAGCTGCAGCAGTTCACGCGGCGGACTTTGCCTGAAGCCGGGCAGTTGGTCACGGAACTTAGACAGCTCACTGGTACACTAAATCGGGTGGCCAGAGAATTGGAACGAGAGCCGAGTTCGCTCGTGTTTGGACGAAAAGCGCCATCTCGCGGACCAGGGGAATAATCTCAAGAGATGTGACGAAGCGTTTCGGCTGTTTTATTTCTGATAAGGCTTACGGCCGTGAGAGATTACAGATGAGATATTGGTTGGTCCATGCAGCCTGCGCGCTGCTGATGATGACGGGGACCGGCTGCCCGTCGCTCCGCAGTGGCTCTGAAGCGGTCCACACCTATCAGCTGAGTCTCGATGGGTCGCACAACGAGGCTCGTCCTGCCGGCGGGAACGGTCCGGTTTTTCTGGTCAGCACTCCGCAAGCCGAGCCCGGATTTGAGACGCCTCGGATGGTGTATGTCAAGCGACCCTATGAGTTGGAATATTTTGCAGCGAATCAATGGGCCGACACACCGGCACGAATGTTCACACCGCTGCTGGTCCAGGCGCTCAATCAAGATGATGCATGGCGCGCTGTGCTTCCACTGCCGAGCTCGCTCCGCGGAGACTATCGTCTTGATACGCACGGATTTCTGTTACAGCAGGAGTTTCTCCAACAACCTAGTCGCATGAGGGTGATGGTTCGGGCGCAGCTGGTCGACCTGAAAGAGTCGACGATCCTGAGCACGCGGGTTTTTGAGATCATAGAGAACGCCACAAGCGAGAATCCTTATGGGGGTGTCCAAGCCGCCAATCGAGCGGTCGCGGCGCTGCTCGATCAGATGGCCTCGTGGCTTCGGGAATGTGTTCGGCACTCGCCGGAATGCGGTCGTTAACGGGGTGCTTGCAAGACCAAAGAGAAAGGGGATGTCGTGAAAGGCCCTGGCCTCTCTGTCCTTTGCGTGTTGACGACGGCCTGTTGGCTTGTGGCTTCGACATCCGACCCCGCCGCGGGTGAGCGCAATCTCGCGAGAGGCAAAAAGCTCTATGAGAACTATTGCTTCGCCTGTCACGGTTCGCAGGGAAAAGGGGATGGGGTTGTCCAGTTTGATCCCCCGGTGGCGGATTTGACATCGAGCGACGTGCTCGTGAAGCCGGATTCCCGCCTCTTGAAGAGCATCCATGAGGGACGACCGAATACAGCCATGGATGCCTGGAAATCTAAATTATCAGACGAGGCCATCCGCGATGTTCTGGCCTATGTTCTGACCTTCCCTCGCTGATTGAGCCGATGAACCAACATGAAAACCTCCTGGAAAACCGGGATCAGTTTCGGATTGACGTCGGGGGTCATTACCACGCTCGGGCTGATGGTAGGACTCCATTCCGGAACGCATTCGCGCGCTATCGTGATCGGTGGAATCCTGACGATAGCCATCGCCGATGCCATGTCAGATGCACTCGGTATCCATGTGTCCGAAGAGTCGAAGAACAGCGCCCCAGTGAGCCAGGTCTGGGAAGCCACGCTCGCCACATTCGCTGCGAAATTTGTGGTCTCGGCCACCTTCGTCGTCCCGGTCCTAATCAGTCCGCTCGATCAGGCGATTGTCATCAGCATAGTCTGGGGACTATTCTTACTCACAGTTCTGAGTTTCTTCATCGCACGGGCGCAGACCATTGCGCCCTGGAAGGTGATTGGTGAACATCTCCTCATCGCCCTGTGTGTCGTAGCGATGACGCATGCGGTCGGCGATTGGGTGAACGGCTTTGTGGAAACGGAGTGATGGGATAAAGCGGTCGGGGACGAAACGATGAGAAGACGACACGTAGGGTGGACACGGAGCCTACTCTGGATCACAGTCGGTGCATTGCTCATGTGTCAGCCACCGACTTGGGGAGCGGACCTTGGCGAGGTTGTTCCGATAAATCGGCCGCACCGTGTCGTCATGCATCTCAACTCCGGTGACGAGAAAGTCCAACGTGGTGCGCTCAACAACATCACGCATCTCTATCAGGAACTTGGGCCGCAGAACCTCACGGTTGAACTGGTCGTGCATGGGGCCGGACTCCCACTTTTGACGAAGAGAGGTACGACATTCGCTGACGAGCTGACTCACTTGAAACGCACCTACGGTGTGAACTACACGGCCTGTTCCAACACCATGAAGACTATGCAGGTGACGAGGGAGGATTTGATCAGTGAAGTAGGTGATACGGTACCGGCGATGGTCCGGCTCATGGAGCGACAGGAACAAGGTTGGGTGTACATAAAGCCGTAACCGATGGTTATTGATTCAAAACTAGAGCCGTGGAGGAAGAATGGAACAAAAGAGTAAAGTGTATCTGTATCAGACCGCAGTGAAGTGGACGGAACAGCGCAAGGGCGTGATCGCTTGTACGGGGAAGCCTGATGTGCAGGTGGCAACACCGCCGGAGTTCAAGGGACATGACGGCATCTGGTCTCCCGAGGATCTCTTCGTGGCCTCCGCCAATGTCTGTTTGATGACGACGTTTCTCGCAGTGGCGGAACGAGCCGGACTCGCCTTCTCTGCCTATGAGAGCACGGCGGAAGGTCGATTGGAGTTGGTGGAGGGAAAATTTCAATTCACTGCCATCACGATCAGGCCTTCCATCACCTTGAAGTCTGGAGAGGATGCGGGCAAAGCCAAGGAGCTGATTGAAAAAGCCGAGGGGAATTGTCTGATTTCCAACTCGATGAAAGCCGCAGTAACCTTGGAGCCGGTCATTCGCTAGCACTGCAGAACTCCTTGCCACTGAGGCTTGTGTTGGTGAGCACGAAGGTGGAGTTGTGAGGTCACAGTCGACGGAGAGAGATTACTGCTGCCCGAGATCAAACTGTATAACCGAGTCTACGCTCTGGGCAGCCACCGCTGCTTCCCATCCATTTTCGCAAGGGAGAAAGCGAACCTGCAACGTATCCGTGAACTGCGCACCCAATCGGGCCCGAACTTCCATATCGACTCCGTCCCCCTCAATGCAGACCTCGCAGTCGGACAGTCCCCGGAGACCGATACCTTGCGCCTTAAGCAGCGCCTCTTTCGCAACCCAGTAGCGGAAGAATCTCATGGCTCGTTGTTCCTCAGGAGCCTGCATGATCGCTGTGTGTTCGGAACGAGTAAAATAGCGCTTGGATAATTTCGCAACCTCGATTTCCGAACGAACGCATTCAAGATCCACTCCAACCTCCTGCGTTTGTGCGACCGCGATGAGCGCACGGCCATAGGCATGAGACAAATTGAACGTGATCGCTGACCGATCTCGTAGTTCCCTTGTCAGGAAGGGCTTGCCTGTTGCACTGCGCTCCAGCGCGACCACATCCGGAGTAACTCCAAGGTACCTACTCAGCACTGCTCTCAAGCCTCCGTGAGCCAGCACGTAACGCTGCCGGATATCGTCCCGAACAAGGCGCGCCGCTCGGTGCCGCTCGATTTCATCCAACCAGCTGGTGCATTGCTCCAGGCAGCGTTTCGATCCGTCGAGCTCGATTCCCCACAGGTGAACGGTGTTCGATGGAAGGCAGATATGATTCTGCCGACCTATATCGGCTAGGCGCTCAAGTGATTGGAACGAAATCAGCATCTTGCAGTTCCAAATGCACACGTCCCGACTTCATGTCGTCATCCTTGCGCCGCTGTCCTTCACATGCTCCACAACCTTCCCGTCATCCAATTTAATGACCTGGTTGCCGAGATGGAAATACCGATCATCGTGAGTAATCACGATAACCGTTTTCCCTCGCGAGCGTAGGTCTGGAAGCAATGTCTTGTAAAACACCTCCTTGTACTGCGGATCTTGATCCGCCGCCCATTCATCAAACACGTAGATCGAGCGATCCTCCAGGTAGGCCGTAATAAGCGCCAACCGCTTGCGTTGCCCTTGAGAGAGATCAAGGGTTGAGAAGGTGCGATCGCGTACAGTGACTTTGTGATCCAAATGCAGCAATCGCAAGTATTGAGGCGCGAGGCTATGGACTTGAGAATCCGAGTGACCAAGGAGTTTCTTGAAGAGGTAAAAGTCTGAAAATATGACTGAGAAGTGTTCGCGATACCACTCTCGATTGGCATCAGTGATCATCGTACCAGCCAGTCTCACGTCTCCTCGTAGCGGCTGATACAACCCCGAAAGAACTTTTACGAGTGTGGATTTCCCGCTTCCATTCCCTCCGATGATGAACACCAATTCGCCCGGACATAACTCTAGGCTGATGGGACCCAGCGTGAAGGGCGTTTCGGCATCATTATCTTGCCCGTAAGAAAACACGACATCGGTCCATTGCACGATGGGAGAGATCTCAGGCTCGAGACCTACCAGTTCTCTCGTCTGGACGTCCTCCGGACAGACATCCAGCGATATGCCCAATCGTTCAATATTATCCAATGCCACTTGACCTCGTTCGAGAGTTGGTGCCGTGCTGATAATACTTGAAATGGGGCCCATCATATAGATCATGGCGACAATGTATCCAGTCAGTGCCTCTGAAGAGATAAGCCCAAAAGATGGAAATAGGAAAATGATGAAACCGATGAGGGAGTAGAGGGATACGGCGTTCCAGGCTCCAAGCAGCGCTTGTATCCGCGTTGCTTCCAGATTCGTCTTTCTATAGAGTTCCGCCGCTCCTCGCACTTCCTCATCTACAAACTCCTGTCGCCGCGCCCGATGCATCAATAGCTCCTTTAGCCCATCGGTGAGCGAGCGAAATCGTTGAAACAACTCAGCTCTGGCATCCCGGGATGCGGCAATGATGTCGCGGACACTGGTGTGTAACCACTGATGTACTACGACACTCACGACAGCAACTCCGAGCACTGCTAGAAATACGCTCCACGACAACCAAGCAAGGAAGATTCCGCAGCCCAACACAAGTGCGCCATTCATGAGAAAACTAGGGAAACATTGGATCGCCCAGGTCACCCAACTGACGTCATCCGTTAAGGTGATCAGAATATGGTTGGCCCCTCGTTGCTCGGAGCGAAGTAACGGAGCCCGTAGGATTTTTGCGCAGAGAGACAACGAGAGGTCCAGGATTGTGTCTTGTGAAAAGCGGACGAGCAGAACCTGGGATCCAAGGCTTGCCAGAATCTTGCCGGCGACGAGGCCGACAAATCCTAGCAGTACAAGAGGGGAATGGTCAGAGGGATGATGAACCACATAATTGATGAGCGCTAAGACTCCGGCGCTCAACAGCCCAGACAGGATGCCGACACAGAGCATGAGCCAGGCCATGGAGCTCGACCGTTGCACGATAAAGCGGAAAAATCGTCCAAAGGGCATCGTCGACTAGCCTCACTGTCACCAGGAAAGGAGAATGGATGTGCACACCTAAATTACGTTGGCCAAAGGGGCTGGCTTGTTTTGAGTATCCTCGCCAAGGAAAGCCTGGAGATGCTTTGTTACTTCTTCCACATGTGGCGCGACAAGGAGCTGTCCTGAATTGATGGCTGCAACCTGCACGGTCTTGCTCCCTTCGCCCCCAAAGTCTGGCCAGACATGTCTGGTATCTGTTACTGACTGAGCGACATATCGCTTTGATGCCATGATATTGAGAATATGCCCAGGGTATTTGCGAACGTCGTAGCGAGCCACAGCCTGGAGCGTGGCTCGAGTCACTTGTTCGACTTGGAATTCAAAAAATAGCTGATCGTTAGCGGCATTGGTTTGCGATAACGACATGAGTCTTTTGTATCTATGCTGGAGAACTGAAGCCCAGTCTTTGACTGGCAAACGAGCGAGCTTGGGAATTGTACGTAGTATCCTCCATAGCAGAAACAGAGGCAACCCAAACCTCATCGGCAACTTATAGCGATGTGGGCGATATGTGGATGGATACCATGTATCCATTACCACAAGTGTGACGGCCTGTCCCTGCTCGACCAGTTGCTGAGCCATTTCATACGCGATCAGTCCACCGGTGCAGGCTCCAAGGACAGTATACGGCCCATTCGGGCGAAAGCGACGGATCTGTGCAACATAGTGACTTGCCATCTCCGGCACCGATGTAAATGGCGCCTCTTTTCCGTCTAGTCCTCGTGCTTGTAACCCGTAGGAGGGTTGATTCGGACCTAGCAATTTTGCCAGCTGAGCAAAGACTAAGACATTACCCCCTACTCCGGGTACCATGAAGATCGGTACTGCAGACCCATTCGGCTGAATGGCAACAAACGATTGCCATGGCGGGGTCCAGTTCTCCTGCGAAAGCACCGACGCAAGTTCCGCAATAGTCGGTGCTTGAAACAGCGTTGCGAGCGGAAGACGTCTTCCATACACCTGTTCAAGGAGAAAAAAGAGGTGGGCGGCTTTGAGTGAGTGGCCGCCGAGATCAAAGAAGTTATCGTGGATCCCAATTTTTGGGACTTCCAGTACTTGCCGCCACAAGGCCGTGAGTTGAACTTCTGCCTGATTACGGGGGCCACTGTGAACCAATTCATCTGAGATCGAGGAGACGGCCGATGGTAATGCTTTCCGGTCGACCTTGTTATTGGCCGTCAAGGGCATGGTCTTCAGAAAGACAAAGACGGAGGGGACCATATAATCCGCGATCTCGGACCGAAGAAATAAGCGAAGTTCCTGCTGGCTTGGAGCAGGGCCCTCTTGGCAGACCAGATACGCCACTAACTGCTTTGCACCTTGCTGGTCCTCCCGCGCGATGACTGCTGCCTGACGGACAGCTTGATGACGGCTCAGTGCGGTCTCGATCTCACCCAATTCGATCCGATACCCTCTGATCTTAACCTGGTGGTCCGACCGACCGAGATGGACGATGCGTCCATCTCGGCGATACCGTGCCAAGTCTCCCGTTCGATAGAGTCTTGCGAGGGGCTCTGGAGAAAATGGATGAGGGATGAATCGCTCTGCTGTTAAGTCAGGCTGCCCCCGATAGCCTCGGGCTAACCCATGGCCGCCGATATACAGCTCACCGGAGACTCCGATTGGGGCTGGTTGCAGGAATTGATCCAAGATGTACACGTCTGTATTGGCGATTGGTCTGCCAATGGTGATCTCCCGATCCGTCCGGTCGATTCGTTCGATCGTCGACCAAATCGTGGTTTCAGTCGGACCATACATGTTCCACAAGGCGAGGCAACGTTCCAGCAGTGACGCCGCCAGATCGGGAGGAAGGGCTTCCCCTCCACAGAGTACCGTCAGTCTGCTACTGCCGCGCCATCCCACATCAACCAGCATGCGCCATGTGGCAGGGGTCGCTTGCATGATCGTCGGCTGGACGGTTTCACAGAGATCACGCAATTGTCGCCCGTCCATGGCGACTGCTCGACGGGCGATCTCGACACGGGCTCCGGCCAGCAAGGGCACATATAATTCCAAGCCGAAAATATCAAAGGAGATTGTCGTCACCGAGAGCATGACATCGTGAGCGGTACATCCCGGCTCTTGCCGTATCGAACTCAAGAAGTTCACAAGGGCGCGGTGCGGAATTTCCACACCCTTGGGCTGTCCTGTGGAACCAGACGTATACAGGATATACGCCAGGTCTTGAGGCGTGGCGATCGGGCCTAGATTGTGGTCTGCTTCCTGCACGATGCGTTCCTCCTCGCGGTCCAGACACAGTAAGCGGCAGACCTTCGCATCAAATCGAGCGGCGAGTGATGCGGAGGTAAGCACGACGGCGAGGGAGGCGTTCTCGGCCATATACCGGAGTCGATTCCGTGGAAACTCAGGGTCGAGCGGGACATAGGCCGCACCGGCTTTTAGGACGGCCAGCAACGCAATGACCATATCCAAGGATCGATCGAGACTAATACCCACCGTGACACCAGGCTGAGCGCCCAGGGTTCGCAGGTAGCCTGCCAGTTGATTGGCCCTGGCATTAAGCTCACCGTACCGCAGTGCCTTCGATCCCATCGACAACGCAACGGCCTCGGGCGTCCGCTTGACCTGAGCTTCAAACAGCTGAGGAAAACATTCAGACTGTGGATACTCTCGTTGCGTGCGGTTCCAATCCTGCAACATCTGTTGCTGCTCGGGCGCCGTCACGGTTGGGAGTTCGGACAGTTTACGCTGGGGATTTGCCAATGCGCTCTGGAGTAGGAGCTTATACTGTCCGAGCATCCGCTCAGCAGTCTGAGGCTCGAAGAGATTGGTGTTGAACGTCAAATACGCTCTCCGGGAGAACTCTGTCTCGATCGTCAAGCTTAAGTCGAATTGTGCGGCTTGCGTCTCCACCTCGAACGGCACCCAACTCAACCCTTGGACGTTGATCTCCCCTATTGGAGCATTCGGGACATTGAAGAGGACCTGCACCAGGGGGGCGGAGCTCTGGTCACGAGAGGAGTGCATCATCTCGACTAATTTGTCGAACGGGAAGTCCTGATTGGCATAGGCTTCTAATGCCGTTTCACGCACCCGCGCCATTAACTCGATGAACGTCGGATCGCCGGAGAGGTCGATACGGAGCACGAGTGTATTGACAAACGAGCCGATGATCGACTCGACCGCGGATTGAGTTCGGTTGGCGATGGGAGAGCCGACGGCCACATCAGTTTGGCCGGAATAGCGACGCAAGAGAATCTGGAAGCAGGCCAACAGGGTCATGAACACCGTCGCATTGTGTTCCGCGCTGAATTGTTTCAGTCGTTCGATCAACGAGGTGGGCAATTCCAGCATGCGATGTGAGCCGTTAAACGTTTGTACGACGGGCCGTGGATAATCGGTCGGCAACGAAAGCTTTGACAGCCCGGCCAATTTTTTCTGCCAATAGTCCGATTGTGTGCTCAGCCAGTCGTCGGTCAGACAACGTCGTTGCCACACAGCGTAGTCGGCATACTGAAGAGGGATCGGTTTTGCCGACGGAATGTCTCCTCGGCAAAACGCGTTGTAGAAGAAGGCAAACTCCTGGCCGATGACTCCGAATGACCACTGGTCTCCGATGATATGGTGCATTGTGAGCACCAATACATGGTCCTCAGGCTCGATTTCGATCAAGAGGAATCGTGCCAGCGGGCCTTGCTCAAGATCGAACCGTTGGTTTGCTTCCTGCTCCACAAGCTGGGCCGCTTGCTGTTGTCGCTCCTCGCGAGGCCGCTGGGTAAGGTCGACTTCGACCCAATGGGGAGGGCGAAAGGGGTGGATCGTTTGGACTGGTCCCTCACCCTTCATCATGAACGTCGTTCGAAATGCCTCATGGCGGTTACAGATGGCATCGACCGTCCTCCGGAGAGCTGATTTGTTGAGCCGTCCCATTTGCCGTGATGCAAACGGCATGTTATACGCCGTGCTCTCAGGGGCCAGTTGATACATCAGCCACATACGTTGCTGAGAATAGGACAAGGGGAGTGGCTGATCTCTCGGCACCGGAGTGATCGGTGGCATCACGGAAGCCGGCTGGTCCTTCTGGCGCAACCGCGCCACTTCTTGGGCCAATGCTGCAATCGTTGGTCGCGCAAACAGTGCCGGGAGTGAGATATCACTCTCAAAGAGTTCACGTATTCGAGAGACGAGTTGGGTCGCTAAGAGCGAGTGGCCTCCCTGCTCAAAGAAATGGTCGTGGACACCGGCCTCTGGGACTTGAAGCACGGATTTCCACAACTCAGCCAGAGATTCTTCGACCTGATTTCTGGGAGCCATTCTGGCTGCCGCTTGATCGGCTATGTGTTCTGGGGCGGGAAGCGCATGTCGATTCACTTTTCCGGTGGCACTGAGCGGCATCGTGTCGAGCGATAGAATGACGGATGGCACCATATAGTGCGGGAGTCGAGAGGCCAGATCACTGCGAATCTGTTCGAGCCTGTCTTTGAGCGACGACTCACCGGCGACATAACCGACCAACCGGTGTTGGTCCGGTTTATCTTCCCGAAGCAGCACCGCCGCGTGATGCACACCCGGAAAGTTACTCAGCACATATTCAATTTCCCCTAGTTCGATCCGATAGCCACGCAGCTTAACTTGTTGATCCATCCGTCCAAGAAACTCCACATTGCCATCGGCGCGATACCGAGCCAGGTCGCCGGTCCGATACAGTCTGGTGCCGGCCACGTAGGGATTCGCAAGAAACCGCTCTTGTGTCAATTGCGGCTGGTTGACATAGCCGCGGGCCAGACACTCTCCTGCGATATACAGTTCTCCAGGCACGCCGATCGGCATCAGTTGCAGACTCGCATCCAGCACATAAAGTTGCATGTGGGCGATGGATTTTCCGATCGGAACGTGGGCTGCAGCTTCTTCTCGAGTTGTGTGATACACGCTGCACCAGACCGTGGCTTCCGTCGGTCCATATTCGTTGTACAGCGTGGCATGAGGCAGGAGCTGGTAATGTCGTCGCACGAGTTCAAGGGACAGACTCTCGCCGGCAGTAATGACGACACGAAGCGATTCCAGTTGAGCACTCAACGCCTCACCCAGCACGGCATGGTACAACGAAGGGACCCACACGATGTGTGAGATGCGATGGTGCTCGATGAGCGCAGCAAGCTCTGTGGGATCACGGTGGGCGGTCTCCGATGGAATGACCAGTTCCCCCCCCTGCAGCAACGTCCAAAATATACCTGTCACAGAGCCATCAAAGGCCAGAGAGAAGGTCAGTAGGAATCGGGATACCGGGTCCTGATAGTACTGAAGTCTGGCTTGCAGAGAGGTCACCAGACTGCGGTGTGTCACGGCCACACCCTTGGGCCTCCCTGTCGAACCCGAGGTATATATGATATAGGCAAGCTGATCCGGGGAGACCGAAAGAGCGAGGTTCTCCTCCTCCGCTCCGCTTCCTGTGGGTGTAGACAGGGTTTCTACATCACAAATCTGGCCGCCATAGCTCTGTATATGGTTACGGAGATGCGCCTGTGTGACGACGATGGAAACGTGCGAGTCCTCCAGCATGAGCTGGAGGCGGTGATCGGGAAAGGACGGATCCAGGGGAACATAACCGCCCCCTGCTTTGAGAATACCCAAGAGGCCCACCAGGGCATCTACGGAGCGCTCGACACAGAGCCCAACCGGGAGATCTGCACTGACCCCCAATTTCTGTAGCGCGCGAGCGACTCGATTCGCTCGTCGGTTTAGCTCTTGGTAGCTGATGGACTGGTCTCCGCACGTGACGGCGAGTGCCAGGGGAGTCCGTTCTACCTGTGCCTCGATGAGTGCATGGATACTGGAGGTCTGGGTGGACGGTTCGTCCCACGTCAGCTGAATATTCCGTCGCTCCTCGGCGGTGAGTAATGACAGTTGATCAAGACGGGCCTCAGGCTTCTTGAGAAATTCCTCAAGCAAGATCTCAAGTTGTCCCAGCATTCGGTCCACCGTCGAATCGTCAAAAATCGTCGAGTCATGGAGGAACGCCAGTTCCAGGCCGTGAGCCTTATTCACGACCATCAACACGAGGTCGAACTCCGATGCCGTCGGTTCCCAAGGGAGGTGAGTGACCTCAAGATCCCTGACGGTGAACGTGGACAAGGGATCGTCTTCATACACCATCATCACGTTGAAGAGTGGAGACAGTGACCGCTCACGCTGTAACGACAGCGCCTCGATCACCTCTTCAAACGGGAGTTCTTGGTGGTCATAGGCCTGCACCACTACACGGCGTATCTGCTTCAACAACTCCTGTCCTGTGAGTCCATCCGATACTTCGGACCGCAATGCTACCGTATTGACGCAATACCCCATTAGGTCTTCGAGCTCTCTCCGACGCCTACCGGCCACGATCGATCCAATGACGATATCTGTCTCGTGTGTGTAACGATGGAGCCACGTCGCAAAGACGGCGTACAGCACCATGAACATCGTGAGGTTCTGACGCTGGCAGAAATGATCGAGACTGGCTGAAAGTCTTGGAGAAAGCGATCGTGACCGCACGCCTCCCTCGAACGTGCGCACCCGCGGCCGCTGACGATCGACCGGTAGTTCAGCAGGCGGCCGGCCGCCGCTCAACTGCTGGATCCAGTAGGCTCGATGGACTTCACGAAGGCCTTGATCCAGCCTGGATCTCTGCCAATCGGCATAGTCCGCATACTGAACGGTCAATGTGGGCAGTAGAGCCTTTTGAACATCACCACCGGCTTCCCATAGAAGGGCCAGCTCCTTCCAGAAGATACGGAGAGACCACCCGTCGGCGACGAGGCGGTGGAATGTCAGTGCCAGGACATGCACATTGTGCTGAAGCGACAGCAGGGTCACTCTGAATAGTGGTCCTTGGCGCAAGTCGAATGGTTGGCTCCTATCCGCTCGTAGGAATTGCCGCATCTGAAGTTCTTGTTCCGTAGGGTCGAATACTTGGAAATCTTGCCGTCCTATCGTGATGATCGCCTCACGGGAGACCTCCGCGAATCCTTCACCTCGCTCCGATCCGAAACGAGTTCGAAGAATTTCGTGACGGCGGACGATTTCCCGCACCGACCGCTCCAATACCTCGGGATTGACCGGTCCACGGATGCGCACGCTCATGGAAATATGATTGATCGCGCTCCCAGGATGAACTTGCTCCAAGAACCAGAGTCGCTGCTGAGAAGGGCTGAGAGGAATTCTGCCCTCCCTTGTGGATGTCGAGCGAAGCAGAATGCGCGGAATCCCCGCCCTGTCGCCTTCTGCGTCATCTGGACTCGTGCTTAGTTCATCGATCCGAGTGGCCAGTGCGGACAAGGTCGGACATTCAAACAGTACACTGAGGGGGAGTTCAACGTGGAAGACGTCGAGGATACGCGCAACAACCTGTGCGGCAAGGAGCGAATTGCCGCCGAGTGAGAAGAAGTTCGCGTGACGGTGCGGAAGGTGTCCTCCAAGCACCTCTTGCCAGATATCGGCCAGCCTTGTTTCGATGCTGGTTTGTGGGCTCTCGCTCGATACCCCATCGGTCTCAGCGCTCCGATCAGACTCCAGCGTACTCGATCCGACGACAGCGAGCTGGCCGGCCTCAAAGGCGGCCTTGCAGGCGCCTCGTTGAATTTTCCCGCTGGAGGTTCGTGGGATTGTGCCGGACTTGATCAGCACCACCGTGTGGATTTCGAGTTCATATTCGTCAGCCAACGCGCGACGTATGCAGCCCACCACCTCCGCCAGGTCGGATTCAGATACCTGCTTCTCGATCTCATGGACCAGTGCCACACGTTCTCCGGTCTTGTCCTCAATCGAGAAGGCCGCTCCATATCCTCGTCGTAAGCCGGGGTGCGCTTGCTGGGCCGACCACTCCAGATCGTGGGGGTAATAGTTCCGTCCACGCACGATGATCAGATCTTTGAGGCGTCCGGTTAGGAACAGCTCTTTGTTGTGGATAAATCCCAGATCGCCAGTCCGTAAATAGAGACCCTCACCTGACCCAGCAAGAGCGGCCTTAAATGTGGCATCCGTTTCTTCTGGTTTGCCCCAGTATCCAGCGCCGATCCCGGTTCCGGCCAGCCATACCTCTCCCACCACGCCTGCTGGGCACTCAGCGTGAGTCACAGGATTCACAATCCGTACATGCGTCTCTTCGAGAGGCTCCCCGCATCCAACCAATGTCCGCGTTCCCTGTTCTGAGGCGGGAGCCTCTTTGATGATCGAGTTGGCTAATGCGTCGGTCTCAACATGCAAGAAGCTCGGCTCTGCTCCGGCCCGCTTCACCGTCACCAAGAGCGTGGCTTCAGCGAGTCCATACGCCGGGGCAAACGTCGTTCGCCGGAAGCCATGTGGACCGAAGATATCGATAAACTGCTTCACTGTCTCCGGACGGATGGGTTCGGCGCCGCAACTGGCGACGAGCCATGTACTCAAGTCAGCTCGCCACTCCTTCTGTTGCCGCACAGCCCTGAGACACGCCTCATAGGAAAAATTCGGTCCCCCGCTGTGGGTAATCTCAAATCGAGACACCGCATCGAGCCAACGTAATGGCCGCCGGAGGAACGTGACGGGTGACATCAGATAGGCAGGAATGCCGGCGTAGAACGGGGCGATGATTCCGTGCAGTAATCCATAGTCATGGAAATAGGGCAACCAACAGAGCGACCGGCTGCTATCCGATACGTCTCCGGCCAGACTCAAGGCCCTGCAGTGAGCGAGGACATTTTCCTGGCTGATCATGACACCGCGAGGAGTGGCCGTCGATCCTGACGTATATTGCAGGTAGGCAAGAGGGTTCCTGTGAGGCCGTGGCCACTCAACCGAATCGACTGACGTGTAGGGTTGATTGGTTGCGACCCATGTGATCGGGCCCGTCTCGTTGGCAATCGCAAGCTCCGAAGACAAAGCCGTGATACTTGAAGTCGTGAGGACCAGCGATACCCGGGCATCCTCGATAATGCTGCGCAGTCTGGGCAGAGCATGTTTCCGCCTGATGGGGTCGGGAGCCGGAGCAGGAACTGGTACAAGCCCGGCACAGACACATGCCCAAAAGGCGCATGCGGCATCGAGTCCCTGAGGGTAGAGCAGAAGGGCTCTGGTTCCCAGTCGAGCCACGTGTGTGAGATGGCGGGCTAGCGAACGTACGGTCCCTTCGAGTTGAGCATAGGTCAGCTGACTCTCAATCTCGAGGTTGTCACGAAGAAGCGCATAGGCAAGTGCCTCTGGCTGTTGGCGGCATCGATGCTCGAAGAGATCAGGGAGGTTGTGGATCGCCCGAGGTGGAAGTTTAGACATGGATGCGAGACACAGGCTGCCCTTGAATCGCTAAGAATAGCCGCTATCAACTATCTGTCTAGCGACGAGTACAAACGTAGATTGATTGATCATAATTGGGAAGAATTTCTCGTTTTTTAACCGGTTCAGAAATTGACCACTGTGTATTGTGGCGAGCCCTCATGCCTAGACGAGGAACCCTGTCCGCAAACTGATGCACAGGTCACACTCTGTTGTGAAGGCTGTAGCATCTTGCGCCAGTTGGTGAGGAGGTCCTGGGGTATTTGTCGTCAGTTCAGGCCCCTATTCCCCGCACCATCCTAGCAAAACCATCTAAATAATTGATATATAATGAGAAAACTCTCTAGGCCCGTTGAGAGACAATGGCACATTGATCGCAAGGTTTGGCCCTCGAAGGGAGTGCAAATGCATATCACACGACGACTGGTAGTCTGTTGCGCAATGTTAGCCGGTCTGTTCGGGCTGGGGTTCAGCAATCTTGGAGTGAAAGAGCTTGATGTCACGGCAAAGGGCGGTGATCCAGTCAGTGGACGCGAAATCTACGTGAACACATGCATCCGCTGCCACGGAATCGACGGGAAAGGTGCACTCGGAATTAAACTTGTTCCACCTCCGGCGGATCTGACCTCACTCGCCGTTCAGAGTCGGCTCGACGGGACCTTGTTTCGACGAATTCATGGAGGAAAACCCAATACCGCCATGGGTGCGTGGAAACATGCGCTCTCCGATGAGGAAATTTGGGATGTTCTGGCCTATGTGCGCACATTCGGGGTCGAGTCCAGTGGGCAACCATAAAGTTGAATCCAATGGGTGGGAGTTGTCTCATACGAGTGTGTCAGGGAAATACGATCAACTCCATTTTCGATGAGGAGGTAATGCCATGACGTGCAATGTTGGAGGGATTGAGAGACCTTTACGAATTGGAGCAGGGCTACTGGCCATCATGATCGGCATCTTTGCTGGGCTTTCGACTGCAGTAGCGGGAACAGCACTTGCGGTGGGGGCCATACTGCTGCTCACGGGAGCGGTGGGATATTGTCCGCTGTTTACGTTGTTCGGAATTAGCACCTGCTCTCGGGCGTCCGGTATCAAGAAATGAGGTGAACGCTGTGAGCCGACCGGTCATTGCAGGCGTCGTGTTGGTGAGTATGCTGGTGGGGACGATCAGCTGTGTCCCACCTCCACGAGTGACGGAGAGTGAGGAGGGGGCTGTTCGTCGGATCACGGGGTCGCCAGTCGATGCGCTGTTTGTCCCACCATCGCCTGAAACAATTCCAGGTGATCTGAGGGGCGAGCAGATTCGCCTGGGCTACAAGATGATTGTTGACACGCAGGAATATGGGAAACGGTATGTTGGAAACGCGCTCAACTGCACCAATTGTCATTTAGATGCGGGACTCAATCCAAATTCTGCATCCTTCGTCGGTATCGCCACTCTCTATCCCCAGTATCGTGAACGAGCCGGCCGACAGATGACGCTGGTCGATCGAATCAACGAGTGTTTCGAACGCAGTATGAACGGAAAACCTCTGCCGCCCGACAGTGTGAAGCTCACGGCCATTGTCGCGTACATCACATGGTTATCACAGAATATGCCGCCCGGCGTTGAGGTCCCATGGCGAGGAATCCCACGCCTCATCTCGACCCATCAGCCTGACCCTCTCAACGGCAAAAAGGTCTTTGAGAAAAAGTGTGTCTTCTGCCACGGTTCCGACGGGCAAGGCACCATGGCGGCACCGCCTGTGTGGGGGCCTCGTTCGTACAACATTGGCGCAGGCATGGCGCGGGTGAGTGTAGCCGCCTCATTTATCAAAGCCAACATGCCGCGAGGCTGGGGCTGGACGGTGACGGACGACGAAGCCATCGATGCTGCGGCTTATATCAATACGCAGCCACGACCGGATTTTCCCGACAAGGTCCACGACTGGCCGAAGGGGGGCAAGCCGGCAGATGTACCCTATTGAGTGGTCGACAGGAGCGAGATGAAACTTACGGCTACCTTTCACGGAGGAACACGCTACGACATTGTGAGCGGCAAACATCGAGTCATCACCGACCAGCCGGCGGAGGATGGAGGGCAGGATGCCGGAATGGGTCCGGTCGAACTCTTTGTCGGGTCCGTCGCGAGTTGTGTGGCGTACTTCGTCGGGCAATTCTGTGGGCGGCACGGCATTGCTCGAGACGGCTTGACGGTCGATGCGGAATGGACGATGGCCGAAGTTCCGCACCGTGTCGGTCGTATCGAGATCGGAATCCATCTACCCCATCGCATCAGCGCAGAACAAAAAGAACGCCTGTTGAAGGTCGCGCATGGCTGCACCGTGCATCAATCCCTCGCGGTTCCTGCCGGCGTGGCGATCGAACTTAATCCCCATCCTCGTGCGGAGAAACCTTCGTGAAAGGAGCAGCGATGTTGAATGTGAGAACCCGGGTGTTCATTGGAAGCGCTGCGCTCGCGTGGTTAGGACTCATGTCGTCCCCGCAATTGTCGTTTGGGAGCGATCACACGCGCGCCAAGGAGCTGATCCAACAGACCTGTGTGCAATGTCACCGGCTGGAAGGTCAGCCGGATTCGCGCTTCAAGCTTCACGCTCCTGACTTGATGTGGGCCGGCAGCAAGTACCAACGGTCGTGGCTCATTCGTTGGTTGACGGGTAAGGAAGCTCCGCTCTATGCGAAGGGATATATGTGGGACCTGACCACCGTTCCGTCCAAGCACCCGATGGTCACGGAGTCGGAGGCGAACGCACTCGCGGATTACTTTGCCGAACACAACAAAGATCCGCGCGTCACCATCGGCGCGTTCGAACTCTCGAAAGTCACCAAGTTCGACGTGAAGTTTGGTGCAGCGGCTTTTAAAGCCCATGCTTGTCTTGGCTGTCACGTGATTGAAGAAAACGGCAAGTTCATCGGAGGTCCGCAGAGCGCATCGCTCGTCACGGCAGGACAGCGGTACAACCAGGACTGGCTCTTCCGATTCGGACAGAATCCGCAAGACTTCACACCGCACAGCGGCGAGTTCTTGGCCGATGCGACGGAACCACAACTCCGCGCGGTGATCGGGTTCCTGATGGTGCAGGGCGTGAAGGACTTCACGTATTACGAGCCATGGACGAGCCATGAATTCGAGATGGCGAGCGTGGATCGAGGGAAGGTGGTTTATAAAGAGTATTGTTCGCAGTGTCACGGTGCGATGGGCAAAGGCGACGGACCGGCAGCTTCCGGCCTGGAACCCAAACCGGCGATACATGCCAACATTCCATTCGAAAAGCTCCCGATCGAATACCTCTACAACGTCATCAATCATGGCGGACCGGCCGTCGGTAAATCGCCGAACATGCCTTATTGGAATTTGACGATCGGTCAACAGGGCGTGGCGGATGTGATCGCCTATTTGAAAGTGACGTTCAAGGGAGTTCCGGATATTGCCGCTGCATCTGGCGGTAGTCAGGGCGGTGCTTGCGTGCAGCCCCGCAAGACAGCCAAGGCACCGGAAGACTTCCTGAGCAAAACGAATCCAGTTCCAGCTTCTGCCGGTTCAATCCAGGCGGGCAAAGAGCTCTTCCTGAGAACGGCGCAGCCAGTCGCCTGCGTGATGTGTCATGGTGAGCAAGGTGATGGCAAGGGGTTGATGGGTGCGGCCTTAGTGCCGCCACCACGAAATTTCACCTGTGGCGCAATGATGAAGGATATTTCTGACGGCCAGCTGTTTTGGGTCATTAAGAACGGATCACCGGGCACCGGCATGATGTCGTTTGGGGGATTGCCGGATGAGCAGGTGTGGCAGCTGATTCACTATATACGATCGTTACCGCGATAGCTGACAGCTATCAGCTTGTCTAAGGAGTTAGGTATGGCCACATTTATTATTTCAGGGAGTCGAGGAACTGACGATCCCACCATGGCGACCTTGCCGTTCATGGCGGCGAAGACGGCGAAAGAGCAGGGGCATGATGTCGTGCTTTGGCTGTGGAATGAAGCCGTCACCTTGGGGCGGAAAGGTGTCGCTGATCATGTGACCGGCGTGAACCTGTCACCGCTGAAAGAGTTGCTTGCCGCCATCCAGGCGGCAGGTGTGCCGGTCTGGGTCTGTGGTGCCTGTGCCGTGGCTAGACAGGTTAGTGCGACCGATCTCGTGGCCGGCGCATTCATCAAGGGGATGCCGGACTATATCAAAGCTGTGGCCGAGCGCGATCGAAACGTGATGTTCTGATCGAAGACGCAATGAAGGAGGCCTCGCATGGCAGCTGATGGCGAATCGGCCGGGAAGTCTAAGGAACGGAAAGAGCGGAAAGATCCGGCAAATGTCGACGAAGATATGAATGGGCTGGAGGCGATTCCCACGAAGGTGCCGCGGGAGGGGGACGGGTACCAGGTCCCGCGCAGCACCTTGATCGCCCAGGGGCTCGGACGTATTGGCGAGCCGGGCTACGCCTTGACTGCGGATGATCTCCGAAGGGTCAACACAAGGAAAGGGTTTCTGAAGCTCCTCGCAAACAAAGCCGTCGATGTCGAAGAAGTGCGCAAGACTCTGTTGTACGAACAAGAGTTGCGGCAACTACAAGTTGAACTGGTCAGGCTGCAACGGTGGGTGCAGAGCAGTGGGGAGCGTATCGCAATTTTGGTCGAAGGACGGGATGCGGCTGGGAAGGGCGGCACGATCCGCCGGTTCACCGAGCATCTGAATCCTCGCGCGATGCGCGTCGTGGCGCTGCCGAAGCCGACCGACGCAGAACGGGGCCAATGGTATTTCCAGCGCTATATTCACCAACTCCCTAACAGGGGTGAAATCGTCTTCTTCGACCGGAGTTGGTACAACCGTGCCGTGGTCGAACCGGTGATGGGATTCTGTACAAAAAAGGAACACCAGCGATTTCTGCAACAGGTACCGGAATTCGAGCACATGCTCTATGAAGACGGTGTGACCATCATCAAGTTCTGGTTCTCCATCTCCAAGGACGAACAAGCCAAGCGATTCGAAGCGAGGCGGCAGAATCCGCTCAAGCAGTGGAAGCTGAGTCCGGTCGATGAGAAGGCGCAGGAGCTGTGGGACGCGTATACCCGCTGCAAAGAGGAAATGTTCAGCAAAACGCACTCGACCTTTAGCCCCTGGATCATCGTGCAGGCAAACGACAAGCAGGCTGCGCGACTGGAAAGCTTGCGCTATGTCCTGAACCTTCTCCCCTACAAAGGAAAGGACGAAGCGCAGATCAGGCTGACGCCCGATCCGAACGTGATCGTTCGATTCCACCGCAAGATGGTGGAACTGGACCTGTAATGTCGGAAGGCAGTTAGCGCCACCGACGAAAGGAACACAAGAATGAAGACGAGGTTGTTGACGTTACTGGTCGCCGCGATGTGTTGTGCGGTCCCTGCCGGTGCCGCAGAGCGCCACATGATGCAACAAGTCGTGCCTGCCGATAAGTTGGCTGAAGCGAGGGCGCTCAAGAACCCCTTGTCGAATTCTCCCGAGGTCATTGCGCAGGGCAAGACGGTGTATAACGGCAAAGGCGGCTGCGTTACCTGTCATGGAATAGATGGCGATGGCAAGGGGCCGGCGGCGGCGAGTATGAATCCCTCGCCTCGCAACTTCCAGCATCACGGTTTCTGGCGACATCGCACCGAGGGCGAAGTCTTCTGGGCCATCAAGTATGGATCACCCGGGACCGCCATGATCGCATTTGGTTCGGTCTTATCCGACAACGACATTTGGGCCCTCATACAGTATGAGCGTACATTCGCCGGGAGCCATGGGCCGGGCATGATGGGGCATCGAGAAGGTATGGGACCAGGAAATATGGGTGGAAGAGAAGGAATGGGGCATCGCGGGCGAATGGGAGGGAAAGATGAGTGAGGGTCTTGAGGTTGAGAACCTCTCTATAGGGAAAAACCAACATTTAGCAATGAGGTCTTGATTATGACGAAGGTGAGGAAACGCTGGATGGATGCAGTTGGAGGAGCCGTGCTGATCACCGCGGTGACAGTGCTCCCTGTCTTTGCCGATGAAGGCCATGGGCAGATGGGGCATGGTGGCCACGATCAGAATGATCAGGGCGATTATAGTGGGCATTATCTGAAGCATCTGCTGAAACATGCCAAAGAGATCGGGCTGACGCCAGAACAAATCACCAAGCTTAAATCCATGCAGCTGGACTTCCAACGAACCGAGGCTAGGTTGGAAGCCGACACGAAAGTGGCAGAACTCGAACTGCATGCGCTGTTGGACGATGAGCAGGCCGACCTCACCGCAATACAGGCGAAAGTCGATCAACTAAAAAAAACGGAAGCGGCCTGTCTGTTCACAGCCATCAACAGTAAGCGTAACGCCATGGCCCTGTTGACTCCCGACCAACGGGAAAAGGACCGTGCCGTCCATGAACACATGAAGAGTGGGGCACAGCACGGAGGTGAAATGGGAGGGATGATGGGAAGCAGAGGCGGTATGGGAGGCATGATGGGGGGTATGGGAGGTGGAATGATGGGAGGCAGCGGGCATGGACAGAGCAGTGGCGCTGCCAGTGGGGGACAGCAACACCAGCATTGAGCATCGAGAGTCGTCGTCCTTTCTTGAAAGAAGGGGAGCGCGCATGTTCTTACGTATTGTGGTTAGCCTCGTCGTGGTGGCGTTGACTGCTTCCTGGGCTCTGGCTCAGAGCCATTCTGGCAGTCCAAAGAACGGGGAGAGAATTTTCCAACAATACTGTGTTGGCTGTCACGGAACGACCGGGGATGGGTTGGGACCTGAGATCAAGGAGTTGATCGTCCCGCCTGCCAATTTTCGCGCGGCGAGGTCGCGCACAAAGACCGACATGGAACTGTATCTTGCGGTCAAGCAGGGAGTTCTCTTCAGTCCAATGCACGGCTGGGCGGATAGGTTATCAAACCAGGACATGTGGGATGTCTTGAGCTACATCCGTACGTTGGCTCCGTTCAACCCACTCGGCTAGCTCCGCTTCACTACGACTCATAGATCCCTGTCGCATTCTGCGACAGGGGTATTTCATGGTGAGACCTAGAACGCCACAGGCGAGAGGTCTCCCATTCAAATCGTTCAGCAAGCTCCCGTCATATCACAACAATTCTTGCCACACTTGTAACTTCCGTGGCACGGACTTGGCTCTCTCAACGAACAGAACGTTCTTAATCTACGGAGGATTTCTCATGCCAAATCCGGACGCCAAGTGTTCACCGGAAACCGTTGTCCTCGCATTTCTCGGCGGAGCAATCGGAGGGATGATCGCCGGTAT
This sequence comes from Nitrospiraceae bacterium, assembly GCA_919902665.1. Classification (GTDB taxonomy): domain Bacteria; phylum Nitrospirota; class Nitrospiria; order Nitrospirales; family Nitrospiraceae; genus Nitrospira_D. The sequence goes on from CAKKRK010000154.1 coordinate 42,430, forward strand.
CCTCCTCGCTCCGAGGTCGGGCGAGGAAACGCGCCGTGAATTAAAGAGCCAGGCTCGAAGGACGGAAGAAGAGCTCATCGAGAAAGCCAAGGAGGCGCGAGCCGCTCTTGATGAAATGATTGAGCATGGCAAGCATTTCGTGGCGGAGAAACGCGCGGATGTTGAAGCTGCGGTCATGGCAGGGAAGGAAGCCATGAAAGAGAAGAGGGATAAATGCTGTAGCTGACGCGGTTATCGTCAGGAAGGAGTAGCGGGATGCTACGAGTCGACAATATTCGAACGAAGCTGATCACTCAACGGCGTGAGTTGTTTCGGGAAGTGGCCAAGACGGAAGAGGATCTGCGCTGGCTCCAAAGCGATATCGAAAGCGAAGTGGAGGAGCGGGGGCAGGGGGAGACTATGGTTCGGCTGCTCGATCGTCTGGATGGGCGAGCGAAGACCGAGATCGAGGCGATCGATCGGGCGCTCTTCAAGCTGGGTTCTGAACACTACGGTCGATGTGAACAATGCGGGAAGGCCATCCCCCAATCCAGGCTAGAGGCGGTTCCCGCGGCCGCCATGTGCATGCCTTGCGAACAGGCGGAGGAGACCCAGGCGGCGCTGAGGAAATAAGCAAGCAAGCTGTTTATGTTTCTGGTTGAGAGTGGAGAGGGCGACGCGTCTTGAAGGCAATTAATGAGAAGATGTGTCTGTCCAAGGTGCAGAAAGGCAAGATGCGTCGGTTCCCGTGTGTGTATGTTTAACCAGCTGAGACGACTCATCGTTAAGGAGGATTACCGTGGGAAGATCCTGCCCTGATCATTCATCAGGAGCGTACAGCCGGGAGTTCCCGATGTGGCCGAGTGAACAGCCGGAGACGACGCGAGATGGAATTTAAGGATTACTACAAGCTTCTCGATATTGACCGCACGGCGACCGCCGCCGACATCAAAAGTGCCTACCGCAAGCTGGCGCGAAAATATCATCCAGACGTGAGCAAAGAGCCTCAAGCAGAAGCGCGTTTTAAGGAAATCGGCGAAGCCTACGAAGTGCTTCAGGATCCGGAGAAGCGCGCCGCGTACGACCAACTAGGCAATCGCTGGCGAGAGGGACAGGAATTTACGCCTCCGCCCGAATGGGGAGCGGGCTTCGAGTTCACCTCCGACGGCGCTTCCGAGGCGGCTGCCAAGGACTACAGCGACTTCTTCTCCACTCTGTTTGGCAACTTCTCTCATCGCGGCGCATCAACTCGCATTCATGGCGAGGACCATCATGCCAAGATCTTCATTACTCTCGATGACGCGTTTCACGGCGGCACCCATACGATTACTCTGCGTTCGCCGCAGGTGGATGCGCAAGGTCGAGTGGTGCTGCGGGAGCGGTCGCTGAACGTACAGATCCCCAAAGGCATCCATGAGAGCCAGCATATCCGACTTGCCGGGCAAGGGGCGCCGGGAATCAAGGGGACTACCCCCGGTGATCTGTATCTCGAGATCCATTTTCACCCCCACCCTCTCTATCAGGTGCAGGGCCGAGACCTCTCGCTTTCATTGCCGATTGCACCATGGGAAGCGGCTCTCGGAGCGACGGTCAAAGCGCCGACCCCGACTGGCGTGGTGGAAGTCAAAATCCCTCCGGGCTCACAGAGCGGGCGAAAGCTACGACTCAAGGGGCGCGGTATCCCCGGCGAACCGGCGGGTGATCTCTATCTTGCGCTGGAGGTGGTTCTGCCGAAAGCGGACACAGAACAGGCACAACAGATCTATCAGGCCATGGCTCGGGAACTGGCCTTCAATCCACGCGAAGCACTGGAGGTCTAAGTATGGACAGGGAGCAGGACCTTCTAATAGGCAGCGTGATCGGTGATGAGGGGGTATTGTCGATCGAGGAGTTGGCGAGAGCGTGCAGTGCGGAGCCTCAATGGATCATCGAATTGGTATCTGTGGGGGTGTTGGAGCCGCAAGGCAGAGAGATCTCGCGCTGGCGATTCCGCGCAACGGATCTCACCTGTGCCCGCCGAGTGGCGCGCCTGCAACGGGATTTTGATGCCAGCCTCGATGCGGCCGCAGTAATGCTCGATCTGCTCGATCAGATCGAGCAATTGCGAGCGCGCCTGAAACTGGCAGGGCTGGATGTGGAGTAGGCGTGGCACACCGTGGGGGGCGGAACAAGGCTAATTCGATAAGCCGTCCCACACGCACTTATACCCCATTCTGTCCGCTTCCTCTTCGGAACCAGCCATGAAATTGTTGTCTATGCGAGACACCCATCGCACTTCTGATATGCCATGCAGAGGTATGCGTATTGCTTCCGGTATTAAAGAGGAGTCCTGTGACCCTTCATGTGGGAACAAAGGATTGGTATGAGGAGCAAAGCTCCGAGGGAGTCGAGTGTGTTCAACGGCTTGAGTGATTGGAGAGGTTCCATGTGATGTGGACTGTTCCTATTTTTTCCGTGCATTGTAGAGGGAAACTTATCCTTCTTGGAGGTCTGCTTTGCGCCGCAGTAGCTGCCGGTTGTGGTGACGTCGGGCAGGTACAGAGAGCGACGCGACCGAATCCGTATCTGACCCCGGATACAAGGCACTCCATTCCCCTGTCATCATCCGCCGGGAAGGAACATCGCGCCGTGATGTTGCAGCACCTGGAAACGATTCAGGTGATCGTGAACGCGTTGGTGGAAGAGGATTATGAGTTGGCACAGGGTCTGACCGAAATGCATCTGGGCTTCTTTCAACATCGCCAGGCCATGGCCCATCAGGAGCCGGAGAAGTTTCCTGCCGCCTACCATGATCTGGCCATGGCCCATCATCAGGCGGCGGAAGAGTTGGCGCGAATTATTCCCACCAAGGACTTGAAGCAGATCCTGCCGTCGTTGAATAATGTCTTGAAGGCTTGTGTGAGCTGTCATCTGGAGTACAAAGTCAGGGACAATTGATAAATCATGGGAGGATACAATTGAGTGAGCAGAAGACAATTACGGCGTTTTATGAGGCGGATCACGATCGGCTGGATGAGTTGTTCAAGACCTTTCAAATGTCGAAACGGTCGGACTTTGCCAAGGCCAAGGAAGCCTTCAAGGAATTCAAAGTCGGCCTCCAGCGGCATATCGTCTGGGAAGAGGAGTTGCTCTTTCCAATCTGGGAAGAGAAAACTGGGATGGTCGAAGACGGACCGACACCCATGATGCGACACGAGCATAGCCAGATCAAACAGCTGCTTGACGCAATTCACCACAAGGTGGAAGGGCAGAACCTCGAGTCCGACCAGGACGAGCAGGCATTGTTAACTCTCTTGGGCTCTCATAATCGAAAAGAAGAACGGGCGCTCTATCCCGCAATCGATAACGTGACCAATGCGGAAGAACGCGCAATCGTCTTCAGCAACATGAATACTATTCCGGAAGATCACTACAACGCCTGTTGTAGCGGGCACTGAGGTAAACCAAATGGAACAGCGCGATGTAGTCATAGAACAGACTGAGGTCAAGGTTAAGGGAAGACATCTCGCGGTGCCTCCAAAAAATAGCCTCAACCTTGGCCTGATTCTCCTCGTGGGCTGCTTGGGGGTAGTATTTGCACCGGGTTTCGACCGAAATGTCTGGGCCGAGTCGTCCGTCTCACAACCGGGTGTGAAGCGCAAGGCTAGTGTTGAACGAGGCCGAGACATCTTCCACGGCAACGGGGCCTGCTCCTACTGCCATGGAATGGACGGCTATCTCGATCGATTGCCACATATGAAAGAGGACATCGCCGCGCGCATTGTGCGGCTGAATCCGCCTCCAACTGACCTGCGTGATCCCGGCGTGCTTCGCCTGAAGACGAACAAGGAACGAGCCCGAGCCATCCGGGAAGGCCATCCGAGCACCGGCAGGTTTCGAGATTTCACCATGACCGATCGGGACATGGCCGATACCTTGTTCTATCTGGCGTTCATCAGAAAAGATCCCAACCCGGAAAAGGACTGAATGTTGCGGAAATCAGGAGATGTGCAGAAGGACCTTTTCAATCGCCTTGATTTGAGCTGTAAATAGTTGCCCTCCGTTAACTGACGACCTCAGGTGGCGAGATGGACCGGATGTACGACAACACATCCAACATCTGCTCGTTCGTCAGTTTGCCGCGAAAGCCGTGCATCGGGCTGAACAACACGCCATTCGAGATGGCCACGAGCAGCTCCCAATCCGTCTTCGAACGGCTGGTCTGAGATCGAAAATCGGCTGGTCGGACGATTAAATCTCGGCTGTCCGGTCCGTTCCCGTCCAGTTTGGACCCATGACAACGGAGGCACTGTTGCTCATACACGCCTTGTCCGGCCTTTGGGTTCCCGCGGATCACTTGTGCCGAAACCACGGATGTTGTGACGAAGAGGAAGATGACGGCGACGGTTAGCATCGGTTTCATGTTCGATCCTTTCAGCGCAGGACAAGTATCGGACAGGTCACGTGATGTACGACGGCGTGGGAGACACTCCCCAAGAGGAAGCGGGAAATGCCCTTGCGCCCATGAGAGGTCACGACCACCAAGTCCATATCCTTGGCCTCCTGTTCGATCACCGCTGCAGGATTGCCTTGAGCGACTTTCGTGCTGACCGTATAGCGCGGGTTCAAGAGCTTGCCGGCGGTCGATTTGACGAGCTCCTCCGCATAGCGTTCCGCGCCTTCCCACCAGGTATTGGTTCCCAGGGCGTCATAGGGATCGTTCACTCCGATCGGGATAATGGCGTGGACCACACGGAGTTCTACCGGATCGGCGAGCGGATGCTCCGTCAACCATTTCACGATTCGATCCGCATCGTTTCGCTCCTCGATGGCGATGAGGACCCGTTGCACTTTCCGCGCGGCTCCCCTGACGATCAACGTTGGGCGAGAGCCGTGCATGAGAACCCGATGGGACACACTCCCGAGGACAGTCTCGGACAGACGGCTTCGTCCGCGCACGCCGACGACGACAAGGTCGGCGGAAAGGTTTTGGGCGCTGTCGAGGATGAGCTGAGCAGGACTGCCGATTTCATTCACCTTCCTGATCGACGTCACCTCAGCGGGGACCATGGCAGCGGCGCGCTCCAGCAGCTGGTGTCCCGAATCGACCATCGCCTTGCGGAAATCATCGTACCCTTGCACGTTGCCGGCTTGGGCCACGACCGGATGTTCCAAAATCCCTAAATCGACGCCGTGAACCAGTGTGACATCCGTTGGATGACAGAGCTGGAACGTTTGGGTGACAGCGGCGAATGCCTGATCTGACCAATCAACACCGATGACGACTCTCATGTCACAACCTTTCCCACCCACACATCAGAAGAGTGGATGTGGCGCGGTCCCGAACGGAAGCACGCGCGGTGATTCACCCACATTGCCGCGAATACGCCACGCTCCGTCTTCGAGGACGAGATAGTGTATTTCTTCATACCAGCTGTCGATGGGGACATACAGACCGCTGGTCTTCGACCTGGCCCAGAGATGGCCCGTACAGGTGACCTCCAGCACCGCATCGCGGCCCGATCCGACTTTGGCCATTTTTGTGAAGAGATGGGTGCTCGCAATCTCCTGATACTCATCAAAAAGCTCTTTCCAGATCTTCCGGAGATCGTCTTTCTTGAGCCCATGGTAGTTGTACTGGGCGGAGTAGATGGCCATGACCTTTTCAAGGTCATGGGATTTAATGGCCTCCTCCGCTTGCTCAAACGTGCCAACGACGGCTTTGAGCGTGGCCCCGTCGACTTCGATCACCGAACCGGATGGAGGAACGACGATTTTTGCCTCTGCTCTCCCGATACCGGCAAGAAAGGCGATCAGGATAGTGAGATGAACGACTGCTCTCAATAGAGATCTCCCTTGTAAGCTCACTCACCCCTCCTTCTGCTGCCGTCCTCGTGTCAGGACAGAAGCACCTGTCATCTCGTCCATGTGACGCGCACAAAATCTTCGTCTTGGTCGTAGTGCAACTCTAGCTCGCCGTGATAGGCATGCTTCAAACCTTCGCCGATGCGCCTTGGTAAATGACTGTCGGTCGTGGAAATCACGAGGCCCTCTGGCTTGGTGCCGATCGACATAATTCGAGACAACGGGTGTTCCTTCTTTTCTGCTTCCTCCGTGTTCTTCACCAGGCCGATGATCTGCTCATGTTGCTCATCCTTAAAAGAACCTTTGAGCGTGACGAATCCCTTAGGGTACTTGTCACGGATCCGCATGCAGGCGGGGCAGATGATCTCGTCGGCGTCGGCTGGCTTCGTGCCCCAAGTCCACCGCCCCTTGTGAAACGAGGCCCCGCATTCGGTGCAGACGGTCGGCTCTTTGAGCTTCCCGCGCAGCTTATAGGTGTCGTGCTGATACTCCTGGACGGTCCGATCATGTCGAGCCCACAAGCCTGCCGGTGTCTTCGTTTTCGCGGTCATGCGTGCTCCCTTATCGTGGCGGTGAGGCTGTTGAAGAGCGAGATCGCTCCTTCCATTCCAACAGCGACTCTTCCGCCAAGTTCAAATACTCCACCACATTGTGATCGCTGACTTGTGCAAAATCGATATAGTGGTGACCCACAGCCAAGAATGGGTCTGGTGTGGCAAGCACTACTAACTCGTCCACCTGTAGACGGGCCTCTCGGATGGTCTCCGCCGGGCCAACCGGGACGGCTCCGATCAGGCGGCGCGGTTTGAGGTGTCTGATGGACTGGACGGCTGCGAAGAACGTGGAGCCGGTGGCGATCCCATCATCCACGAGAATGACAATGCGGTCAGTGAGCGTGGGAAACTGTCGACCTTGGCGGTATAGGTCTTGCCGTCGAGCGATCTCTCGCCGTTGCACCTGAACCAGTTCTTCAATATCCGTCCGAAAGCGACTGTAGGCTGCCATGGCATCAGGATTCAGATAGATCGTTCCTGTTTCACCCACTGCGCCTAGTGCATACTCGGGGTTATCCGGTGCTCCCAGCTTACGGGTGATACATACGTCTAGCGGTAGGTGCAGTCCTAGGCTCAGCTGATAGCCGACTGCGACCCCACCACGTGGCAGCGCCAAGATCAGAGCTGCCTGATCCTCATGATATCGGATCAGTCGCTCCACAAGTCGGCGGCCAGCCTCTTCGCGATTCTTGAACGTCACGCTCTTCCCTTCCGTCCACTGGACTCACGGGTCTACATCAGGCCGCTCGTCACACCAACGCCGATCAAGAACATCGCCACTAGAATCAGGATGAGTGTGAGAAGGAGGTGGTGGTGCGGCTCCTTCTCTTTCTCATCCCAGTGGATCTGCCAGGGCATTTCCAGGTAGCGAGGATGGCGAAACATGATGTCCTCCTTTCCCTTCAGCCAACCTTCACCTCAATCGCTTTGGGCTTGGCCTTTTCCGACTTCCCGAGATGGACCTTCAGTACGCCGTCTTTGTACTCGGCCGTCACCTTGGTTCCATCCGCATCTTCCGGCAACGTAAAGCTTCGCATAAAACTGCCATAGGCTCTCTCGACACGGTGATACTTCTTCCCTTTTTCTTCCTTCTCGTATTTCCGCTCGCCCGTGATCGTGAGGACATCATCATTCACATTCAGCTTGATGTCCTCTTTCTTCATCTCTGGGATCTCGGCTTTGATGACGTACTCCTTGTCATCTTCCGAGATATCCACCAACGGCGACCATTCTGCCACGGTGATTGCCTCCTTCTTATCGCCACCGGAAGGAACCGATGTGCGGCCGAAGTAAGTCGAAAGCCGCTTCTCCATCTCCTCGAGTTCCTTGAACGGATTCCATCGCGTGGTCGGTTCCCATCTGGTTAATGCGCTCATGACCATTGCCTCCTTGTGTGATTGATGAGGGGCTGGATGCCCCGCCACTGAACCAGTGCATTGACGGTGCCAGGGGGAAAGAGACGAACGTTGGTGCCTCCCTCTAGGAAATGCGGAGAGTTAGATCCCTATTGGATTGGAGCCTGGCACGGACAGCAATTTGAACTGTGGCATTACGGGGCAGTCGTGCACGTGAGGCTGTCGCCTCATTCATCATTGATCGGTGTAGACTAAGGTGCGAAGTGGACGAAGAGATCCTTCCAGTGAATCTTATCGTGTAAGTCTGGCTCATACGAAAAAGGAGGGACCCATCATGATTAAAACAGGCACTGGGAAGAGCGATGTATGGAGTGATCATTGCCACCGCTGTGGCGGGCTCATGGTTCCCGAACAGGTATTAGAAATCAGGTCAATGGACTTCCGTTGTGTGAGTTGCGGTGAGCGTATCGATCCCGTGATTCTTGCCCATCGTGAAAAATATTCCATACGGAATGAAAGCAAAACGCTCATGATAGGTCAGTAGTCCGATTCCTCGTCTTGCGTGACCGGAGAGGAGCATTTACGATGGCGACAAGAGGGATGCTTTTATAAAGAAAGTGTTGAGTGTGTAAATGACCAGCGGGATGCGCGGCGCCTTACCAAGAGGCGACCTCCAGCGATTGCTCGATGCCCTCAGTGCAAAGGGATATCGAATTGTCGGACCCACGGTGCGGGATGGGGCGGTCGTGTGGGAGACCGTCCGGTCTGTGTCTGATCTGCCGGTTGGCTGGCGTGATCACCAAGAACCGGGACGCTATCGGCTCGAACAGACCGGCTCTCAGGAAGTCTTCGGAGTTGTCCATGGGCCGCAATCACTCAAACAGTTCGTCTTTGCGCCACGCGAGCCGCTCGTACAGATTGAGCGGAGCAAGGACGGATTCTCCGCTCGTCCGACGCTTCCCCAACCGGAGAAGGTAGCAGTCATCGGCGCTCGTGCGTGCGATCTGGCCGGGCTTGCTACGCAAGACCAGATTTTTCTGAACGGCGCTTACCGAGATCCCTATTACGCAGCACGCCGTGAAGGACTGTTCCTAGTCGCTGTGAATTGCACCAGAGCGCTGAACACCTGTTTTTGCGCATCCATGGAGACCGGCCCACGTGCCAAGCATGGTTTCGATCTCGCTTTGACGGAGCTAGAGGACCAGCTCTTGATCGAAGCGGGTAGTGAGGCAGGATGCGATCTTCTCTCCAATCTCTGCTTGTCTAGGGGTTCAGAACAACTGAGTGCTGAGGTAGCGACGCGGGTTGACGCCTGCGCCCAGAGTCAAGTCAGACGGTTGGATCACTCACGCTTGCCGCAGGCTCTCTATGATGCTCACGAACATCCTCGATGGGACGAGGTGGCGAGTCGATGCCTTGCCTGCACCAATTGCACGATGGTGTGCCCGACTTGCTTTTGTCATACGGTCGAGGAGACACCGGACCTCTCGTACCAGCACACTACACATGCCAGATTGTGGGATTCCTGTTTTACTCAGGAGCACGGGTATATCCACGGCAAGAATATTCGCCCGACGATCAAAGATCGGTACCGCATGTGGCTGACGCATAAGCTGGCATCGTGGATCGATCAATTCGGCGCGTCCGGTTGCGTCGGCTGTGGCCGATGTATCACTTGGTGCCCGGTCGGGATCGATTTGACCGAAGAGTTGCCCGCTTTGCTGAGTCCGGGCATTCAGCCGTCAATCGTTCGTCAACGGGTAGATGGTATGTAACTGGTGCACTGAAGCCTGATCCCATGACCAATCCCTATGTCATCCAGCCGGCGACGATCGTTGAGAAGATCCGAGAAGCTGAACATATTCATACCTACCGACTGCAGCTGGTTGATGAGGAAGTCAGACGGACATTTCGTTTCAAGGCCGGCCAGTTCAATATGGTCTATGTGTTTGGCGTCGGCGAAGTGGCGATTTCCATCGTCTCGGACCCGGATGAGCCGGAGTTTCTGAACCATACCATCCGTGCGGTGGGGCGAATCACGAAGGCTATCGCCGCTCTCCAATCAGGTGATGTGCTAGGCATTCGTGGCCCCTTCGGACAGGGGTGGCCGCTGGACGAGGCACGTGGGCGTAATGTGGTGATCGTGACCGGTGGTCTGGGATGTGCCCCAGTGGTAGGAGCCATCGAATACATTTTTAAACGGCGCGAGCAGTATGGCTCTATCAAGATCCTTCACGGCGTCAAGACTCCACATGACCTGCTCTATCGTGAGCGGTTCGATCAATGGCGGCGCGCTCCCGATACGGAAGTCCTTTTGGCCAGCGGTCAACCGGACAAGACCTGGAGTTATCACATCGGTGTGGTGACGGAGTTGTTTGAGGAAGTGGCGATCGATCCCATGAAGAGCATCGTGCTGATGTGCGGACCAGAGATCATGATGCGTCTGGGCGTACCCATCTTGATGAGACGGGGCATTCCTGAAACCGCCATCTACCTGTCCCTGGAACGGCACATGGAGTGTGGAATCGGCCTCTGTGGGCATTGCCAGATGGGTCCGTACTTCTTGTGCAAAGACGGCCCAGTCATGCGGTACGATCGAGTGGCGCAGTGGTTGGGACAGACAGGCGTGTGAGGCGAAGCCATGTCCAATCCTGAATTGAGGCAGCGGCCAAGACTGGCGGTGATCAAGTTCACCTCCTGCGACGGGTGCCAGCTCAGCATCTTGAATCTTGAGGACGACCTGCTGGCATTGGGCCAGGCGTTGGATATCGCCTATTTCCCAGAAGCCTCAAGCGCGATGAATGCGGGCCCATACGACATCGCGCTGGTGGAGGGATCCATCACCACGGCAGAGGATGCCCATCGCATTCTGAACGTCCGACAGCAGGCGAAGGTCCTGATCACGATCGGAGCCTGCGCGACAGCCGGCGGCATTCAGGCGTTGCGCAACTGGGGCGATATCGAGGCGTTTAAACAGGCTGTCTATCCCAGGCCGGACTATATCCAGAGTCTCAGCACCTCCACTCCCATCTCGGAACATGTCCACGTGGACTTCGAATTGTGGGGCTGTCCGATCGAGAAGGGCCAACTCCTGCGCGTCATTACAGATCTGGTGGGAGATGTACAGCTTCACCTGCCGGCTGACAGTGTCTGTCTGGAGTGCAAGCGGCGAGGAAATGTGTGCGTGGTGGTCGCGAAGGGGATGCCTTGTCTTGGGCCGGTGACCAGGACCGGTTGCGGGGCGATCTGTCCGGCTATGGGGCGGGACTGTTACGGCTGTTTTGGACCAAGCGAAGGCGCACGAAAAGGGCCAGGTCTTCCCCCTAACACGGCCTCCCTCGCGAGGCACTTCCATGAGGGACTGCACCTGATTCCGGTCGAAGTCCTGCGACGATTTCGTGGTATCAACGGTGCTGTGGACCCCTTTCGGAATGAAAGCACGGTTTGGGAGAACAAGGGGTAATAGGTGAGGAGTAGAGGGTGACGGGCAAAGAAGAGGCGAGGAACACGAGAACGATTGCCGTCGACCTGGTGGCACGCGTGGAGGGTGAAGGCGCGCTCCGTGTCACCGTGAAAGACGGCACTGTCCAGGACGTAGAACTCAGAATCTTCGAGCCACCCAGGTTTTTCGAAGCTTTCTTGCAGGGACGGCATTACAGCGAAGTGCCAGACATCGTCGCGCGGATCTGCGGGATTTGCCCGGTGGCGTATCAGATGAGCGCAGTCCATGCGATCGAGCAGATTTTTGGCCTGCGTATCGAAGGGGCGTTGCGAGACCTGCGGCGGCTCATCTATTGCGGCGAGTGGATCGAAAGCCATGCGCTGCATGTGTACATGCTCCAGGCGCCAGATTTTCTCGGGTATGCCAGCGGCATTGCGATGGCGAAGGATCATCCGGCTGTGGTGACCCGAGGCTTGCGGCTCAAGAAGGCCGGCAATGCGATCATGACGTTGTTGGGCGGCCGTTCCGTGCATCCGGTCTCCGTGAAGGTGGGTGGTTTCTCGCGGGTGCCCCGGCGCAGCGAGCTGGAGGGATTGAAAGATGAACTTCTGTGGGCGCGCGATGCAGCAATCGAGACGGTGCGCTGGGTCGCAGATTTCGACTATCCCGATTTTATGCCCGACTACACATATGTCGCGCTTCGTCACCCTGATGAGTACCCCTTCAATGAAGGTCAGATCGTCGCCTCCAGCGGGTTGCAGATCTCGGTCAACGAGTTCGAACAACATTTCACCGAGCATCAAGTAGCCTATTCCACCGCGCTCCACTGTGCCCTACAAGGCTCGCCCTATCAGGTCGGCCCACTGGCTCGTCTGAACCTGAATCAGGAGCATGTGACGCCGTTGGCCAAGCAGGTGCTGGCTGACAGGGAACTGTCGCTCCCGTTGCGGAATCCGTTTCACGGGATCATTGCACGCTCGGTCGAAATCCTCTACGCGCTGGAAGAATCACTGAGCCTTATCGAACGGTACGAACCTCCACCCTTGCCGGCGCTCCCGGTCGTTGTTCGACCAGGCACTGGCATGGCCTGTACGGAAGCGCCACGGGGAATTCTCTACCATCGATACCAGGTAGACGGCGACGGTGTGATCCGTGAAGCCAAGATCGTTCCACCGACCTCGCAGAACCAATCTCGTATCGAACAGGATCTGCGTCTGTTCATGCCACGCCTGTTGCATCTTCCCGATCAGGAGGTAGCGCTTGCCTGTGAACGGGTCATCCGTTGCTACGATCCCTGCATTTCCTGCGCGACGCATTTTCTGAATCTGGAGATCACACGGGAAGGGGTAGCGTGAAGAAAGACAGTCCTCATTCATCCGCTATTCGGATCATCGGTCTTGGTAACGGCATGCGAGGCGACGACGCGGTCGGACTCGTGACGGCTCGCCGGATCCGACAAGAATTCGGTGACAGAGTCGAGGTGATCGAAGCGGAGATGGCGGGCATTGACCTTATCGACCTGATGAAAGGTGCGTCCGTCGCGATCCTGATCGATGCAGTGCGCAGTGGGAAGGCTCCTGGCAGCGTCCATCGACTCGATGCTTCGGTGAGCCCGATCGGTGGACAAGTCTTTCCTCGCTCCAGCCATGCCATCGGGGTCTCGGAGGCGATCGAGCTGGCCCGAGCAATGGACGTCCTTCCAGCTACCGTCATCGTGTACGGAGTTGAGGTAGGGAATACGGAAATCGGCCAACCGTTGTCGCCCCCTATGGGCGAGGCGTTGGATCAAGTCGTGAAACAAATCATCCAGGAATATGAAGCCTGTCATGCATGAGTTTCATCTGATGACACAAGTCGTGAAGGCGGTGGGGGACAAGCTGAACGGAACTGAATCCGCCAGACTATCCGCAGTGCGGCTCAAAGTCAGCGCACTGTCTCACTTGCTGACTCATGATCATTCCGCATTGCAGATGGCGTTTGAGCTGGCTGCTCGTGGCACGAAGGCCGAAGGTGCGGCATTGGAAATCATCCCTGTCCCAGGAGAGGCTTGGTGTCCCCGCTGTACTCGAGACACAATGGTTACGGAATCAGAGCATGTCTGTCCGGTTTGCGGAGATGCGGTGATCGCGAGACCAACAGAACCGGAAGTCGTGCTCCACGAATTGGTAGTCCAGGAATGAGTGACGCTCTTGCACAGCGCCTGCGGGTCGAGGTGGAGGGAACGGTGCAAGGTGTGGGTTTCCGCCCGTTCGTCTATCGGCTGGCACGTGAGTTGGGGCTGACCGGGTGGGTTCAGAATACAAGAAACGATGTGCTGATCGAAGTAGAAGGGAACTTATCGGTCGTCGAAGAATTTCTCCAGCGGTTGCGCACCGACGCCCCGTCCGCGGCTTCCGTCGAGACAATGAGCACGACGGTCGTTCCAGTACTCGACGACGCCGGCTTTTCGATTAACCAGAGCGCGGAATCCGGCCAACGAGTCCTTGTCATTCCTCCGGATCTCGCGACTTGCGCCGACTGTCAGCGTGAGCTCGCCGACCCACACGACCGTCACTTCCGGTATCCATTCCTCACCTGCACACAATGCGGTCCACGCTATAGCCTGCTCGCAGCGATTCCGTACGAACGGTCCAATACGACCATGGCTGGGTTCGAACTCTGCTCTGCCTGTTGCACCGAGTTCTCCGCCGAATCAGATAGGCGCTTTCATGCGGAACCAATTGCCTGTCCGATCTGCGGGCCAAGCCTATATTTGTGGGATGAGCAGGGCCACGAAACCGCGAAAGATGAAGCAGCCTTGCAACAGGCAGCGACTTTGCTCGAACAAGGACTTGTCGTCGCGGTGAAAGGGCTGGGTGGATTTCAACTCTGGGTCGATGCGAAATCAGAGGAGGCTGTCCGGCGCTTACGGGATCGGAAACGAAGGCTGGAGAAGCCCTTCGCCGTGCTGTTCCCGTCCATTGACGCGATCAGAGACTATTGCCTGTTGTCGTCAGACGAGGAAGCGCTCCTCTGCTCGCCGCAAGCACCGATCGTCTTAGCCCGCAAGCGGCGAGATGCAGCCCTCACCGATGCCGTGGCGCCGAGCAATCCTTATCTGGGTGTGCTGTTGCCAGCAACACCGCTCCATCATCTCTTGATGGCGTCGCTCGGGTGTCCTATGGTTGCCACGAGCGGCAATCGATCCGAAGAACCGATTGTGACTGATGAGCGAGAAGCCTTGGTTCGACTGAAAGGGATCGCCGATGCACTGCTCGTGCATGACCGGCCGATCGCGAGGCCGGTCGATGATTCGGTGGTGCTGGTGGTTCCCGGAAAAGTTCAGTCGGTGGATGGGGAACAAAAGGAAAAACCAAGAGCTGATGTGATGATCCTTCGGCGCGCGCGAGGCTATGTGCCTCTAGCCATCCGCTGGAATGATGTTCTGGCAAGTGGAGTGCAGGGTCCTATCCTTGCCCTGGGCGGACACCTGAAGAACACCGTCGCTCTTCTGACAGGCAATCGTGTCGTGCTCAGCCAACATCTCGGAGATCTTTCTACCCTGGAAGCGGACAGGGCTTTCCGACAGGCTGTCGAGGATCTCCGGCAGTTGCTTCACGTCACACCACTGGCCATTGCCTGCGATCTGCATCCTGACTATCGCTCGACCAGTTTCGGGCGAGAACTGGCCGCGACCTTGTCCGTCCCGTTAATCCCAGTACAGCATCACCATGCTCACGTGGCCTCTTGCATGGCGGAACACCAACTTGATGGCGCGGTGCTTGGCATTGCCTGGGATGGGGCCGGCTATGGAGGGGACGGCCAGGTGTGGGGAGGAGAATTCTTGATCGCAAGTTACCGGCAGTTCACTCGGTTTGCGTCCCTCAAACCCTTTCGGTTGTTGGGTGGAGAAGCGGCCATGAAGGAGCCGGGCCGATCCGCCGCCGCTGTCCTGTGGGAACTCATGGGAGAAGAGATGCTGACGCTTTCTCTTTCTTCTTGGAAAGTGACAGCCAATCAACGTGCGCAGTTGGCGAGCGTACTCAGATCTGGCGTCGCGTCACCTTGGACGACGAGCATGGGGCGGCTGTTCGACGCCGTGGCATCGCTCACGGGCCTCTGCCACCAGGCATCCTTTGAAGGGCAGTCGGCCATGGGCGTTCAGTTTGCTGCGGAGCAAGAAGTGGAGGCTGGTGGAGTCACGGTCGAAGGATATCCAATGGATCTGGTGCCCAGTGATAGTCCAGACACCAAGTGGACGGTCGATTGGCGTCCCATGGTGAGCGCCATGCTGGACGAGCTTCGCCGAGGCTGTCGTCTTGAGCGCATTGCCGCGCGCTTTCATGTGAGTCTTGCCAACTCGATTGTTCGCGTGGCGCAAGTGGCTGGGTTCCCTCGTGTCGTCCTGACCGGCGGCTGTTTCCAAAATCGGCTGCTCCTGTCACTCGTGAGACAACAGTTGGAGGCAGCAGGATTTACTGTCTATAGCCATGCGCTGGTTCCACCCAACGACGGTGGACTCTCACTTGGGCAGGCCGTGGTTGCTGCTCACCAACTGAAATTGACGGTCGACATGGGAGGGAGAACCTAGAATGTGTCTCGCAGTCCCGGGCCGGGTTCTGAACATCGAAGGTGACCAGCTTCGTATGGCGACGGTATCGTTCGGCGGCGTGACGAAATCCGTTTCATTGGCATTAGTACCGGAAGCAGGGGTGGGTGACTATGTCATCGTCCATGTCGGGTTTGCGATCAGCAAACTGGATGAGGAAGCCGCACGACGCACGTTGGAGACTTACGCCGACCTGGCTGCCTCGGGATCGTCAGATGCGGTGGATTGATATCGCGCTGGAAGTAGATACGACTTAGAGAGCATGAAACGGCTGCCTCATGCCCATACAAACGTATGGCTATCTAGGTTTCTTCGTGTTAACCTTCACCGATGGCGAAGGCCCAATTCGAGTGGGACTCAAAGAAGGATGAAGAAAACCAAGGCAAACATGGAATCTCCTTCACAAAGGCCCAGTTTGCCTTTGCTGACCCACGCCGCGTGATCGCGGAAGATCTGTCTCATAGCTCAAACGAGCAGCGGCATTACTGTTTTGGCTGGGTCGATGGCGGAGTCCTGACCGTTCGATTTACGTTTCGCCATGATGTCATTAGGATTTTTGGAGCCGGCTACTGGCGGAAAGGCAGGCGCATCTATGAGCGAGAAAACCAAGTACACCGACGAACCTCTCGGAGATCTCAGGGTCGTTCCTGACTTCCTTCCTCGGCCAGAAGAACTGGTCTTTCGGGACGAAGGTGTCAAGGTCACCATTGCGTTGAGCAAGAGAAGCGTCGAGTTCTTCAAGGGTGAGGCGCGGAAACATCACACGCAGTACCAGCGCATGATCCGGCGGCTGCTCGATGCCTATGCGGAGCATCATTCGCGCTCTCGAACTTCACGCTCGACTCGAACACGCCCAAAACTAGCGCGCGCCGGGTAACTCCGCAGTCGCGGAAGCAGGCCATGGATCGTTAAGTCGTAGCATTGGTTAGCTGCCAGACTTCACATTACGCCACGACTGGAATGTCGAAATCGACCACAACCTACTGGAACCCATTGGCTCCCGATCAACGGACCCGCTGGACGTCTGGAAGGGATGGCCGAGGAGATCACACTGAGTATCGATACGGTGACGGGCGAATACACCAGGCTGACTCGCTTCTTGCCTGGCGCTGATACGTCGTCGTTCGGGGGAAAGACCCATGCCTACCCGGAGGAGGTCTTCATTGTCAGCGGGCGGCTGTACGACCAGGCCTTCGATTGCTGGCTTGAAGCGGGAGACTACGCCAGTCGCCCTCCCGGGGAACGTCATGGTCCGTTTAAGACCGATGTCGGGTGTGTTGTGCTCGAAGTGTCATTCCCCAACAGGGTGATGGGCTGAAAGAACGGCTAATGGGAAAGAACGCGGGGCGTCCGAAACGAGCTGATCGCTCAGCTGAAATTGCACTCTGACCCCCTATTGGGCTTAAACGAGGAGGAAAGTTATGGATGATAACGACGGGATGTTGTTTGTAGCTCATTGGACGCACACGCCTGAGAATTGCCCGGGAAGAAGTAAAGAGGGAGCCACGATGCTCAATGAGTTCTGGGCCAAGCGGGACCTCGCCGCCAAGAAAGGGGTGAAGATCCTGAGTGCCTATGTGGCGGTTACGGAGCATACGTACTACATCACCGTTCAGGCCAAGAATTATCAGTCTCTCTTGGAATTTTTCGAACCGTTGGCCCCGACCCAAATCGGCGCAATTCATCCGGTTACGACGATGGATGAATGGACGAAGCATATTGATCCGAAGAGAACGTGATGAGTGGCTCTTCAAGACGGACATAAATCTGGCAGCGCGGCGCTACAAGATCACGCACGAGGCAGCCGTTATGTTGCGGAAGCACTGCGCAAGTGGACGACTCGCGAAAGATTGACGCAGGCACAGGCGGCCAAACGTCTTGGTGTGGTTCAACCGCGCATCTCAGAGATCGCGTGCAACAAGGTCGACAAGCTATCCCTCGACTACCTGGTTGGTCTCTGTGCTAAGGCCGGCCTGACTGTCGCTGTCAAATTGGCCGCATAGCGATATACTGCATTCAGAGGTCCCGCCCGCCCTCATTATTGAAACGCCAACAATTATGGCGTTATGCTCGGAACGCTCAATGGGGTGTGATGTGGGCGGAACACGGCATAGTCAGCTCCTATGCGGATCGGCCTATACAGGGCTCGATGCTATAGATAACAGAGCAAAATAGTATGCCAACGATTTCCATGTTTTACGGCATTCTCATTCGGATGTTCTTTCGAGACATCGAGAAACATCACATGCCACACATCCATGCCGATTACCAAGGCCAAGTAGCAGTGTACTCAATTCCCGACGGAACGCTTTTGGCCGGTGGTCTGCCCCCGAATAAGCACAAATTGGTTATCGCATGGATTGAGATTCATCAAGAAGATTTGCTGGCTGACTGGGACTTGGCTGTCAACGGTAAGACACCTTTTCCAATCAAAGGACTTGATCAATGAGAATTGTGGAACTCGAGGCACAACCAAACTGCGTACTCTCCATTGTGGCGGATGATGGCCGGGTTGGCCGGTTTGATGTCAGCCCTTATCTACAGTATGAGGCGTTCGAGGCGCTTCGAGACGAGACCGAATTTAAGAAGGTCGTCAATGGCGGGTATTTTGTCGAATGGGATTGTGGGGCCGACTTGTCAGCGGACACGATCGAGGCGCAGTGGCAGGTTGTTGGAAAAGTAACCCGGCAAACAACGGCCTAACAAATCGTTCCAATGGCGTTATGCTCGGAACATTCGATGGCGTGTTAGACGGCAGAAAACGGCACATCCGGCTCTTACGCGGATTGGCCTAAACATTGGTAGATCTCCCTTATGCCGCAAGTGCATTTCGTACGTTCTCGTGAAGAAGCTGGTTCGACAGCCTTTCGAAAGATTTGGTCTGCAGCAGACGATGCCACATCTATCTTGGCAGCCCACCTGGTGTCTGAAGCAATGCTTTTCCGATTTATTCAAACTAAAACTGCGAATCCGGAAGCACTCGATTTGGCTCAATGGACTTACTCGGAAATACTGGTACTCGTACAAAGTTTGCGCAAGAAATCTTCCAAGGAAGAATGGTTGTGGAAAACCCTGCGATCCTTAAATTCCGTCCGCAATCGTCTTGCGCATGATATTGAGACACAACATCTTCCGGAACGAATTGAGAAGATGTATAAGACAGCCGATCGCCACATCGACATTCATGCACCAGGCGCCGATCCCAAAGATCGGGAGAATAACAAGCTGAAATATTTTCTGCTAATCCTTTGCGGAGTGGTAAATCAGCTCCAGAATTTAGATGCCGAAATCTAGATGAGATCTGACATTGAATCACAAAAATGGGGGTCAGAGAACTATTCATCGTCACTTTGGGGACAGCCCGCAGGTGCGAGCAGCGGTATATGCCAATTGGTTGGAGGCCTCGGTGTCTGATAATGAATGGGATCGCATCCGGAAAGCGACGCAGCAGGGGCGAGTGGTGGGAAGCGACGCCTTCCAAGAAGAGGTTGGCACTCAAGTCGGAAGGCGATTGATAGGGGAGACGCGGGGGCGTCCGACACGAGCTGACCGCCTCTCTCAGGTTGCACTCTGAGCCCTATGAGTATTGACTTGCACTATTGGCCGGAGCCACGAACAGATGGAGTTCCGCGAGAAATTCATTGCCTTCCTTGATGTGCTAGGCTTCAAGGACTATGTAAGTTCGGCGGAGGTTGGCACTGGCAAGTCGCTGCCTGAGATTCTGGATATACTGAAGAAGTTGGGTTCGGCAGGTGAGCGCGATCACTTCGGGCAATACGGTCCCATCATCTGCCCTGCTGCGTCCTATCTACAGAAAGATCTCGACTTCCGGTTCACCCAAGTTTCGGACTGTGCTGTACTATCAATTGAAGTTTCTCCCGCCGGAGTGATTAACCTAATCGACCAGTGCCGCAGGGCTGTCTTTAGATTGCTGCAATCCGGCACAATGTGCCGCGGATACATTACCAGAGGGAAGATCTTTCACACCGACAGTCAGTTTGTTGGGAGCGGCTACCAAGAAGCGTATCAAAAGGAGTCCCAAGTCGCTGTTTTTAAAAGAGAGGCGGATGAACGTGGCACGCCGTTCGTGGAGGTGGCTAGAAGTGTGCTCGAGTACGTCGATAACTGCGAAGACACGTGTGTCCAACAGATGTTCAGACGAATGGTTCGCTGGGACGGAGACGCCGCGGCTGTCTTTCCTTTTACGATGTTGTCCCATTCGGTCGTCCTCGGTGACTTCCTAGGACACAAGTTTGATGTGAAGAGCGAACGAGAGTCAAACCTCAACATGCGCTTGATAATTGAAAAGCTCATCGCGGGGGTGCGTGCTTCCGTAGACCAGGCCAACCCCGGTGCTCTGCGAAAGGCAGAGTACTACATCAAGGCTCTTGAGGCACAGATCGAGATCTGTGATGGAACTGACCGCGTACTTGATGAGATGGACTTTAAGGGGGCAGACCCCCCTAAATTTTATGCATAAGGAAAATAGGGGTCAGAGAAGAATTTGAATGGGAAAGAACGCGGGATGTCCCAAACGGGCTGATCGGCCATCTGAAGTAGTGCTCAGCCCCCTATTTACTAAGAAGCCGGCGCGGTTTGAGCGGGAAATGAACGCCGCTCGCGGCTGAGCGGCAGGGTGTTAGGTTCACTTTGGTGAAGGTCCACGAGAAGCTGATTGCGAGCATCCGCGCTCACAGCCCCTACCTCTCCTGGGCGGCAGAGGGACGGACTCCGGACGAAGTCAAGGCTGAGACCTTGGCGATCCTACGACCACACTTTCAGAATCCATCGGTGCTAACGGATGTCCCCATATCGATTCTCGCCCACGAGGCTGTAAGCATCAGCAACATTCAGGTCGATGCCTGGGCTTCATCAATGCTCGCAGGCGTTCTGGCCGAATACCGTGAAGCTCTAGCTCAGGACCAGCGCGAATCGGTTGCAGCGCTAGAAGCCTGGGACGAGCCGATTGCGCGAGCGATGTCAGAGTTCATGTCGCTCTATCTCATGGAGGTTGATAAGACGGGCCTTGAGCTCGATGAACTTCGCCTCGAGGTTCTGCGCAATGTCGGCGGCCTTCTTGAAGCTTGCGTGCAGCCACAGCTGAAGGCCCTCCTTCATCAGATTCGTATCCGACGGCGTCGGAAGACTGATGTTGAGGACATTCTGGCTCTGAAGTTCGGAGCAGCGGTTGAGGAGCTCCATCAGACGCTTCGGGCGCCGGGCATCGTTGAGCCTCCGCCGTGGGACATCAAGCTGCATCACTGGCGGAATGTGGCACAGCATCACTCGGCAACCATCCAGAACGGCCGCATCGTATGTAACTACCGAATCGGTAAGGTTACGCACCAGATCGAGCTCACTCGCGACGAACTCGTAGCTGTTGCGCGCAAGATGCAAGAGGTGCTGGGTATCGTGCGCACCGCGAGGTCCATCTTCATCGCTGACAACGTGGTCGCACTCCGAGGTCGCCGTGTGGTTGAACCCAGACCAGAGATCTTGTTCTTCCAATTTGCAGTGGGCATCGCGACCCAAGGTTTCAATATCGTTGACGTCGATGTTTCTGGTGATGTTGCGCATCTCCATGTCCAGGACGCGACGGACCAGGATGCACGACTCCGCGGCGTGCATGCATCGCAGTTTCTTGTGGGAACCTGGGCGCACTTCCACAGGCCACTTGTTCGCGTCACGTACATTGACAAGAGCGGTCGTAAGTGTCTTGAGGCAGCCGCATCTGGAGCTGACTGTGAGGACGTGTCTGAAGAGCGAGTTACGTTTGAGACGCTAGCGGATCGAGTAATGTTTCGTGTCGTCGATGACGAGGAGCGCACGTGCGGGACCTAACTTGAGCATTGAGCCGGCACCCGATTCACAAGGAGGAGTATTAATGCCTCCCCGCTTCTTCGAAGTCGTCAGTCTCCACGAAGACCCAGCTAGTCGCGGGAACGATATCGGCCAACGTAGTTGCGAGGAATCACGCTCATGAAATACGTGGATGAGTTTCGGGATCGCGGCCATGCTGAGACCTTGGCCGGCGCTATCAAGCGCACCGTCACTAAGCCCTGGACGATCATGGAGGTTTGCGGCGGGCAGACCCATGCGATCGTGCGGTTCGGACTTGATAGCCTATTACCGGAACGCCTTACGCTTGTTCATGGTCCAGGCTGTCCGGTCTGTGTGACCTCGGTATCCCTGATCGACCAGGCTGTCTGCCTCGCATCCTTGCCGGGGGTGATCTTCTGCTCGTTCGGCGACATGCTGCGTGTGCCTGGTTCCCGTGGTGATTTGTTTAGTGTGAAGGCGGCGGGTGGGGATGTCCGAATCATCTATTCGCCGTTGGATGCGCTCGAAATAGCTCGCAAAAATCCAGATCGAGAAGTTGTCTGTTTTGCTGTGGGATTCGAAACGACTGCACCGGCCTGGGCTATGGCGGTTACGCAAGCGAAGCAGCTGGGTGTTACGAACTTCAGCTTGTTGATTGCACATGTGTTAGTGCCCCCCGCGATGGAAGCGATCCTGTCGTCACCTCAGAACCGAATTCAAGGCTTTCTGGCCGCGGGACATGTTTGTACGGTGATGGGTTATGAAGAATACGAGGCCATCGCACAGAAGTATCGAGTACCGATCGTCGTAACTGGCTTCGAGCCGCTCGATGTGCTCGAAGGTGTCGCGATGCTGGTGAGTCAGTTGGAGGAAGGACGGGTCGAGGTCGAGAATCAGTATGTGCGCTCGGTCAACCGGGAGGGGAACCGACCAGCAAGGACCATCGTCGATGAAGTCTTTGAACCAGTGTCGCGGGCCTGGCGCGGTATCGGCGAAATTCCAGCGAGCGGCCTGCGCCTCAAGTCTGCCTATAGCGCCTACGACGCCGAGCAGAAGTTTGAACGAGAACTTTCCCAGCTCACAATAGGTATTGAAGATCCAGAATGCCAGAGCGGGCTGGTTCTCCAGGGATTGCTCAAGCCGATGGACTGTCCGGCCTTCGGAGTTCGTTGTACGCCGGAGCAACCGTTAGGTGCGCCGATGGTGTCGAGCGAAGGGGCGTGCGCCGCGTATTATCGGTACCGCTCCCATGCCACAAGTAAGGTCTAGACGGAAAGAGTGAGCAAATGACTGTGCATGACAACAAACCATTTGAACAGGCTTGCCCGCTGCCGATCTCGGCAAAGAACACCGTGCAGCTTGCACATGGTGGCGGCGGTCGCCTCATGCAGGAGTTGATTCAAGACGTATTTGTGCGGGCCTTTCACAATCCCATGCTGGCGCCCCTGCACGACGGCGCGACCTGGCCGATGGAGAAGGGCACGCTCGCGTTCACCACTGATTCGTATGTGGTGCATCCGCTGTTTTTCCCAGGTGGTGACATCGGGAGTTTGGCGGTGAACGGCACGATCAACGATCTGGCCATGTGTGGCGCGAAGCCACTCTATCTGAGCGCGGGATTCATCCTTGAGGAGGGCCTCAATATGGGCGTGCTCCAGCGAGTGGTGAACTCCATGGCCGAGGCCGCGCGAGCGGCAGGTGTGCCGATCGTGACAGGCGATACGAAGGTGGTGGATCGCGGCAAGGGCGACGAGATTTTCATCAATACGTCCGGGGTGGGCCTGGTGCCAGCCGGTGTTCGTGTCTTGCCGACGTTGATCCAGCCGGGTGACGCAATTCTTGTGAGCGGTGATCTTGGTTCCCACGGCGTGGCGGTGCTCAGTGTGAGGGAAGGACTCACGTTCGAGGGCGACATCAAAAGCGATTCAGCACCGTTGCATCACATCGTGGCGGACTTACTCGACAGCGGAATCGACATCCATTGTCTGCGCGATTTGACTCGTGGTGGACTGGCTAGCGTGCTGAACGAACTGGCTGTGGCGGCAAAGGTCGGCATGATGGTGGATGAGTCGACCATTCCTGTGAACGAGCCGGTGCGTGGAGCCTGTGAGCTGTTAGGGCTCGATCCACTCTATGTGGCGAATGAAGGACGCTTCGTCGCGATCGTACCGGCTCTACAAGCCGAAGCCGCGCTCGCTGTGATGCGACGGCACAAGGCAGCCAGCCTGGCGGCTCACATCGGCATGGTGACGGATCGCGACCCTTCCATGGTTGTCCTGCGGACTGTTGTCGGCACGCATCGTGTTCTGGATCTGCTCTCAGGCGAGCAACTCCCGAGAATTTGTTAGGGAAGGTCTGATTAATTGACGTTTCTGCTCAGAAATTCGTTCCGGAACTGGT